>PBNV01000010.1 GCA_002723345.1 Rhodospirillaceae bacterium
CCCTCCAGCTTCCAGTATTGTCGAGTAATTTTAAGCGCAGTCTCGATCGCGTCGGAACCGCCGGATGAAAAAATCACCCGCTTCATATTCTCCTCGCTGAGCAGATCTACAAGCAAGGTTGACAGCGCAATTGATGGGGGGTTTGAGGCATTTCCAAAGGTATTGTAATAGGCAAGACGATCAAGCTGGTCGATGATGGCTTGTTTTACCTCCGGCCGGTTATGGCCCACATTGACATTCCAGAGGCTAGCTGTGCAATCCAAGTAGCATGAGCCATCTATGTCATAAACATAAACGCCGTCACTTTTATCGATAATAACGGGAGGATTGGCCGCAGACGCGTTGGGATCCACCATTGGATGCCAGACATGCCGCGCATTATTTTCGACGATATAGTTTGCGTCACCACATAAATAACGGATATCGTTATCCACTCTTGCCTCCAAAAACAGTTATTCTCTGGGATTCATAGTCTACATCCGATTAGGCAGACTGTCAGCCGCCATGCGTCTATTTCGCAGCCGTTGGAGCGGCCTTGGATGTTCGACCAGTTTTTTCAAGTAGCCCTAAAGTGAACGACATGATCGGTGGTACAAGGGCAAGAGTTAGGACGGCAGAGAGCGATAAGCCACCGAGCACTACAGACCCAAGACCTCGGTAAAGTTCCGAACCTGCTCCGGGGAACAAGACGAGGGGCATCATTCCGAAGATGGAGGTTAGTGTGGACATGAAGATTGGGCGAACACGGTTACGAGTAGCTTCTTGAATAGCATCCCCCGCTATCATATTCTCGACACGAATATGATAAAGGGTCTGGTGGACTAATAGAATCGCATTATTCACAACAATTCCAATTAAAATTATAAAGCCCATCATTGTCAGCATATCTAATGATTGGGTAACAAATATGTTCAGAATGGCGAGGCCCATAAGTCCGCCAGCAGCGGCAACCGGCACAGATAACATAACGATGAGAGGATAAATAAAGCTCTCAAATAAAACAGCCATCACGAGATAGACGATAATAACCGCAAGAATGATGCCGAAGCTAATCTCGTTCCAGGTTTCTTGAAGTTTATCTGCGCTGCCGGAAATTCGGATGTTCACCCCATCTGGCAGACCTCTACTGATTAGCGGGCCGACTACTTTCTCTCGAATTTTATCGATAGCAGCTTCCAAAGGAATGTCATCCCTCGGCGTGACCTGGAGAGTAACAGTTCGAAAGCGATCAATGCGACGAACCTGAGTGGGCCCCGTCGTCACAGCAATATCACTCAGACTTTGCACTGGCACTATCCTGCCATCCTGAGTGACGATCGGAAGATTATAAATGCTTTGCGTGAACTCCTTCTCTGGTTCGGGCCCTTTCAAAGTCACGTCGACCCTTTTTCCCCGATAGGTTACTTCGGCTATCCTAAGTCCATCGTTGAAGGCATCGATCGTCTGGCCCAACTCGAGTGCCGAAACGCCGTTATCCCGCAGTTTAAGACGGTTTGGTGTTAACCGGATCTCTGGCTCGCCCAAAGATAGGCCAGGGCGCGGACGAATTCGGTTGCCTTCACGAGGCGGAAACTGTCCTAGCAGCCGGAAAAAGGTTGTTTGCGCAATACGGTAATTCGTCTCTAGATCAGGCCCTGTGACATCGACACTGATTGCTCTGCCAGACCCAATGGATCGCCCCCATAGCGAGGGTTGGAAAACAAAAGCAAATGTACCTGGCTCCTCCCGTGCTGGAGTTTGTAATAGGGGAATCAATTCGTTTGCCTTAGAGTTGTCGACATGGGTTCCAGCGACAAACGCACGACCGCGGAGCGCGACATAGAGGAAGCGTTCAATTTTTTTCTCAACATCACCCGAAACTTTCTCGATGGCCTTTTCACCTCGATCTATGGTTTCAGACCAAAATTTGCGAGTTTTTTCTTGTACTCGCGTCATAATTTTGTCCATTGTTTTCAGGTTGTACCCGGCTGGGGGCTGAACGAATCCGATAGCCAGATTGCGGTTACCTGTCGGAAGGTAATCTAGTTTGGGTAGTGCAACCCAGGCAAATAATCCAGCGCCCAAAGTCATCAAACATACCAGCCCGAAGGCTTGGGCTTTCCGGTTCACCATGTAGGTTGCAAAGGAAACCCAAAATGCGGTGAACGTTTTAGCAAAGTCATCGATTAAGGGGAGTCGTAGACCAGGACGCTCACCAAGAGCGGCGTTTGTAAAAACTCTATTGGAGAGGCCTGGAATCAGAGTCACCGATACAAATAGTGAGAGGATGACTGACACAGAGATCGCTACCCCGATATCCCGGAAGAGTTGCCCCGCCTCTAAATCCATAAAAAGTATTGGGATGAACACCATTACTGTCGTTAGGGACGATACCAGCACTGCCGGCCAGACCTGCTGCGTGCCTTGATAGGCAGCCTCGGCAGAGCTCATGCCCTGTTGACGTAAACGGAAAATGTTCTCTAGGACAACGATAGCGGCATCAACGACCATGCCTACCGCGAAAGCTATCCCTGCCAGACTCACTACATTTAGAGATCGCCCCAATGCTGCCATGGCAACGAACGTTCCAATCACGGACACGGGGATGGCTGCTCCGATAATGATTGTCGGTCGCCAGGAGCGTAGAAAGAGGAGCAAAATAATGATCGCTAAGGTGCCTCCAACCCAAATGTTTTGTATCACGAGATCAATGGAGGAATTGATGTAATCCGTCTCATCGTAGACCTGACGCATCCGAAGCCCGGCTTGCAGAACGGGGCCCTCCGCCAGGTCTCGTGCCACAGCTCGCACTTCTGCCATGGTCTCCAAAACGTTTGCACCTTGTTCGCGGTTTAGGTTGAACGCCATAGCGTCTCGCCCATTTACCTTTGCTCGCGCGAACCGCTCCTTATACGACAGCTGAACGCGGGCGATGTCGGCCAAAGTGACACGGCCGACGCTTCCATTTTCCCCCTCGCTTCGTAGCAGGATATCACGGATTTGATCGGTGTTAGTTAGCTCACCGTCGGTTCTGACAATGTAGCGTCTTTTGCCCTCGTTAACGTCACCGCCGGTGATAGAGGCGTTTTCAGCTCGAAGTCGGTTGACCAACTCCGGGACGGTCATCTTGTAGAGCGCCATTTTGTCCGGATCTACGATTACTTGAATTTCACGTTCGGTCTCTCCAAAGAGGTTTACTCCACTGACACCTGGTACGCGTTCGAAACGTGCTCGTATCACATCTCTCAGGAAGTCGCCGTAGGTAGCCATTTCTCGCTCATTACCATCCATACGAATCAGGGAGAACCACGCTATTGCATTGTCCTCAGTGCCAGAGGTGCTGATCTCTGGCTCATCCGCCTCTGATGGATAGCCATTCACTCGATCAAGCCGATTTGCTGTCAGCAGCAACGTTCGGTTGAAATCTAGGCCAGGATCGAACTCAAGCGTAACAACGCCTTGATTGTGTTTCGCCTCCCCGAGGATCCGCCGCAAGCCCTCAATGCCCTTCAGCTCCTCTTCTTGACGAGAGACTATCTCACGCTCTACCTCAGTGGGTGAGGCCCCTCGCCAGTTAGTCTTAATAATAATGACTGGTTGCCTGACATCTGGCGCCATCTGGATTGGAATTTCGGTAAGCGATACCCATCCGAAAAGAATAATCATTAGCACCATCGCAACGACAGCTATGGGGCGCATAATGGAGAGGCGGATAATGTTCATGCGATTGTATTCTCTTTGGCTCTGGATCCGGTTAATTCACAATCCGAATAGGCGCACCGGCCCCAAGACGTTCATTACCGCGGGTAACCACTTTTTCATCCGGCTTCAAACCATCTAGAATTTCGAATTTATTTCCGATACTACGGCCCAACTTAACGTTTCTCATAGTCGCGTTATTGCCCTTAACAACAAACACGACGCTGCCGTTAGCCCGAGCAACTACAGCGTCTTTGGGTACAGTTAAAATGCGTGCGCCGCTGCTGAGAGGTAGTTTTACTGTCACACTCTGATTATTGGCGAACCTACCAGTTTCTGCGCCAAAATCCGGGACCAGACGAACTGGGCGAGTTCGTGTCCGGGTGTTGTCGTTTGGAATTATAGACTTAACGACCCCCGGATACTCCTTACCACTGTCTGCCACGATCACTGCGGCTGCCCCTACGATAAGTTCATTTAGCCGGAAGGCAGGGACATCGACTTCGATCTCCAAGGCCTCTTCATTTATCAGCCTGGCCACCGGAGCACCGACGCTCACATATGCACCAAGTTCCACATGTTTTGACATTACCACGGCGTCAAAGGGGGCTTTTATGGTTGCATCCCGGATGTCAATCTGGATCCGCTGAAGAGCTGCCTTAAACTCGTTCAATTGAGCTTTCCGTTCTGCCACAATGCCCTCCTGGTCTTCAAATCGGGCCCGAGAGAACGCTGCTGACTTGGAGAGATTTTTCATACGGCGCATTTCACGCTCGGCATTTTTAAGGGCGCTCTGTTGCCGGGAGACTTGGGCTGCGACGCGTTTCCGATCAGTTTCAAAGCGGCTTTTTGAGATGGAGACGATGGTGTCCCCTTTTTTTACGCGATCGCCCACATTGACCGAGATAGAGGCAATGGGGCCGCTGACGCGGGCTGCGATGGGGCCCTGTTGCACGGCAACAACCCGTCCGAAGATGGAATAGGTCTCTGTCGTGGTTTCATAAACCACCTCTTCTATTTTAACCGCTTGCGGCGGCCGTCCGCCGGCGCTTCGCCTGCTTCCAGTCTTTTTGCTGGTCTTCTTGGCTCCTGGTCTTTTCGACACTTGCTCTGTGGTTTTTGCAGCCGCCGCTTTGGGACATCCAGAGCCTGTGAAAAAGCCTCTGATTTCGNCCTGGTCNAGGCCGCCATTCTTGTCGCAATCCATCTCGGGGAAGTTGGCTGCTAANGGNCCGCGGGCTTCACTNTCTTGGATGAGATTATCGTTGTTCGCATCCAGAGGTTTAGCGCGTTCGCCGAGTGCTGGAATTATTTTTTGAGCTGGTGCAGAGCTCGCCGCTTTAGCCGGTACTTTTGGACATCCAGCGCCTGTGAAAAAGCCTCTGATTTCGTCCTGGTCAAGGCCGCCATTCTTGTCGCAATCCATCTCGGGGAAGTTGGCTGCTAATGGACCGCGGGCTTCACTTTCTTGGATGAGGTTGTCGTTGTTCGCATCCAGAGGTTTGGCGCGTTCGCCGAGTGGTGGAATTGTTTTTTGCGCTGGTGCAGAGCTCGCCGTTGCAGCCGCCGCTTTGGGACATCCAGCGCCTGTGAAAAAGCCTCTGATTTCGGCGCCGTCCAGGCCGCCGTTCTTGTCGCAATCCATCTCGGGGAAGTTGGCTGCTAATGGCCCGCGGGCTTCGCTTTCTTGGATCAATCCGTCCTTATTGATGTCCAAGGCTTTGCCGCGCTCGGACAATTCTTTACCCTGCGCAAAAGCATCCTGCCCGGCTGGGAAAAAAAGGGGTGCAGCCATTATCAGAACCAGCAGAGTTGGCAATACGAATAAGCATTGGAGTCGTTTTTTCATGGCAAGTTTTGGTCCGCAACTTTCAACATGGGGCAAATTTGAGCTCGGGAAGCAAACAATTCATGGTGAGTACGTTTTTTACGACTCTGTCGATCAGTTAAAAGCCGTCAGAAACCTAACGACGAGCTAGTTTTAACGGAAGTGATGACACAATCCAGCGCAAATTAGGTTTTTCTGTAATTTTGGGAATTCCAGAGGTAGGCAGTAGGCTAGTCAAATTGGAACCCTGTCAGTAAATAGGCTTCCATTTTATTAACCAAGCCCTGCACGGGTTTCCGGCCCCCGTAAGCGGCCTCTTCATCTGGTCGTTTGCGCAAGATAAGCTCGATACCGCACTCCCCCACAGGCGTCATCGTCTGATCAAACCGGGGCAGGGAGTATCGGAAACTGTCATCCAGTTTCTGAAGTTTCAGGATTTCCGCCGTCGCCCCCAGCCCTGCGGCGAGGTCGATTAGATTAATGGAGCAGGGGCTCCAAGATTTTGTTTTGAGAATCGTGAATGTCCATTTATGGTCTCCGTTATATGTGCTCGGGAACTGGCCTTGCTCATATAGATCTTCATCGGGGACCGTAATGATAAGATGTCCACCAGGTTTCACGACACGGAACCAGTTGAGGAGACCCTCTTTAGGATCCTCTAAATGTTCCAAACAGTGGCTTGAATGAAGAAAATCCTGGCTGTTATCCTCAATACCTCCTAGTTTCTGTGCGTCTCCATCTTCTCTATCCCACACTTTCGACCCTCTCATGCGCGGGAAAAACTCCCGATAGAGACCAAGGGGATCAGGGGCACCACCAACGTCCAGCCCGTCGCCAACAAAGTAACGGTTGATGAAATTGGGTTCCCGAATACGCCGTGCTATGGATTTACTGCATTCCTTCATTATTTCGTCTCCGAGATCAGTCCTCCGTGGCAGTCTCCGGGTGTCGAAACGTTACAGACCCGGCGGATTCGTCGCCTGTATCGTCTCTCCGTTTACGGTGAAACTGGGCAGGGCCAATTCCACAATTTGGTCCGCCACATACTCAGGTGTTTTGATGGTCATTGGATCTTCCCCGGGGAAGGCCTCCGCCCGCATACCCGTTCGGGTGCCCGTAGGATTAAAAAGATTCGCCCGGATGTGCGTTTTTTCGATTTCTTGCGCATAGGTTTTGATCATCATCTCTAACGCGGCCTTGCTAACCGCATAGATGCCCCAATAAGCGCGTGCCCGTTGACCTGCGGTGGATGTCAAAAAGATCGCCCGGCCTGCATCTGATTGGCGGAGCAGGGGATCCATGCTGCGAATTAAGCGCCAGTTCGCCGTGACGTTTACGGCCATGGTCTGGTCCCATATCTGGGGATCTGTATGACCCATGGGGCCAAGCGTGCCCAGAAGGCCAGCATTACCGATCAAAATATCGAGTTTCTCGTAGCGCTCGTATAGGGCAGCACCGAGTTTGTCGATCCTCTCAAATTCCGTCAGGTCCAAGGGCGTAAGGGATGCTGTGCCACCCACCTTTCGAATGGCGTCGTCGACTTCTTCCAACCCTCCTTGCGTTCGCGCAACCAGCACCACATGGGCTCCGAGTGCTGCGAGTTTTACTGCGGTTGCTGCGCCAATCCCGCGAGAAGCCCCGGTTACAAGGGCAATACGATCTTGAAGCGGTTTCGCATGATCTATCATAACTACTCCGTCAGGAGGGACAATTGCGCAGGCCGAGACCCGCCATTTTGGTCAGTGAGTTCAATGGGGTAGTCACCAGAGAAACAGGCATCACAATATTGCGGTGACGCATCATTACGTGCGGCTTCCCCGACGGCGCGATATAAGCCGTCCATGGTGATAAAGGCCAAGCTGTCGGCAGAGATGTGGTCGGCCATGCCGGCAACGTCCATGCGGGAGGCTAGAAGGTGTTCCTGTTCCGGTGTATCAATTCCGTAGAAACAGGAATTCCTTGTTGGTGGGCTAGAAATGCGCATATGGACCTCTGAAGCCCCAGCGGCTCTGACCATCGCGACGATTTTTTCGGAGGTGGTGCCGCGGACAATGGAGTCATCCACCAAGATCACCCGCTTCCCTTCAATATATCCCTTATTGGCATTATGTTTTAGCCGAACGCCCAGGTTGCGAATTTGATCCGTGGGCTCAATAAAAGTGCGTCCAACATAGTGATTGCGGATAATGCCCAGCTCAAACGGCAGGCCCGCTTCATCTGCAAAGCCAATGGCAGAGGGAACGCCTGAGTCTGGCACCGGCACCACGATGTCCGCTTCGACCTTGCTCTCCTTTGCCAGTTCCTTGCCGATGTGTTTCCTAACATCGTAGACATTCCGGCCGTCCACCTGACTATCTGGCCGGGCAAAATAGATATACTCGAAAATACAGAAGCGCTTTTGCTGCCTAGTAAAGGGTTTTATGCTCCGCAGGCCCTCTTCGGAAATCACCACGATTTCTCCCGGATCAATGTCGCGGATATAGTCCGCACCGATGATGTCGAGTGCACAGGTTTCTGAGCACAAGATATACGCGTTATCGAACCGCCCGAGGACGAGGGGTCGCACGCCCATGGGATCGCGAACCCCGATTAGCGAATTTTCCGTCATGGCGACCAAGGAATAGGCTCCTTTGACCTGTTTAAGCGCATCAATAATCCGGTCTACGACCGTGGAATAGAGGCTAACGGCAATAAGGTGGATGATGATTTCCGTATCCATGGTCGATTGGAAAATACAGCCGCGCTCGACGAGTTGCTTGCGCAACCCAAATGCATTGGTCAAGTTCCCGTTATGGCCGATGGTGAGGCCGCCAAAACCAAATTCAGCAAATATTGGCTGGACGTTTCGTAAAACCGTCTCCCCTGCCGTAGAATATCTATTGTGTCCGATTGCCATGCTCCCTTTCAGGCGGCCAATGATATCTTCGGAGCTGAAATTATCTCCCACCAGGCCCAACGAGCGGTGCGTGTGGAAATGAACGCCATCACAACTCACGATCCCGGCCGCTTCCTGGCCGCGATGCTGCAGGGCATGCAGCCCCAGCGCCGCGTGGGCAGCGGCGTCTTTGTGTCCGAAAACCCCAAAGACGCCACATTCCTCGTGGAAGTGATCGTCATCGGAGGTTTGGAAGGGATGGGTTGTAATCATGGCGTCAAAAGCATTTGTTTTATTGCGGGGTACTCTGGTTGAGACGATCGATTGCCCGTTCGAGCGAATTCCGTTCTTTTGTATCATACCCGGGCCGTTCTTCATCCCGTGATTTTGGCGTATCCGGCCGAACAAGGCGTTCAAAGACACGCTTTTTGACAGCCTCCTTGGTCTTGTCTGTGACGGTCCCGACTGCCTCTGCGTCGAGTATTTTGAAACCCTTGGGGAGAAAACCGTTCAGAAGCAGAGCGCCGGCTCGAATCATCGGCGTGACCTTGGCCTCTTGGATCAAAGGCGGCTGTTTGTTGCCTGGCCAGATGTTCTCGGCCACCACATACGCGCCTGCAAGCAGAATGACCGAGGTGGCAAGGCCGGCGAGCATGCCAAGGGATCGGTCTAGCGCATTCAAGCGGCTGTCGCGTACCCAGCCTCCAATAACCGAACTGACGAGAAACAGGGTAACCAGCGCGAGGAGGAAAATGACCACACCCCCTGCCAGATCGGCAACAAACCGATCATCAATATACTGAGAGGCAAAGGGTTGGGCGAACGGCAGGCCAAAGATCGTTGCCACGCCTGCACCGATCCAAGAGGCAATGTATAACCCCCCCCGCGTAAACCCAAGAGCTAATCCGACCAAGGCCCCCAACAGCACCACGATTAGAGCGCCAATATCGACTGCGTTTAAGGGCAAGGAGTCTGGCATAATAGGTTAAGCCCGGCCGCCGACCGCCGTGAAGGGTGAGCCTGCAGAATGGGGGCTCAACAAGGTCAGGAGGTCCTGAAGATGTCCAGTTTCTGTTTGAATCAGGCCGCCACCAGTGTTCGTTTCCCGACCGTTTTTCTGTCCTTGCCGTTTGGGCGTAATAGCCTGACTGAAGCCCAATTTTTCCGCCTCTTTTAGCCTAGCACCAGATTGGCTGACCGGTCTAATTTCACCGGACAAGCCTATTTCACCGAAGACAATCGCCTCCGGTGGCACGGGAACGTTCGTCAAAGATGATACAAGTGCGGCTGCCACGGCAAGATCAGCCGCCGGTTCTGATATTTTCATGCCGCCAGCGACATTTAGGTAAACATCATTTGATCCGAACGAGAGGCCGCAGCGGGCTTCGAGAACGGCAAGGATCATGTTCAGGCGGCCAGTATCCCAGCCGACGACGGCCCGGCGTGGTGTGCCAAAGGCGCTCGGTGCAGTGAGCGCCTGAATTTCCATAAGCATGGTGCGGCTACCTTCAATTCCAGCAAACACACTTGCGCCGCTGACCTCACCATCCCGGTCGGCGAGGAAAAGCGCGGACGGATTTGCCACTTCCGACAAGCCGGAGTCCATCATCTCAAATACGCCAATTTCATCTGCCGGGCCGAAACGATTTTTGACTGCGCGCAGAATACGGAACTGATGTCCCCGCTCGCCCTCGAAATACAGAACTGTATCGACCATATGTTCGAGAACTCTCGGCCCAGCAATATTTCCTTCTTTGGTGACATGGCCGACGAGAAACAGGGCGAACCCGCGGCGTTTGGCAAGCCGGATAAGTTCTTGCGCAGATGTTCGAACCTGCGTCACGGTTCCTGGTGCTGAGTCTAAATTATCGACATAGAGTGTTTGAATGGAGTCCGCTACCACTACTTGAGGCGGATCGGCACCGTCCAGCGAAGCTATAATGTCTCGGACATTTGTGGTGCTTGCAAGATCAACTGGTGCATCTGAGAGACTAAGACGATCCGCCCGCATTCGCACCTGGTCGACGGCTTCCTCGCCGGAGATATAGACACACCGGGCTTGTCGCTGGGATTTTGCAACTGCCGCGGTTACCTGTAAGAGGAGCGTTGATTTTCCTATGCCTGGATCTCCGCCAACCAAAAGAGCAGAGCCCGGCACGAGCCCACCGCCACAAACCCGGTCAAATTCCGGAATGCCGCTGGGAAGGCGGGGCGGGCATGCTTCCGATCCCTGCAATCCGACAAAATTGATCTTGCTCCCTTTGCCGCTGCTCAAGCCCTTAGGAGCGCTATCGCTTATCTGTTCCTCATTCAGGGTATTCCAGGCGCCGCACCCCTCGCATTGGCCCGCCCATTTTGCATGTGTGGCCCCGCAGTCCTGGCACACGAAGAGTGATTTCGCCCGCGCCATTAACTGCGCACCGCCATCTGGATGGGGCCATCCGTTCGGCCCTGTATAAATTGGTCCACGTATTCATTGCCGCTGTCGTTGATTTCATCGGTGCCGCCGATCCAGATGATCTTGCCTTGGAAGATCATGGCGATGCGGTCAGCGATCTTGTGGGCACTTTGCATATCATGGGTAATGGTCACGGTTGTGGCACCCGTTTCTGCCACGCAACGAACAATGAGGTCATTGATTATATCCCCCATGATGGGATCCAAACCTGTGGTTGGCTCATCAAAGAGGATGATCTCCGGATTGGAGGCAATCGCCCGCGCTAGACCGACCCTTTTTTTCATTCCACTGGATAGCTCCGCAGGGTTTTTATCGGCGATGTCGGCACTCAGCCCGACCCGGGCAAGTGTGGCAATGGCAATTTCCCGAGCTTCCGATTGGCTGTGGTTTTTGGTCATAAGTCCAAAAGAAACATTTTCCCATACCGACTGGCTGTCAAAAAGGGCCGCACCTTGGAAAAGCATGCCGACCTTGTCGTTAATCCTGTCTCGATCATTTTGGGATATGCCAACGGTTTCTTGATCATCAATGGCGATGGACCCGCTCTCGGGTATTAATAAGCCGAGAATGCATTTCAACATAACCGACTTACCCACGCCGGACCCGCCGATCACGACAACAGATTCTCCTTTTTTGATATCCAGGCTCAAGCCGTCCAACACCACTTTGGTCCCAAAACTTTTGCGGACCTCATTTATGCGGATTTTGGATTGAGGTTCATCCATCGGTTGCGAAGAAGATCCCCGTCAGGAAAAAGTCGAAAAATAAAATAAGAATGGACGAGGAAACAACAGCGTTGGTGGTCGCCTTGCCAACGCCCTGGGCCCCCCCCTGTGAATGGTAGCCGTGATAGCACCCCATGATGACAATGATCATCCCGAATACTGCGGCTTTTACCAGGCCGGAAACCACGTCCAGAGGTTCCATAAAATCAAAGGTCGATTGGAGGTAATTCGCAGCATTGAAACCCAGACTAAAGACACTAACCAGATAGCCGCCGAGTACGCCAATAATATCGGCAACAAACACCAGAAGGGGCAGCATTGCGAGCCCGGCAATCAAGCGCGGTACCACCAGATATTTGAAGGGATTAGTGGACAACGTAGTCAACGCATCAACCTGTTCGGTCACCCGCATGGTTCCGATTTCCGCCGCCATTGATGCGCCGATTCGGCCCGAGACCATCAATCCCGCTAGCACCGGCCCAAGTTCCCGGGTAATGGAAATCACTACAACGTTTGCGACCGCGCCTTCAGCATTGAAGCGCGAAAATCCCGTAAAACTCTGGAGGGCTAAGACCATGCCTGCGAAGACGGCCGTCAACCCGACGACGGGAAGCGAAAAAAAACCAATCTCTATCATTTGCTGGCCAATAATCCGCGGGTAGAATGGAGGACGAACAGCATGGGAGAACGCGGTTGCAGTGAAGCGTGAAATCCGGCCGACAGTGGCGAGAAAGGCGAAGGTTAAGGCGCCAATTCGTTGGAGGAATTTCATGATGGCGCCCCCTTCGAATAGTGTCTGCCGAACCTGCTGCCGAGCCGGGTTAAAATCTCATAATCGATCGTTCCGGCATCTTCCGCCATTTGTGTAATCGACTGCTCAGGTCCAATAAAATCAACCAGTGCGCCTGGAAATATAAAACGCGGGGGAACCCCAGTAACATCCAGTGTGGTCAAGTCCATGGAAACACGTCCCGCAACCTGAACTTCGTGACCACCGATCCATGCCCTTCCGGAGTTACTGAAGGAGCGTAAATAACCGTCCGCATACCCAAAGGCCACTGTCGCTATTTGCGCGGGTCCCTCCACCCTATACGTGGCACCATAGCCAACGGTCTGAGGAGTGTCAACGTGACGTACTTGGAGAATTCTTCCTTGTATTTTAATAACTTGCGTCATCTTGTTGGGGTGGCCTGGTTGCGGATTTCCACCATATATTGCGATGCCCGGGCGCACCAAGTCGAAATGGTATTGAGTACCCAAAAACAAGCCAGCGGACGCGGCGAGGCTTTTCCGCTTTGCTGAGAGATTTTGTGCTTTCGTATTAAATGCCGCCTGCTGAAAGGCATTCATTTCATGCGCAGGGTCATGGGCGCATGCCAAATGGCTCAGAGCAACGTCCAGTTTAACAATATTCGCGAGAGCTGAATTCTCGGCGAAGGCATCGACCTCTTCTAGCGCAAGCCCCAGTCGGCACATACCGGTATCTATATGAAGATCCGCGAGGGGCGTTGCTTGGTCTGGGTCTCGAAATCTCGCTATTTGCTCTGCCCACAACTCAGCCTGAT
Source organism: Rhodospirillaceae bacterium (assembly GCA_002723345.1). Lineage (GTDB taxonomy): Bacteria > Pseudomonadota > Alphaproteobacteria > Rhodospirillales > UBA2165 > TMED167. The sequence goes on from PBNV01000010.1 coordinate 13,130, forward strand.
CTATGCTGTTTAGGACCGGCGTTACCTGGTGCCGGATCATGTCCTCGACCAGCCCGGGCATAGGGCCGTTAAAAACATGAATACCGGCGTCTGGAAGAAGGTCCCGGAGGGCAATGCCTTCCTCCGACGTTGCTGTAAAAAATGTTCTGCAGCCGGCGTCGGACAGCACAGGCGCCACTTCTGCCATGCCCATCCCGTAGGCATCAGCTTTGACGACGGCTGCCACCTCTGCACCCTCAGCCTCTCGTTGGAGCAGGCGGTAATTTGCCGCAATTGCGTCAAGGTCTATTAGAAGATTAGCGCCCCGTGTTTCAGTAGGTAAAACCATAGGCACATTATAGCAAATTAGAACTCATCCGTATGCTGGGTATCTAGATCTCCAAATCGGGTGAACATGCCATCAAAGAAAAGCTTAACAGATCCAGTGGGACCGTGCCTTTGCTTAGCGATGATTACTTCTGAATGGTGCCGGACCTCGTTGAGACGCGTCTCCCACCGGTCAAAGCGTTCCGCAAATTTGTCAGGTGATTCGTCTTGGCGCTGCATAGGTTCAGCGCGCTCCAGGTAATAGGACTCCCGGAAAATGAAGGAAACCACGTCTGCATCCTGCTCGATCGTGCCGGACTCTCGCAAATCCGACAGTTGGGGACGTTTATCCTCCCGCTGTTCCACTGCGCGTGAGAGCTGAGAGAGGGCAAGGACTGGCACATTCAGTTCCTTGGCTAAGGTTTTGAGTCCACGGGTGATCTCCGCGATTTCCTGAACTCGATTTTCTTTCCGGCCGGAGCTCTCCATGAGTTGGAGATAGTCGACAATGATCAAACCTAACCCCTGCTCCCGTCGTAGCCGTCTAGCTCGGGTCCGGAGCATGCTCACCGACATGGCGGGCGTGTCATCAATAAAGATGGGGAGGCGATGGAGTTGTTGGCTCGCGACGACCAAGCGGTCAAATTCATCGTTAGAAAGGGAGCCCCGCCGCATCTTATCCGAGGCTATTTCCGTTTGCTCTGACAAAATACGGGCCGCAAGTTGTTCCGATGACATTTCAAGGGAAAAAAAACCTACAACGGCGCCGTCGGTGGTTTTTTTGTCCCCTGCCTCGTTGACCTCGTATTTATAATCATATGCCGCATTGAAAGCTATGTTGGTCGCTAGTGCTGTTTTGCCCATCGAGGGACGTCCCGCGAGGATCAGCAGGTCAGAGGGATGAAGCCCGCCCATTATGGTGTCTATGTCTCTTAGACCTGTTGCGACGCCCGCGATTTTTCCGTCCCGTCTGTGGGCGGCTTCGGCCATTTCAATAGCCGTGATAATTGAGGATTTAAAGGTTTGGAACCCGCCCTCGAACTCGCCTGTGGTGGCAAGATCGTATAGCGTTTGCTCAGCCTCCTCAATCTGACGCATTGCGAGATCATCCACGTCAGGTGAAAACGCCCGGTTAACCACGGTCTCACCGAGGTCGATTAGCATGCGTTTCAAGTGTAGGTCGTAGATTGTGCGGCCGTATTCTCCGGCATTGATCACGTTAACCATTGAGGCCGCAAGTTCCGCGAGATACTGCGTGCCTCCCATATCCGAAAGCGACCCATCTTGCTCAAAAAAATTATTGAGTGTGATCGGATCGGCAATCTGACCCCGCTCAATTAATTTGGATGTGGCCTCGTAAATTCTGCCATGAACGGGGTCTGCGAAGTGGCGCGGGCGCAGGAAGTCAGACACCCGGTCGAATGCATTATTGTTGGCAAAGATGGCTCCGAGAAGCGCCTTTTCCGCTTCAAAATTATGAGGTGGAGATCGAAAGGCCGGTAGCGTCTGCGAGGGAGTTGCCAGGTTGTTTTCACTGGTAACCAGAGAGGGAGTGTCGGGGAGCGGTGTTGCCATAAACGCAAAGCTACTCTCAATCAATGGGGGGGTGAAGACGGATTCGATTCACAGCCCTGAGGATATCGGGGATAAGTCCGGTAACTAGTAAGATTATTCCTAGTTGGTGGTTGCCTGCAGGAGCAATTTGACCCGCAGCTATTCTATTCCGGCTTCTGCCCTGCGTCAGGCTGCCCTGCTGTTTCTTCCTGCCGTTTCTCCGATTTCCTTTTCCAACCGCGTAATATAGTCCCTGGTCGGCGGTACCTCCATGTGACGGTGAGCCATTTGAATCTGGAACACCGTCAATCCAAGATGGCGAAAGGCAATCTCGCTGCTGGCAAGGTAGAATTCCCACATGCGGCAAAACCGCTCGTCATAAATGTCCCGCACCTTGTTCCAATTCGCACGAAACCTTCTCCGCCATGCGCGCAAAGTCCGTGCGTAATGCGGGCCGATAAATTCAATATCCGTGATCACCAATCCGCTTCGCTCAATTACCGGCGTCACCTCTGAAAGAGCGGGAATATAGCCGCCAGGGAAGATATATTTTCGGATCCAAGGGTCTGTAACACTGGGAGGGCCGCTTCGCCCAATTGTGTGCAGGACCGCGATGCCGTTATCTGCCAACAGTTCTTTTATTTTCCCGAAATATTGCGAGTAAAAACCGATCCCGACGTGTTCAAACATGCCGACAGAAACAATCCGATCGAAGGTTCCAGTCTGTGCCCGATAATCGCGCAGATGGAACGACACCTTCCCGGAGAGCCCCTCCTCTTTCGCCCGCTCCTTGGATACCTTTAATTGTTCCTCAGAGAGCGTTACACCGGTGACCGAAGCCCCAGTTTTTTTGGCAAGATATAGGCCCATACCGCCCCAGCCGGATCCGATATCTAGGATGTGTTGCCCTGGTGAAATGAGTAGCTTAGCGGCCAAGTGACGTTTCTTGTGTTCCTGCGCGGTTTCCAGATCGGTCTCTGGTGATACGAAGTAGGCGCATGAATACTGTTTGTCCTTATCGAGAAATAGATCATAAAGGTCGTTTGACAAGTCATAATGATGAGCAACATTTTTTTTGGCGCGGTCAGCAGGATTGAATTGCTGGAAGCGTCTAAAAAGACGGCCGCCAATTTCCCAAATCGCCTGTACTCGGTTTAATCCGCCAATTTCCATATTTTGGGACATCAGGGCCAGAAAATCGTAGATTGTGCCGTTTTCAACGGTGAGCCGACCATCCATGTATCCCTCACCCGCGGCCAGGCTGGGCATCAACACCAATCCCCATGGGATCTTGTGGTCATTTAACTTGACGGTGACTTCGGGACCGTTTACCCCCGAGAAAACATATTTTTTGCCCTTTGCGTCGATGACAGTCAGTGTCCCGACCCGAACCATGTTACGAAGGATCGATTTCAGAACAAGCATTTATGGCGCCTCCGGTCTCAGATATTCTATTTCCTAAATTGTGACTAATACTCATTAAATGAGGCGGAAAGGCTATCACAGAATTTCAAAAGGGTGAAGTTTTTGGATGTAAAAAGGACGCCCTCAGATTAACATATTGTGAATGCATAGAGTTGACAGCGCTACTTTAGTCCTCCTCTGAATCATCTTGATGAGCGTCTATCGCGCTGGTATCGTCGTTAGCGTCCTTTCCATCACTCTCTTCATTACTAGGCTGCGTTTCAGCTACCTTGGCACCTCCGTCTTCGACGACGCTCTCGGTGCGGGGCTCCTCGTCAACGAGTGTGTTTTGCTCTTCTGCGGCGATGACCGCCTCACCGGTTTGTTCTTGGATTTCAGCTTCTTCCTCAGAGCGCGCCACATTAGCTGTAACCGACACGGTGATCTCCGGGTGGAGAGCGATGCTTACCTCGTGCAGACCGACTGATTTGATGGGTTCGGCGAGACTGACCTGATCACGGGTTACGGTAAATCCTGCCTCAAGGAGGCCGTGTGCAATATCACGAGCGTTGACTGAGCCGTAGAGTTGGCCCGTATCTCCCGCTTGACGCACCATAGTTACAAATGTGCCTTGCATTTTTTTGCGAACTGCCTCGGCTTCGCCTTTGCGCTCCAGGTTCTGAGCTTCAAGCTGCGTCCGCTGGCTTTCGAAATGAGCGATATTGTCCTTACTTGCTGTGACGGCTTTGTTTTGCGGCAAAAGATAGTTACGTGCATATCCAGGTTTTACAGAGACCACGTCCCCCATCTGTCCCAATTTTTCAATTCTTTCCAATAGAATAACGTCCATTACTCTTCCTCCTTAACGTCATTAGCGGGGCCACCATATTTTAGCCGGAAGCCCGCCCATTGCTCAAAAAATCCTAGGGCGGCCACAGCCAACATTGGCCAGCCCGAAACCATTATAAAAATATAAAAAGCGCTCAATGCCATGAATGGTGCAGGAAATCTCCTCATCAGAAGATGGATGACTCCCAGCCCAATAAAGAAAAAAGGCGCCGCAAAAACGATCGCGAGATTGCGGCCGATGAAGGCGACCTGCTCGCCGCCAAAAAGGATCAAGCCCACCGCGGCGACCAATCCCCAATAGAGCCACTCAGGTGCATCAAGCCGAGCGTAGTTTGGCGTTGGACGCGTCTGCAAGCCGCGCCGTCCAAGCAAAGCCTGTGCGAGGACGGCATTTATCACTACCAACAGAAGCCAGCCTGCGACCGCGATGCCGGGGAAGATGCTCACCGTCCGGTTGACTAGGGCCGATTGTACCTCCGCGCTGCCGCCAATCCGGCTTTCGAAGAAATCACTGAGCAGGTTCGCGACCGCACCCTTAAAGCCGCCATCAGTATCAAAATGCGTTAACGCTGCTATGACCAAAACGGTGGCACCGTAGCCCGTCAGTATTGCGAGTATTTTACCTATGGGATACCATTGCAACGCTCCTAATTGAGGGGCTCGGCTCATAAGCCCGAAGCGAACCACGAGCCATGCTGGGATCGCAATAGTAACCCCATATATGCCCCCTACCAAAAGGTTGGAAAAAGAGATCAAGGCGATTGTGCCGGTCAGCGAAGCCACCGCGGCACTGCGCGTGCCGTGAGCAAGGCCGACGATTATCAGTGGAAGCATGGCGAAATTTGCTAATAGTACCCCTATTCCTGATCCGGAGTGTCCGGCAGAGGACATTAGGGCGCTGGCAATACCGCACCCAAAGGCCAAGACGATCCGTTTATGCATTTCTGTACCGCTTGACAATCTAAGCACCGGAAACCGGGCCATCTACACTACTGTGATACGTAAGGCAGGAGAGCTAGAAAACGGGCCCTCTTTATCGCTCTTGCCAGTTCGC
>PBNV01000011.1 GCA_002723345.1 Rhodospirillaceae bacterium
AAGGACCGGCAGAATTTTCTCCCGCGTCCGGTTCCAAACAACCACTTCATAGCCGGCCGCAAGAAGCCGTAAGATCATGGGCGCTCCCATCAGGCCAACCCCGACATACCCGACTCTGGGTTTTGTATTCGTCATAGCTAAATCTCGCGCTCCCATTTTACATTACCTGAATGTGTTACAGCGCCACGATTAGCCGGTCCGACTGTGGCAGCGTATTTTTGCAGTGCACCAGCCAACGAAGTAAAATCAGGGGGAGTCCAATCTTTTCGGCGAACCCTCAACTCTCCGTCGGTCAAATTAACACTGATAGTGCCGGCTTCAGCGTCGATGCGAATGATATCCCCCGTCTCGATCAACCCAATTGGACCGCCATCAGCCGCTTCGGGACAGGCATAGCCTATGCACATACCACGTGTGGCACCGGAAAATCTCCCATCTGTCAGAAGTGCGACTTCTTCACCCATGCCTTGACCATAGATCAGAGCCGTCACGCCCAGCATCTCCCGCATGCCAGGCCCCCCTTTGGGCCCCTCGTTCCGAATGACAATCACCGATCCGGGCGCATAATCTTTTGTGTGAATGATCTCCATGCAGGCCTCTTCATTTTCGAACACAAGCGCCGGCCCCTCGTGAACAAGCTTTTTCAACCCAGCGACCTTCAAAAGCGCGCCGTCCGGGCACAAATTACCCTTCAAGACCACGAGGCCGCCCGTCTCCGATAGGGCCTCGTCGTTTCGCATCACTACTTGGCCGTCTGGTGGATTAGCATCGGCAACGCCATCAGAGAGTTTTTCGCCTGTGATGGTAAGGCAATCGCCGTGCAAAAATCCACCTTCGAGCAACTCCTTCAAAATCACCGGAACACCACCAACCGCGAAAACATCCTTTGCGTGATAAAGGCCACCGGGTCGGAGGTTGGCAATCAACGGCGTCCGTTGAAAAACATCCGCCACATCGTCTAACGTAAATTGGAGGCCGGCCTCATGTGCAATCGCCGGCAAATGCAACCCCGCATTCGTCGAGCCGCCAGTGGCAGCCACCACCGCAGCCGCATTTTCCAAAGACTTAATCGTCACTAGGTCTCGGGGTAACGGACCCTCTTCTTCGATGCCCTTCATAATTATCTGGCCCGCGCGCGCAGCCATCGGCTGTCGGGCTTCATCGACGTTTGAAATCATGGAGGATCCGAGTGGCGCGAGGCCCAGAGCCTCCGATACCATACCCATGGTATTGGCCGTAAACTGTCCAGCACATGCGCCAGTGGTCGGCAGACAGGCCCGCTCGAGTTCCTCCACTTCCTCTCTGGTCATGTCTTTGGTCATTAGAGCGCCGACCGCTTCGAATGCATCCAGTACACTGATGTCCTTGCCCCGCCAGGTCCCCGTTAGGGCACTACCGCCGAATAAAAAGACGGACGGTACATTACAACGCACCATGCCCATCATGAGGCCGGGCAGGTTCTTATCACAGCCGCCGATCCCGACGATACCATCATAGGCGTGGCCCCTCACCACCAATTCCACACTGTCGGCGATGACCTCCCGGGAAATCAGGGAAAATTTCATTCCTTGATGGTTCATAGATATGCCATCTGACACGGTAATTGTGGTGAATTCCCTAGGTGTACCGCCGGCGGCCGTGACACCTTCTTTCACCGCCGCAGATTGTGGTGTCAAATTCATGTTGCAGGGCGTCATTTCGCCAGCCGTCGTTACCACGCCCACAAATGGTTTAGCCATCGCCTCATCGTCTACTCCCATCGCTCGCATGAATGCCCTATGGGGGACCCTGTCTATACCGTCCGTGGTTATCCTGGATCTTAATTTTGGTTTACCGGCCATATGGACACCCTCTTTCAATCTTTAGCACCCTCGCCCGAGAGCTTCGCAAATATCGCAAGTAGGAGAAAGCCTTAACAGGCGGGACCTCACGCTTGTAACAAAATGCCAAATATTCTGTAATTGATCTGCTCCGGCGAGACCATCTACTAACGCTGGAACCAAACGACATCAGAGGATCCAGATAATGCGCTCTAAAAACGAGATATCTCTGATGCTTATGGATTTTCGATATTCAAACACTGGTAGCGTTTTATGGATTAAATGCAAAAAACTGGACCATGTTGAACCTAAGGATGGCAGCGCCTCTAGACTTTGACAAAGTTAGGCACGGCATAGCTGTGCGCCACTAAACTATCGAAATTTGTAATCTGGAACACCGAATATCGGCTACAGTTCAGGATATTACCCGGCGCCCGCCTTGACCAAAGACCTAGGAAAACTGTCGCACGCAAAGAGACGAATAGGGGGCAAACGGGCGAATGTTTAACGCCGACGGCAAAAAATGTCCTGGCCACGAGATACCCAGCGCACCTTCGCAGGCTCCTATAAGGTAAGGTGCCTTCCACCACAGTTGAACTCACCCGCGTTTGTCTGTATTTTTTTGGAAATCCTTATTTGCCAACCTTGTTGATTTAAACTCCGCAAGTGTCAAAACCATAAAGGAAGTCTTCCATGCCAGACCAGCAACCAGCACAACCAATTTACAATAACAAACGTTTTAAAGTCAGCGATTATAACTTCGAAATGTTCATAGGTCCTCGTGCAGGGGATCAGGTAAAGGACTACACCCTTACCGATCTGAAAACGGGCGAAGACGTCAAACTCACGGACTTTAGCGGAAAATGGGTGGTCATCGAAACCGGATCCTCCACCTGTTCCATGTACACCAAAAACATCCCTGACATGAAGGAAATCGTCGATGAGTTCCCGGACGTTGAATTCGTTATTGTGTATGTCAGGGAGGCGCATCCAGGAGAACGCATGGGTCCGCATCAAAATATGGAAGAAAAGCTGTCTGCAGCCAAACTCGTCGCTCCCCGTTACGGCGAACATCGGCGGGTACTGGTAGATAATTTGGATGGAGATTTCCACCGTGCCTATGGCGCAATGCCTAACGTAGTCTATGTCTTGCGTCCGGACGGAACAATTCATTACCGCTGTAATTGGGCTGCCCCAAGCCTAATTCGCGCGGCTCTAAAAGACCGGGGAAATTACCATACGCTCGAAAATGCTGATACTCTGACGCTCCGCGCAAGTCGGAAAAAGATGCACATGATTCGGACAATGTGGACTGGCGGGTTTATAGCACTATATGACTTCTTTAAGGGCGCACCCCTCACTTTGGCTAAGCACTACAAAATCGACACCTACTACAATAAGCATGGCCGGTTCATCAATGATCCCTATGACAAACCAAGTGCACAAGAACTTGCTGAAATCATCAATGAGGCGGAAGAGCGTGCCCAGCGCGAGGGAAAAGGCCAAACCAGTCCTCAACCCGGAGAGTGACCGGTTTTGACCCCACCGCGCGACCGGGACACCGGTTTGTGCTAGGTGGGGTGAACGCGGCTTGAGTCGCTCGATGTTATGAACAACGCTCACTCTTCTTTCGTCGGTACAGACGGCACCTGGGTCGAGGTCCTGAAACCGCCACAACAGAACTCATCGGCCAGGCCGGCTCTTTTTTTGGACCGGGACGGCACCATAGTGGAAGAAGTTCTCTATCTCCACCGTCCCGAAGAAATGGCACTCATACCGGGTGCAGCAGATACCATAATCGCTGCCAACACGAAAAATATTCCTGTCATCATCGTCACCAATCAAGCGGGAATCGGACGAGGATACTATGGATGGGACGACTTTATAGCCGTTCAGGCCTGTATGATGGAGGAGTTAAACGACCTCGGCGCCCAGATTGACGCGGTCTTTGCCTGCCCTTTTCATGTTAATGGTAAGGGTCCCTTTATCCATCCGGATCATCCAAACCGGAAACCGAATGCCGGCATGCTCTTACAGGCGGCGGCTAAGTTACAGATAGATCTGACGCGCTCCTGGATTGCAGGCGACCGAGCCTCGGACGTAGGCGCAGGACTTGCCGCCGGATGCGCAGGCGGTATTCATCTCCGCACGGGACATGGAAATTCTGAAGAAGAAGCGTCTGCTGCAATCGGCTATGGCTCTGCGGCCTATCCCGTAAAGGAAGCCGCGTCCATTGCTGGTTTGACAGAGATCATCCCGATTTTAGGCTGATATCACCGTTCCGTCTGATTTTTTTGTTTCCACTAAGATGCGCTTCAAAAATCCGGCGAAATTAGATTTTATATTCGATCTCCGTGACACGAACTTCCTCGTTACTAATGTTTTTCGCGTTATGCTCCATCGGTGCCGAATATCCTGCCGTATGGCCATCTTTGTAGTCGATCACATTTACAGTTCCATCCCTATTTTCCAGCCGAAGCTGGCCACTTGATTGCTGGATCGTCACATAATCGTGGGTATGACGATGCCATCCGGTTTCTGTGCCGGGCGGGAACCGCCATTGAGTGATCCTCGTTTTCTCATCCTCAAACATCACCACTCGCTCAGCCTCTGCTGTCTCTCTCCGAGCCTCCCGGTCTTCCAGTGCAACTGACATTTACCCCTCCAAGTTTTCGTTATAAAGAATTTGAACACCGTTTGCGCGTAGTCAACGCATGGCAAATTTATTCTCTATTCTGCGCGGGTTGCGGCATAAGATCTAGATGCTTGAGAAGTGCCACAAAAGTCGAGAGTTTCTCCGTCCGATACGCATCCACGTCCAGGCCCGAAAAGTCATACATACCCCTCCCAGTTTTAATACCTAGATGCCCCTCCTCCATCAACTTATCTACGATCGGAGGCGCCTGGTAACGCTCCCCCAACTCCGCGGACAAGTATCGGTTGGCGTAATATAAAATATCGAGCCCGCCCCAATCCACGAATTCCAGAGGTCCCATAGTGGCAAACCGAAGGCCGAAGCCGCAGCGGACTGCGCTATCGATATCCTCAGCCGTGGCAACACCCTGCTCGACCATCCGACAGGCTTCGCTCATCACTAGGGATTGAAGCCTAGGCACGATATAGCCTGGCGCAGCCTTGCACCGCACTGGCACCTTCCCGACGTCCTTTAATAAGTCAATAAACCGACTTGTGACGGCTTCTTCTGTTTGATCACTTGGGCTCACCTCAACAAGCGGAATCAGATAGGCGGGGTTCAAAAAGTGCGCATTCATAAAATGTGACGGACGTAGGCTAAATTCTGCCAGCGTAGTGGACAATATTGTTGATGTCGTCGAGGCCAGAACCCCCTGTGGTTTCATGATCTTACTGACACGACCGATGGCATCTTTTTTTGCTTCCAGGGTTTCCGGTACACCTTCAAACACATAATCCGCCTCGGAGAGACAGTCCTCGGCATCAGCAACGGGAATACCCGTCACCCTCGTCAACGTGGCTGCCGCATCATCTTTGGTTAAAACATTTAAAGATATTAAGAAATCCAGGTTTTCCTTAATTTCTCCTTTAGCATCGGCGAGTAGTACCTCCGACTCTCTCGCTGGCCTTTCCTTGAAATCCACAATCTTCACATCATAACCCGCATAAGCGAAGACATGTGCGATTCCACGGCCCATCCGACCAGCGCCGAGGGAGACAATTTTGGTCATGCCACAAACCCATCTTGGAGAAGGGCTCGAAGTTCATTAACAGACAGAGCGTCCAGTGCTAGGCTTTCGAGCGTCCGACCAGAAGCCCGCAGGTCCTCACCAGTGATACCCGAAGCAATCGATAAAAAACCATTCACAAGAGGCAATGGCGTTCCCGTCAGATCGCCGAGAGACGACAAAAAGGACAAGCCAAGCGCACTATCCTCCCGCATGTACCTGTGCGACAATAAATCTATATTCTCCCGCCAATCGCCACTATCAGTCAATTTCTCATGAGATGAGTCACCGTACATCCACTCTTCCGCGTCATCATCATAGTGATCCGAGAGAGGAAAATGTGGCGCTCCATATCCAAGCGCCTCTCGAAGTTTTACACGCTCCTGATCTAACGCGTCGGTAACTCGGCGAATGGATGAAACGGTTCCTTCATTATGAATATCCCAAGTCTCAAAATGTTCAAGCGGCCCGGCATTCATCATGATCAATGGGGGATGGATGATGGGACCAGCGTTCATTAATGCGCCATCGAGCGCGTCCTTCAAGGGCTCCACGCCAGAATAGACTCTTGAAATGACTGACAAAGCACGATCACTGGCCCGAGCTGGGAAGACGCCTGTTGGCAATCGCGTGGCATACACACTAACCCTAACATGATCTTCCGTTTGTTTCCGGGCCAGATAGGGCAACGTCCCCGTCTCTGCAAAAGCCACCTGAGCGGTATTGCCGGAGTCCGCCAACGCTTTTGCAAAAATGTAAGTCCCAAACGTAGCGGGTGGAATATATACGACCTGGCCATCCTCAAAATGGGGAGCAATCATCTTCGCAAGTGTCAGATGAACCGTGCAAGGAAGGGGTATAACAACAAGTTCCGCCCCGGCAATAGCCTCCCTCAAATCCAGGGTCGGCAAATGGATAGCTACGTCTCGTGTTCCGAGGTGGTCAGTAAGTTTTAATTTTCTATTATCTAAAACTGATCGAAACACATTGGCATTCTGGCGCCAGAGCCGAACAGCGTGTCCCTTATCCGCAAATTCCGATGCTGCTGCATAACACCCATGCCCGCCGCCGATCACTGCGATATCCATTACTTACCTCTAAAAAGGTCCGTCAGACTGTGTTTAGACCAATGATATAACTTTGGACATGAAGAATACAGTTTTTGCCGGCACAGTCGCTCAGACTCGTGGCTTTGCCCCCTATATTAAGCCCGATAGGTCAAGTTGGAAAATCTGTTCTTACAAAATGCTCACTCGCATCGATAACCCGCATGCGACTGCCCAATGTTCTCCAATTATTCGGCAGCATCCAAGCGATAGGTTGCAGCGGTGTAGCTATTGGCTCCAAGGTCGCCATCTGGAAAAATGTCCCGCTCTGACACCCAGTCCCGCGACTCGTTAAACATCAACTCCGAGTATTTTTCGAAAACGATCCTCTCGCCAGGTCCAAAGTATCTCACATCCATCTGATCGCGGAATCTCTCAGGAAATTCCCTCTTGTAGTAATGCGTATAAAGTTCAGGTCGAAGATCGATGTCACACTGTGCCCGCCTTAATGCAGCGTAATATTTTTTAATCTGACTTGGATCAGGATCGCCCGTAATCATTCCTGCCATCATGAATGTAGTATCTAATAATTTTCTAAACCCAAGTTGATCCAAAAAATAATACGGCCCGCTGAACAAACTGGCTGCCGGCACATCACCGTCAATAAGTTTCTCCATCCGTGCAAATAGAAGACCATCATTGTAAGAGAGATTAATTTGATCTCGCCCAAGATATTGTTCCATCGCCTGGATCGTCGAGTAGTGACTGCCCGATTGATAACCAACAGAGATTGGCACGCCTGCAAGATCATCTGGCGTTTTTATGCCCGAATCTGGATGCACATAGATCGCGCATGGGGACACCGAATATGCGTCCGCGTATAACTTGCCATGACCAGAAGCGGCCGCGACATTGACAGTCCAATGGCACGCAGCACTAACATCGCAGCTGCGTCCTGCCTCAAAGGTTTGATATGCGCCTACCTTGTCCCCAAGATCATGTTTCTTTCCACCCTTGGATAACAGGCTCTCATTAAAAACGTAATCGAGTTCCTCGTCCGCGAAGTATCCTTTTTCTTCTGCGACCCATTCATGAAGCCTAAAGTGAGGCGCAATTACGAACTTTTCCATTTTACCTCTCCATCCTGTCGGCGTGTGGTGTGCTAGCTTACCGGTAAAACAATGTTTAATTATGGAAACTTTTAAGTTCATTAATCATTACAGAATAGTAGCATTTATAGCCAGCCCTAAATCAAGCTTTTTCACCCGAGAGCGGATTACTTTACCAAAGTTCATAATGGCACTCTCTCGGTTTAAGGGTATAGAAAACTCGAACACCGGGTGACTTTTTGAGCTTTAGGGCGATTAAGATTATCCTGCCAGGATCTCAACCCAAAAGAATTAAAGTACGGGTCCACGCCACCGTTTAGCGTAGTTCAACCCACGGCAAAGGTGAGAACATTATCCCCGGTCTCTGAGCTCCGCGGCATAAAACTGATCGATACCGATCTCTCGCTGGAGTTTCGAGCTATCCTGGCCACGAGCCGCCGTGCTGTGGGGAATCCCAGTCGAGTCAGCGACGCGGACAAATCCGTGAAATGCGGCCGCTGTCGAAGCCACATCAACAAACGCTTCCTTACCAAGTTCGGAGATGATTTCACTTCGCAAGCGCGCACTCTCATCGAGGTCACGATGCACCAGAGACTCAGCAAATTGCGAGAGAAGTTCTGCGGCCTCAATGTCATTATCATTGGACATACCACCCGCTTGGGTCACTTCTGCCAAATTAACGTTTATTGCTCCTAGGTTGCTGCTCTCACGGAGCATGTACGCATGGGCGGTGGTTCAGTACAGGCACTGATGAAGTGCCGACACCCGGGCCGCAATGAGCTCGATCTGTGGCCGGGAAATAGCCCGCGCGTCAGTGGAAAAATCATAGACTGAACCTCCCGGCAGATAGTGCGCTTCGGCCATCCGCCAGTAATCTCGTTTTGTTTCAGGCACGGCGGATAGCGCCCGGTGAATATAGCCTACCTTGTTGCTTGGATAGAGCATTCCGTCAGACTCAACCGCATCTTCCGGTTCAATAATTGGCACCCAGGCGGCTTCCTTTTTGGCACCCGGTGAATGGTAGTTACTCGGCGCTCCCCCTTGGGGCGACGGTAGAGGAGATTCTTCAGCACCGATCCCGAAGGCAAAGGTATCCGCCATGACGGTAATGGCGACCAGGCCCGCAATCTCAATATATTCCTCCGGCTTAATCCCATGCTCGATGATTGATCCATACCAAGCTTCACTGAGCCTGCCGGGGTCAGAAACTATGCGATGAACGAGCTCTACCTCCACGTCGGCCAGGAGCCCGAGGGAAGTATGCGTGCCGGTGACAGAATTTGGTGTCAACGCCTCCTTTTGCAATTGGCAAAAAGCGCAAACCCAGCCCTGCCGCGCTTCAGCAGCAACCGCAACCCGCCGTTCTGCCGTGAGCCACGTCCCCGCTTTAGACATACTATCCCACGCAAATGCATGGGCAGCCATTAAGTCGTCCCTAATGGGCAACCCACTCGCTATTAGATTATGCATGTCGCTCAAAACTCTCTCTTTTGAAAAACAAATAATTTTCAGTTGCCTAAAAAGTCCTGGAAAATGAGCTAATTGTAATTCATCTAACCCATAAATTGACAACCGGATCTCGCCTTAATTTAGTAAATGCGACCTCTCCGCCAGGGCACTGACGGCCTCCATGGAAAATCGTTGCAGTTTTAAATCTCTCAGAAGCTCTATTTCCACGACCTTCTCTGGTTCCAATTTACGCTCAATCAAACGCGACACAAAAATCACCAGATCCTGAGTTTGCTTAGGATAAGACAAGATATTGCTCATTAGTTCTCGGCGGATCAGCGGTGGATACTCAAGAAGCTCCAGCGACAGAAGCTTTTTAACAGAGACCGGCACATCAAGACTCCGAAACAAACTATCCAGGCAAAAACTGTAGATGCCAAAATCGAGTTTACCCGCGATGTCAAATGTGAATTCTTTAAACTCATCGATGAAAGCACGCTCGGAAATGTTCCGGTCCATTAATTTCTTCACAACCGTTAGAAAGTCGCGGTACCGTAAACGAGCCGGACTTAACTTGCCCCCCAGCTGTGCCTCAAGATCTTTAATTTCACCCGCGCGAAACCGGGACTCTATTAGGGACTGAGCCCCACCACGCACTCCTTGGGAAAGCGATTGTTCCACGATCAGATGGAACAATCGCTCGTACTTGTCTCGGGTTACGTGATCCATGAGCGGAATGGACTGGCACAAAGGCAAAAGTGCGGCTTCGGCAACCAAACTGTCTCGGGAAAAAATTGCCGCAACGGCTGCAGCCTCATGGTGGACGGTGTCGCCCCGTAGATCATCCGTGATAATAAAGCGAGCGCCCGTAGCGATTGTCAGATATCGGCCCAATTTCGCGCAGGCCAGAAAATGATCTGCGAGGTCGTAAGGCGGACGGGACGATCTTTCCGTAAAATGTTCAGAGTTTAACGACTCACTCATTGACGTTTCTTCTGTGTTTTCGGGGGCTACCGAGTTAAATATTATCAGAATACACCAAGGAGATAAATTTATCCACAAACCCTGCAATCAGTCCGTCATTCAAAACGCTGCTGGTCGAGAGGAGAACCTTATTATTTTCTTTGACCATTTTCCGTTTCATTTCTCTAAATACTGGAGTTAGGGCTGCCGATACCAACTGGAATGTCACCGCCACGCGAGCTTTTCTCGTATCATGCGGGCGATATCACCCGCTGGATTTATCGCTTTCGAAACCTCTCCTGGCACGATCTCCGTCGACAACCGCGCAGCTCCCATCCTAAACAGGCTGTCATGAAAACGAAGGTGCTTAGGACTGGCGAATTTCGGTGATCTATAAATGTAGACACTCCCGGGTGCCGCACAGGCCTCCGACAGCATCGAGACAGAGTCACCCGTGACCACTAAGGTATCAGCAACTGCCAAGATACCCATGTAGGGGTTCTCGTCGACAGTTTCCCAGGAGTGGTAGACCGCGGGCTCAGGTCCGTTGTTCCGCAAGTGCTCAAGCAGCTTCGTAGCTACCGCCCCAGTCCGACGGCTGGTTGTAATCAAGACGGACCCACCGGAGTCTGCGTACCAATCAGAAATTTGGCTGGCAAGCCTCTCCGCGTCAGTGTCATTAAAGGGCATACGGCGGCCCTCACCTCCCAACAAAACGCCCAAAAACGGCCTACGTATATGCTTCCAAGGAAGTCGCCAGGTTTCGCGGGCATCCGCCAGGAGCGTTTTGTTCACGCGATGCGGGGCCCCCGTCACCGCATTCACATTTGGGCCGACCACTTTGTCATGCGCGGGAACGGCCACGAGGTCGAGAAGTGCTGACTGAAGTGGGCCCGGATACATGAGGTGGCATACAAAACTACGGCCGCCGGAAACCCTTTTGATATAGCAGGCCACCGATGCGGCTCGGCGACCAGCCGATATCACGACATCGGGCCAGGGTGGCGAAATGCCTGTCCGGGAATTCGCCGTCAACGACCTCAAGGACGAACCAAGCAGCAAATTTGGCAGTCGCCCGATTGGGCTATAACGAAGATCTTTGATTACATAAGGTCTTTCTAGTGCCTCTGCTACGCCCAGAGCTTGATTACCTGTTCCTGGCCGCTCATCCCGCAAAACCCAAACCAACGGCTCTCGCACTGTGGGGGATGGATCAACACTCATACTATCACCTTAGCTCCATAAAATGGGCATGTCAGGTCACTCAATTGGCAATTCGAGGGAATTTTGGTGTAAGAATTGGCTCCTTAGATCCTAACATGTTTAGAGCACACAACAATTGCTCAACGCTGCGTGAAAGAAATCCTGATGTCCACCACTGAAGCAAAATTTTCTGTCGGCCAAATCATTCATCATCGCATGTTTGACTACCGTGGTGTTGTAATCGACGTAGACCCAGAGTTCCAAGGCCCAGAAGCATGGTACGATAAGATGGCCCGGTCCCGACCTCCCAAGGAGAAGCCGTGGTATCACGTTCTTGTTGATGGTAGCAACATCCAGACCTATGTCGCGGAGCAAAATCTGGAACCAGATCAGTCTGGAGCCGCCATCCAACACCCTGAAATTTCGCTACACTTCACAGAATTAACCCCCCAAGGCTATATCACTCGACGCGCGGACAACTGAGGTTAGGCGGACAGATGCGGAAATAGAGAAACGTAATTCTAGTGACCGCGAGGGTTAACCTGCATAGATTACTGGCAACGGAAACGATAATAGTCGCCATGTTAAAGCGTGGGAATCGTTCGGGTGAAGGCCTGCCCGGAGTCCCTGTGAGATAATATCACCTCATCGGTGGCTTGGCCGTGAACGAGTATTGGCTTTACCGCCCGGCGCCAATGTCATTGGGGCCTATCATCAATATCAGTTGCCCTTCCTCAGAAATATATCCAACGGCATTCCTCGACAGAGCCTACGCTCGAAACTCTAACTCGCTTTTGAAAGCGCTTTAATGAAAGGTGAGAGAAAATCTTCGTAGTCTCTCCAACGCTCGAGGGAACGCGTGTAAATCGGTTGGCGAACCTGCCACTTCGATGCAGTTCGAACAGGCCCATCGTTTACGTAAAAATTTAGGCAATCCGGGTCCCAATCTAGACCAAGAAAGTCAATCATTTCTCGGCTTTTACCCTCCTGATCGTGAACCACGTCTTCATAACTGATATCTAGTATGGGTAGCGGCAATACACGAGACCAATGGGCCATGACATCCACATAGGCCCTATAGTAGACACCTATGTGCGCAAGGTCGCAGCTCCAAGCATGTGAATGGACAAAGTTTTGGAAATAGCATGACAGGGCCGTGTCCCTTGGATCCCTCTTGCAGTGAATCACTCGAGCGCCGGGGTAGAGCAGCGCAATCAAACCTAGGTATAAAAAATTAATGGGCAGCTTATCCACCACCCGCGCCTCTCCATCGCCCGACCTATTAAGTGAGTGCATATCTTTTCGAGCGAGCGACGCTATCTCCTCAAAGCCGAGGTCTTTGACCCCCTCTGCAAACCGTAAAACGCCGTCATGCCCTTTCTCCAAATCAGCCGCCATGGCCGCAATATTGGGCCGCTCTCCAGCCCCAAAAACATCTGGATGGCTTGCCAGTATTTTCTCGACCAATGACGTGCCTGAACGGGGCATCCCGACGACAAAGACGGGTTTTTCTGTTGGATCGCCCCACCCCTGACGTGCGTCAAAAAAAGATTGCTGGAAAATCTTAGAAATCTGTCCAGCAATTTTGGCGTGATCTCTTGGGGTAAAGCCCTCATTTTTGCTCTCAAGAAGCGCGCGTCGGCAGGCATTCCCTGCAGTAAAGAAAGTAATGGCCGGTGCCGGCAGCCTCTGCTGGTCCGCCTGCATGCCCAACGCAAAATTCAGCTTGCCCTTATTCTCGAGGGAGAGATCGGGAGACTGAGCTAGTTCGGCAAGGAATATAAGGTGCTCAGGCGGCAGTCGCACTCTGCCCGATGTTGCCAGTGCATATTGAGAATCCACGTGATGGGGGTCTATTTCGACAGCCCGGCGAAAGCTTGCCAGGGCCTCTTCCATTAAACCTTTTTCCGACTGGCAAACACCAAGATTATAATGCACCTCTGCCGCGTAAGGATTAATTCGGAGAGCGTCGTGGAATAATGCAATAGCATCGTCAAATCGAGAATTAGCGGAGTAAAGTGTGGCAAGATTGGTGATCGTCTGGCCGTTATGAGGGTCCCCTTGATATGCCCGTTCAAAATTCCCTATGGCATTGTCGAAATCACCGCGTATCGACTGAATAAGACCCAGCGTGTGCAACGCCTTTGGCAAGCCCGGTTGCAGTGCGAGCGCGCGCCGACATGCCACCGCCGCCTGTTCATGCTGCTCTTTAGACACAAGCAACGTTGCCTTATTACACAGCAATTGGGGATTATGAGGCGCCAGCTTTAGCGAACACTCCATTGCACTTAAGGCCTCGTCAATCTCTCCCAACCCGGCTAAGGCCTGTCCCAAATTACCCCATGCCTCTCCGTCCGCCTCATCTAGTTTTACTGCAGAGCTGGCAGCGGCGCGCGCATCCTCCCAGTTAGATAAGTGGTTATGAATAGCGGAGAGATTGGTGTAAAAGACCTTTTGGTTGCAATCCTTTTTAATCGCCTTGTTGATGAGTTTAATAGCCCGCGGTTGACGGCCAAGCTGGTAAGCGACGAGGCCTGCGAGATGAAGAGCGTCCGGATGATTAGGCGCTGCCTTAAGCGCCCGTTTGTAATATTTTTCTGCTTGAGGAAGCTCTCCTTTTTGGTGATGCTCCATCGCTCGGGCGAGTAAATCCTGAATAGGCGTTTTACGCGTCCGTCCCGCAGATTGAACGTTCATTGGAACGTGCTCCTGTCCAAATTGCCGGTGCATATTTCACAGACATCTTCAGCTAAATTTTCTGCGTTGCTGGTACCCGGATTTTCTGTGCCAAAGGTGACACATTCGTGGCACGCGGCTGTGAATTCCTCCTCCCAGCCCTTGCACCTGAGAGTGGATGCCAGTGACATACGAAACACGCCATTGTCTGATCCAAGAACAGCGGCAGAACCAATCAATTTGAGAGCGGCAACCACCTGACCAGCCTGAAAGTCCAGCACGCCGGGGCGGTGCCGCGCGGGTTCACAGGCTGGATCTTCTAATAAAATGTCGCGATAGATGCTCTTCACCTGAGAAAACCGGCCAACATCATCAAAGGTCGTTGCTGCTGCGAGCTTGTCGGGTAAAGAGCCAGATCGGCCGGTGCTCGATGTACGGTCGCGGCTGAATTGGTAAATATTGCTCACGCGTCTGTTTTTCCACCAATGTTATGTGGCAGATTATTCCGGGCACAATTAAAACGCCTTTGAATCTTGCCTACACAGATTATTATTGTTCCATGGAGAGGGCTTACAAATGGTAAAGAACCAGGGGAT
Source organism: Rhodospirillaceae bacterium (assembly GCA_002723345.1). Classification (GTDB taxonomy): domain Bacteria; phylum Pseudomonadota; class Alphaproteobacteria; order Rhodospirillales; family UBA2165; genus TMED167. Next base: position 14,564 of record PBNV01000011.1, read on the forward strand.
TGCGGTAAGAACGTCAGAACAGAAAGAGGCCGGGCAAGAGGCCGCCAAATATCTGATTGATATTAAGGCTGTTAACTTCAGGCCGAATGAACCCTACAAGCTAACAGCTGGTTGGGCGAGCCCAGTGTATGTGGACTGCCGTAAGGTGATTGCTTTCCTCGAAGAGCGCCGCGCCATTATCCAGTTAGGCGTTGATATGCTTAACCGGGATATCGCCGAAGAACCAGACTTCGTTGCCGGCGGTGAGACAGCGGGCATTCCCTATGCGGCCTGGATCTCAGAAGCCCTTTCGAGGCCCATGCTTTATGTTCGGAAAAAGCCAAAAGGGTTTGGTCGCAACGCCCAGATTGAGGGAGTGATGCCTGAGGGCAGTCACGTCCTTCTTGTCGAAGATTTGGCCACCGACGGCGGCAGCAAAATTAACTTTATCAGCGCATTGCGAGAGTCGGGCGCAACGGTTTCTGACGTTTTCGTCGTGTTTTTTTATGGCGCTTTTCCTGGCGCGTCGGACACCATGGCCAACGCCGGCGTAACCCTACACTACCTATGTGACTGGTGGGATGTCATCGCAGCGGCGGAAGCGGGCGGATATTTTACCCCAGATGACATCTCAGGCGTGCGTGCTTTTCTTGCAGATCCGACAGGCTGGTCCAAATCACATGGCGGCAGGTAATTCTCGCCACTTCACGTCTGCGGTCTGTCCGTCGGCAACAAATTCCCGCGGTCTTATCGCGGCCGGGTGCATTGACCACCTCAGCAATAGTCAAAACCGGCAAAAGTTCCCGAAGTTCGTTGAGCTCATTGCATACTCAGGGTTAAATTAATGGGATGAAAAAAATACTTGTCATTTTAATTGCTGCAATGGGATTGGTCCTACACCCCCCGGCAATCGCAAAAGACACCCTCACCATCGGGATAACGCAATTTCCATCGACGTTTCATCCGAACATCGACTCGATGATGGCAAAGACCTACATTCTATCAGCCACCCGACGGCCGTTCACGGTGCATGATCCGAAATGGAACTTGATCTGCATGCTGTGCACCCAATTACCTACTATCGAAAACGGGCTCGCGATGCCAGAGGGGACGCCCGAGGGCAAACAAGGTATTGCGGTCACCTTCACCATTCGCCTTGATGCAACATGGGGCGATGGCACCCCGGTCTCTACAAAAGACGTAGACTTCACCTGGCGCGTCGGCCGCCATAAACAAACGGGCGTTAGCGGATTTGAATTTTACAAACGGGTGTACAAGATCAATATCAAAAACGATAAAACCTTCACTCTTCACATGGACAAGCTGTTTTTCGATTACAACTCGATCGGCGGGTTTGAACTTCTCCCAGCTCATCTGGAGGAGCACATTTTCAAGTCGAGCCCGGTGGAGTACCGCAACAAAACAACCTTTGATGCAGATACCACACACAAAGGCCTCTATTTCGGCCCTTACCGCATATCTGAGGTAAAACCTGGAGCTTATGTGGTGCTGGTCCCTAATGAGACCTGGTGGGGCAAAAAACCCGCCTTCAAACGCGTGATCATGCGGGTGATTTCGAATACGGCCGCTTTGGAAGCCAACCTCATCTCGGGTGGTATTGATATGATTTCCGGTGATTTGGGCATCACCATCGACCAAGCTTTGGCCTTGGAAAAACGCCACGCCAAGAATTATACAATCCTCTATAAGTCCGGCCTCATATACGAGCATTTGGATCTGAATCTTGACAATCCGATCCTCAAAGACAAGCGGATCCGGCAGGCTCTCATTCTGGCGCTTGACCGGGCCGCCATCTCAAAACAATTGTTCGAGGACCGGCAACCCGTTGCCCACACCAGCATCAATCCTTTAGACTGGATACACTGGGACGATGTCCCCAAATATACGCATGATCCAAAGCGAGCGGCAGCCCTGTTAGATGAGGCGGGCTGGCGGTTAAAGGGGAGAGGCGTCCGGCGTAACTCCGCAGGCGAACGCCTGGCATTCGAGATTATGACCACGGCAGGTAACCGGACCCGGGAGCTGGTCGAGCAGGTCTTGCAGAGCCAATGGAGACAGGTTGGTATCGACGTGCGCATCCGAAATGAACCGGCTCGGGTATTTTTCGGTCAGACCGTGACCCAACGGAAATTTGATGCCTTCGCCATGTTCGCTTGGATCTCGGCCCCGGAGAGCGTGCCGCGCTCAACCTTACACTCGGACCATATTCCTACACAAAAAAATAACTGGGCCGGACAAAACTATACAGGGTTCAGGAACAAAGAGATGGATGCGCTCCTCGAGAACATCGAAGTCGAGCTGGACCGTGATAAACGGCGCCTCTTGTGGCAGAAATTTCAGCATATTTACGCATCCGAATTACCCGTGATTCCGCTCTACTTCCGGGCCAATGCCTATATCCTGCCAAAATGGCTTACCGGCGTAACACCAACCGGCCATCTTGGCACAACCACCTTATGGATCGAAAATTGGGGCTTGCAGTAATGTGACGGCGCACGCAAGCAAAATTGAAAAGGGCCGCGCTCGACTAAAAATTGGATTTTGTTTCCTTACTGTCGTGCAATCAATTGGATTTACTGCCCGGTTTTCTTCTCGGCACATAAACATCGTTTTAACGCGGCACCTTAGGCAGTGTCGCGGGATTAAATTTAATGCGCTAAACTCTCGTGCATCGTGAAAACTTCTTCGAACATAGAGGACCAGACCTTTGCCGCCACGGCACCTCGGGAGGCTCGAGACATTCTGCTCGCTGTGACAGCGAAACTTGCGGACGAGCTTTACCCTGACCAGGGAATAGGTGCATCCGTTAAGCTGGACAGCGACCTTGGTTCGGACTTAGGGTTTGACAGCTTGACCCGAATGGAACTCGTTCACCGCATCGAGGCAGAGTTCAACACAGCGCTCAGCGATGAGGCTTTGGGCCGCGCCGACTCCCTCAGGGACTTGCTCACCGAATTGTTACGGGGGTTATCAAGAGATGGCGCCGAGGCAGACATCCGCCCGGCACTGCCCGTGAGTGCAGAATTCAGGCAATCCGCCCCACCTGATATCGCATACACTCAGCAAACGCCTGATGACGCGGACACACTGACCGATGTGCTGTCCTGGCACGCGCGTGTCCACGCGGACAAGGCGCATTTGCATCTCATCAGTGGTAGTGATGTGACCGAGACAGTGACTTATGGTGCACTCTACGAACAGGCCGCCCGTGTTGCCGAGGGGCTTCTCGCCAAAGGTCTCGAGCCGGGCGCGCGGGTGCTCCTAATGTTACCCACGGGCCTGGACTATTTTTTCGGTTTTTTCGGCACACTGTTGGCGGGCGGCCTCCCCGTCCCCATCTATCCGCCGGGCCGTCCTCAGCAATTGGAAGAGCATCTTCAACGTCACGCTAAGATCGCCGTAAACGCCGGGCCCGTCATCATGCTAACCGTGCCGGAGGCCCTCCATTTTTCCAAGCTAATGGCCGCCCAGGTGAGGGGTTTGCGCCTGATTACCACGGTTGAAGATATTGTCTCAGAGTCTTTACCCCGCGTCCTGCCCACCATCTCGCCACACGATGCGGCCTTTTTGCAGTATACATCCGGCAGTACCAGTGATCCGAAAGGAGTGATCTTGAGCCACGCAAATCTGCTGGCGAACATTCGCGCCATGGGTCGGGCTTTGGACGCCGGGCCTGATGATGTCTTCGTGAGCTGGCTGCCGCTCTACCACGACATGGGTCTCATTGGTGCCTGGCTCGGAAGCCTAACGTATGGGATGCCCCTGGTTATCATGTCTCCCCTCACTTTTCTTTCCAGGCCATCACGCTGGCTCAACGCCATTCACACACACAAAGGAACAATCTCCGGAGCCCCTAATTTTGCATACGATTTGTGTACCACTCGGATCCGGCATGAGGATTTGGCTGATCTCGATCTTTCCAGCTGGCGTGTCGCCTTCAACGGCGCCGAAGCCGTAAGTCCCGAGACATTGCAGCATTTCGCCGAACATTTCGCACCTTTTGGGTTCCGCAACGACACCCTGATGCCTGTCTACGGTTTAGCGGAGAATTCCGTGGGTCTCGCTTTCCCTCCGTTGAAGCGCCAACCAAAGATCGACCTGATTTCTCGGAAAGCGTTGCAGGACCAGGGGCGCGCAGTCCCTACTTTTGAAACGGATAGATCAGGCGCGATTGCAGTCCCCGCCTGTGGTATGCCGTTGCCCGGTCACCAAATCCGTATTGTGGACGCCACCGGGCGCGAACTGGGGGACCGGCATCAAGGTCGGATCCAGTTTAAGGGCCCATCCTCAACCTCAGGCTATTTCCGAAACCGGGAAGCGACGCAAAATTTATTTGATGGTCAATGGCTGAATTCCGGCGATCTCGGTTATCTATCCGAAGGCGAGATCTATATTACTGGGCGGCAAAAAGATCTCATCATCCGGGCGGGACGAAACATTTATCCAGCCGAACTGGAGACGGCGATCGGGGCTCTCGATGGCATACAACTAGGCAACGTCGCTGTTTTCGCCAGTTCTCATCCCCAGACCGGTACTGAGCTACTTGTCGTTATGGCAGAGAGCCGGCGTTGGAAAGAAGAGGGTCAAACACGTCTGAAGCGCGCCATCGCTGCCATCTCGATAGACCTAACGGGCGCCGCGCCGGATGAAATTTTGCTCGTCCCTCCGCGGTCCGTTCCTAAAACATCTAGCGGAAAAATTCGACGCAACGCGGCCCGCCAACTCTATGAAACTGGCAACGCTGGCGCCAGCGGCATGAGCTTTTACTGGCAAACATGGAAACGGGGAACCCTGACCGCCTTTCAGTTGTCTCTCCTCTGTTGCCAGCGGGCTAGTGCCTGGCTTTATGCTGGTTATGCTTGGTTTATACTGGTGCTAATGGCGGTGCCCGTTTGGACGGGCGTGGTCCTGATCCACTCACTCGCCGTGCGATGGTCTTTTCTAAAAACCAGTCTCACCCTGATGCGCATGTTGACCGGCATTAGCCTCACGGTGGACGGCACAGAAAAAATGGTCGGCAATGGGCCCGTGATTTTTTCAGCTAATCACTCGAGCTATCTTGACGGCGCTGTTCTCATCAGTGCCCTGCCCTCCCCGTTCGGCTTTGTAGTCAAAGGTGAACTCAAAATTCATTTTATCCCGCGCCTCTTTCTTCGGCGCCTCGGGTGCCATTTCGTGGAGCGTTTTGATGTGGAAAAAAGTCTGACAGATACCGAGTATCTCTCGGAGGCCCTCACGACCGGCCAAAGCCTCGGCTATTTTCCCGAGGGAACCTTCAGCCGAATGCCAGGCCTTTTGCCATTTCATATGGGTGCCTTTACAATTGCCGTGATGACCGGGACGCCGATCCAGCCTATCGCTATCCGGGGCGCCCGCGCCACTCTCCGAGAGGGAACAGCCTTCCCCCGACGGGGCCGTATTCAGGTAAAAATTATGGACCCGATTCATCCACGACAAAAGAGCGAGAGCCAGTGGCAGGCGGCACTGGCCCTGCGCGACGAAGTCCGGAGGGGCCTCCTGGCCCATATCGGAGAGCCGGATTTAGCGCATGAGCGGGTATTCCAGGAACTTTCCATCAAACAAAAGAACGATCATGGCTGACTCCCCCCTGCTTTCCATTCAGGGCCTTCAGATTAAGTTTCCGCGGACAGAGGGCGATTTCTGTGCCGTGGACGATGTATCCCTAGCTATTAACCGGGGCGAGATCCTCGGTCTCGCCGGGGAGAGTGGGTCGGGCAAGAGCCTGACCGCCCTTGCGGTGACGCACCTGATCCCCCCACCTGGTCAGATCATTGGGGGCCGAGTCATCTTTGACGGTGTCGACGTCGCCAGCCTTGCCCCAGCAGACCTACTAAACCTGCGCGGAGGCAGGATCGGGATGATTTTCCAGGACCCTATGAGCGCCCTCAACCCCACATTCACGATCGGGTATCAAATTTCAGAAGCCTATCGACTCCACACAACGGCGACACCGGCGGCAGCCCGTGCCCGCACCATCGAATTTCTGGAGCGGGTGGGCATTCGGGATGCCCCCCTCCGGGTTGACAGCTACCCGCACCAATTATCGGGCGGAATGCGTCAAAGGGTGATGATCGCCATGGCACTGATTTGCGAGCCCGACCTATTGATTGCAGACGAGCCTACCACCGCCTTGGATACCACTGTGCAGGTGCAAATTCTTGATCTCCTGCGGGAAATGCGGGAACAGCTTGGCCTTTCCATTTTATTTATCAGCCACGATCTCGCCGTAGTCTCAGAATTGGCCGATCGCGTCGCCATCATTTACGCCGGAAACCTGATGGAAATTTTGCCCGCGAAGTCGCTCGCTAACGCCGCCTGTCATCCTTACAGCACGGGACTGCTGGCAACCTTGCCCACCATTGAGAAAAGGGGACGCCGGCTGCCCGTCCTCGAGGGTATGCTAGAGGACGCAGACCGAGAGCGGCCCGGATGTCCCTTCGCCCCGAGATGTCCGGCTGCGATTGGTGCCTGCAGCCAAGAAATGCCCGTCCTCAACCAGCTCTCCGAACGACATTTTGCTGCTTGTCACTTGATAGGAGGATCTTTATGACCCCGCTTCTCGACCTGCAAGGCGTCTCGAAATCCTTCCCGGTGAGAAAGACCGGCCTGTTTGGCCGTCACCGAAACGAAGTGAAAGCGTTGGTTCAGATCACCCTTGACGTGTACAAGGGAGAGACGGTCTCAATTGTCGGTGAGTCCGGCTGCGGCAAATCAACCCTTGCTCGAACGGCTGGAATGCTGCTGGCACCAGATAGCGGCACGGTTAAACTCAATGGCCGGAATGTATACGGGTTAAGAGCCCGGGAAAAACTGGCGCTCCGCAGGCAAATGCATTTGGTCTTTCAGGATCCCTATAGCTCACTAAACCCACGACTCAGTGTCGGAGAGATTGTCGGAGAACCGCTGATAATTCACAAGGTCGGCGACGCACGGTCCAGGATCGAAAAGGTTAAAAAAGTACTGGCTGAGGTCGGCCTGCAACCGCATCATCTCAACAAATATCCCCATCAATTCAGCGGAGGTCAACGCCAGCGGATCGCTCTAGCGAGGGCGCTAATTCTGCGCCCGGATCTCATCATTGCCGACGAACCTTTATCGGCCTTAGATGTCTCGGTCCAAGGCCAAATCATTAACCTGCTGGCCGATCTCAAAAAAGCACATCATCTCACTTATATAATCATCAGTCATGACCTCTCCGTCGTTTCTCACGTCTCTGACCGTGTCATCGTCATGTATCAGGGTCGGATTGTGGAATCGGCCACTGCCGAATCACTTTTTCAGAACCCGTGCCATCCCTATACGCAATTGCTACTTGCCGCCGCACCTAGACTGCGGGAGGCCCCCCGACGCCGAGTGAGGGACCACGCCTATGAAACCGCGGGAATAGTGCCGGACCAAACTGGGTGCCAATTTGCTCCTAGATGCCAAAAAACCCAAGAAATCTGCGGGCTAGCGCCGCCGAGATTAGAGAGTGCACCAAATGCAAGCGAAGACCATCAGGTCGCTTGTCACTTTCCTGAAGTAATTTGATCAGGGTCAAAAAAAAAGGAGCAAGTGTTTGATATACAAGAGAGGTTGCAAATCGGAGATTAAATGCCGTATATTTTTTCGGTTATCAACAGCGCTTACCATCCACTAAGAGTTAAAATCACGCGTAACAGAGGTGACACATGGCGGACGAACCAAAAGTTCAATTCGAAAATAAGCGTGAGATGGATGCCGCGGCATTCTCGCAAGCTGCATATGTTCTTGACCAAGCCCGTCAAAAAGTTGGTGACAATGAGGCTTGTGAAAAGGCCCTAAAGTATAATCAATTACTATGGTCGATTGTTCAGGCGGATGTTTCCGAAGGTAAAAATGAACTACCGGACGAACTCAAAGCAAATCTGATCAGCTTGAGCCTGTTCGTCGATAAACAAACATCTAAAGGTCTGTCGAACCCGACGGAGGAACTATTGGATAGTTTGATCAACATTAACCTGAATATTTCTGAAGGATTGATGGAAGGCAGTTAGGTCGTAAGTCTGACCCCGGTATCCGAGGGTTGTGCCGGGAGCCCTGCAGGTTTCGGCACGCACCGGACTCGCCTCGTGAGGCGGGTCTTTTTTTTACCGGTAAGTACTCGTTAGAACCGTAATTTGCCTCTTACCCAACGATACACATGTTCACTTATCTGACCGGCAGATTGGTTCAATCCGTCACCGTCCTCACGGTCATGTCCTTCGCAATATATTGGCTAATGGGTCTTATGCCAGGCGACCCCATTGACCTGATGATTAGCGCGAACCCCGAGCTGACCTCAGAGGACTCCAGTCGTCTCCGCGCCCTCCATGGTCTAGACGTGCCTGTCGTAGAGCGTTATTGGAATTGGCTCACAGCAGCCTTAGGCGGTGATCTCGGATTTTCCCGGTTGCACGCGAAACCGGTCCTTGGTGTCATTATCCCGGCACTTGGCAACACTGTTATCCTGCTGGGGTCGAGTTTCGTCTTCTCCATTCTGATAGCCATCCCGATGGGTGTTTTTGCGGCGGCCCGTCAAAACACGCGGCTCGATTATGCGATCAACTTATTTTCCTTCCTGGCCATTTCAGTCCCTTCCTTTTGGCTGGCCCTATTAATGATCTCCCTCTTTTCTGTGACCCTTGGCCTACTGCCTGCCGGCGGGACCGAAACCATTGGGGTCGACAGCTTAGCTGACAAAGCCAAGTTTCTGTTACTTCCAGTGGCTACATTGACACTTCTCAGCTTGGGAAGCCAAGCGCGGTTCACCCGCGCTGAGATGATACAGATCCTTCGCCAGGACTATATTAGGACAGCCCGCTCGAAAGGCGTGCCTGAATCCGGCGTGATCTTCCGTCATGCGCTTCGCAATGCCTTTATCCCAGTGGTGACCATAATTGCACTCGACTTTGGCTATCTGTTTTCCGGGGCACTTACTATCGAGATAGTGTTCGCGTTTCCTGGCATGGGAAAGCTTATTTTTGACGCCATTATGGGCAACGATTTCAACTTGGCCATGGTGGCATTGCTATTTGCCACGACCATGACACTGGCCGGGAATTTAATTGCTGATCTGGCTTACTGCGCACTTGATCCAAGAATTACGTATGGGACGCGCGCGCCGTGAGCAGAACCGCGACATATGCGGCTCCCCGTTCTGCTTGGTACATGGCAAGGCATCGGTTTCTGCGCCACCGGCTGGCTGTTGGCAGTGCACTCTTCCTGTTGCTTATTGCCTTCCTGTCCGTGGCGGCGCCCATGTTCGAAGCAGCACGGGGTCTTGACGGCAATCAGGTAAACCTTTTCGCTCGCTTCCAGCTACCTTCGGCAGATGCCTGGCTGGGCCGGGACGAACTGGGCCGGGATGTGTTTCAACGGCTCTTGCAGGGGGGACAGGTTTCACTTTTGGTCGGCTTGGTGACGGCGTTCTGCGCAGCCCTGATTGGAACGATTATCGGCCTTATTGCTGGCTACCATGGGGGTTGGCTCGATGCCTTTCTTATGCGCTGTACCGACAGCGTCATCGCTCTGCCACTTCTTCCCCTCCTGATTGTGATGTCTGCACTGGACTTGAATAAACTTGGACTCCCGGTAGTCATCACGGAGTCCGAGAATATCAGTCTATATCGTATAATCTTCCTCGTGGCGCTGGTCGGCTGGACAACAGTAGCGCGACTGGTCCGCGGCGCGACCCTCAGTCTCCGGGAGCGGGATTTCGTAATCGCCGCTCAATCTCAAGGTGCCAGTGCCTTCCGCATCATGAAAGTGCACATACTGCCCAACCTGATGTCCCCTATCATCGTCGCAACCACTTTGTCGGTAGGAAACATCATTCTTTTAGAGTCAGTTTTGAGCTTCCTGGGGCTAGGCATTCAGCCACCTCTCCCTAGCTGGGGCAATCTCCTCACCAACGCACAAGAACTAGTCTCCACGGCACCGTGGCTTGCCATCTATCCAGGCATCACAATTATTGCGACTGTCGCCGCATTTAACTTTCTGGGCGACGGATTACAGGACGCTTTGGACCCGAGGGCCTCATAAGAATTGGGGGATTGCGGCCGAACCATCGGATCATCGGGGCTGACCATCCTCAAAATTACGATGCATGATCTCTCCGAGCCTGGAGTACCCAAAACCATTCAGGCGCCCGATAGGGTCAAGTTTTTCCATATCGATATACCCGTCAGTCATGCAGGATGGGTCGACATGGAAATGGACAACCTCCCCGACGAGAAGCGGGTGCTTGTGGGGACCGAATTCGATCACGTCATGCACTCTACATTCGAATTGGATCGGCACCTCGCCGACACGCGGCGGCACGACTTTGACAGACCCTAACGGGGTGAGCCCTGTATCATCGAACTCACTTTCATCCTCCGGTATCGCATTGGCGCTATCCACCATTTTTTCCCAAACCGGAGCTGTGACAATATTAAAAACAAACTCGCCCGTAGCCTTGGCATTTTTAAGGGTGTGCTTTTCGCTTCCGTCTGGATTGCGCGCGATGGTGAGCGAAATCATGGGCGGCACCACACACACAACGGTAAAAAAGCTAAAAGGAGCAAGATTGGTAACCCCCTCTTTGCTGATGGTTGAGGCCCAGCCTATCGGCCGCGGCACGACCGCGCCGGTCAGCAGCCGATAAACTGCGCGACGGTCAATTTCACTTGGGTCATAGTCCAGATAATCAGTCATGTTCAAACCTTAACTAGTGGGCCAGTCAACCTATTCCGATGTTTTGTTATTCTCAGACTATAGTAATTAAGTTTTACTCCAGCAAATTAGAGCATGGCTTTTTTAGAACCTCTGTCGCCCACCAAAAAAATTTAGAGGATAGGTTTTGCAGAGGGATCGCCTCAGGGTGCGCCGCGAAAAAGACTGAAATTTTCTAATGCTAAGGTTTAGGAAAAAGCGTTACTTACTGACGGTATTTCCCATTAGTCTGAAGATCTTGCATTAAAATAACTAACTTGGTGAGCCCCATATGACCACCTTTACAATTCAGCCTACAATCGAGCAAAACCCCAACCAGCGCGCACCCCTGGTGGCGCTTGTCCGTTTCGGAGTCGACGAGCGTGTGTCTGCCACCATCGAGATCGATGACGGTCGCAGGTTACGTAACGTCACCTATGGACCTGATTACGCCCCGGAAAAAGGCCTCCCCGTCATCGGCTTAAGGGCCGATACCGCACATCGGATTACCATTACCGTTGGAACGGCAGATTCAATCGAACTAGTCTATCGCACCCCGGCCCTCCCTGCTGACAAAGTGGAAATGCCGACTTTCAATACCATAAAATCCCAACCTAATGATATGGCAGGGGGATTTACTATCCTCAGTATCCGGCGGGGTGCACCAACCCGTGCCATCTGGATGTCCCCCGGCCAATTCGCCTTTATGCGCGACTGGTCTTTACTGGTAGCCCTCGACGAGGAGGGCGAAGTGGTCTGGTATTACAAAGCTGATTCGCGTATCGCCGGCGTGCACCGCTTGGCCAATGGCAATCTTTTTTATCACCATGTCGATTTCCGCAGTGTAGAGATCGATATGTGCGGCAACACTATTCGCACATTTTTTGCAGATAAACGACCGTTCGGCCCGGTGGACGAGCCTGGTGCCATCGGAATCGATGCACAAAGTTTACACCACCAACCCCATGAAATGCCAAATGGCAACTACTTGGCGCTTACTGCTAATGCTAAAGAGATTGAGAACTACTACACTTCCGAGACTGACCCGGATGCTCCCCGTGCGAAACAGAAAGTTGTGGGAGACAAGATTGTTGAGTTCACGCCCGAAGGCGAGATCGTCTGGGATTGGAACACATTCGACCACCTAGACATCTGGCGCTTTGGATATCTTCTGACAGAGGTTTACTGGCATACGCGGGGCTTCCCCGGTCATTATGACTGGACCCATGGAAATGGGGTGTCCTATGACCCTCATGATGACAGTGTCTTGATTTCACTCCGTCATCAAGATGCGGTTATCAAAATCGATAAGGCGACTAAAGAAATTATTTGGATCCTTGGTGACCACAAAGGCTGGGAGGGGGAATTTAAAAAGAAGCTTCTGACGCCGACCCATGACCTGCGTTGGCACTATCACGGCCACAACCCCAGGGTCTCGGGGAAAAACCGTTTCGTTATGTATGACAACGGGGTGATACGGGCCATGCCACCAGAACCAATCGCACTCCCTCACGAATGTTTTGCCCGTGCCGTAGAATATGAGGTAAACCCGGAGACCATGGAAGTGACAGAGCGATGGACGTCATCCGACGACGATGATGAAAGCCGCGTTATTTCTTTCGCTATGGGTGATGCGCACCGGCTCGCCAACGGAAACATGATGGTGATTGACTCGGTGTGTCTGCCCCAACATGAACAGCTCAACCGACGCGTCACAGCAGCGGACCTCACCTGGAACCAGAAACGCCGCGACGAGTGGCATCCCGCGGATTTCGCCAGTTGGGGCCGTATCCGAGAGATGACAAATGATGAGACGCGCAGCGTCGTCTATGAAGTCCATGTTAGACATCCCCATGAACTCATTACTTGGGAATGCTTTGGTGGCACCCGCGCAGCCAGCCTCTACCCGGCCAGTGTAACTGAGGCAGATTCTGATTAGAGAAGTTTGCTTTGACCTACCTCGGGAAAACTATTTCAGTTATCCCGATTGAGTAGATTTAGGCGAGAGAATAGGGTGTCATTTGAGCGCTAAAGACAAATACAGGAAAATGCCATATGAAGCAGCCCAACTTTCTCTTTATTATTTGTGATCAACTTCGAGCTGACCATCTCGGGTGTTACGGTAATCGCGTCGTCCAGACGCCACATATCGACGGACTTGCCGCTCGAGGTGTGCGGTTTGACCGCTCTTATGTAGCATACCCAGTCTGCATGCCTAATCGAGCGTGCCTCATGACTGGACGTATGGCGTCGGATCATCGCGGCATCAACAATGGTATTCCACTCGATCTTGAAGCGACAACTTTCGTGGATGTGCTGGCCCATCATGGTTACAGGACAGGCCTAATCGGCAAATCTCATTTGCAGGGTTACACACCGCTTGATCCCATGTATGGCTATATAGTGGATGATGAACTCACGCCGCCACCTGAAGAGCTCCAGGACGCACTTCGCCGCTCTCGTTGGGACGGCGGCGGTTACCGGATTGAGCGCCGAATAGCCTCCGGGGAGCTCGCCGAGGTACCCTATACGGATGGGTTCTACGGCTTTCAGCATGTAGAGCTGGTCACCCGACACGCAGATTTCACGGACGGCCATCATTTGGCGTGGGCTGAAAAACTGCGCCCCGATTTCAAAGCTCTGGTAGGTAAGGAGAATGCACTTCCGGACCATCGGCCCCGGGGGCCGCAGGCCTGGCGCACGGCGGTTCCGCCCGAACTCTACTCCACCCAATTTATCGCCAATCGGTCGCGTTCCTATATCGAGGATTCGGGCCAAAGGGACCAACCCTTCTTTCTCCAGGTTTCTTTTACGGATCCCCATCATCCCTTCACACCGCCGGGAAAATATTGGGATATGTATGATCCTGCCGATATTCCATTGCCTCAATCTTTTGGGCACATCACAACACCTCGGCTGGAACAGGTACACGCGTTACACGCAGCGGGAAAGCATGAACGCAAAGGAGGTTTCGCCATGCCGGTAAATGAAGAGGAAGCGCGCGCGCTTCTGGCCCTCACCTACGGCATGATATCATTCGTTGACGATGCTGTTGGCGAAATTCTAGCGCAACTGGAAACGAGTGGCATGCTGGAAAATACTGTGGTCATTCTCACCTCTGATCATGGCGACCTCGGAGGTGACCACGGGGTGATGCTTAAACGCATGCATCACTATCAGGGACTGGTTCGGGTCCCCACATTGTGGACAGAACCGGGCACTGCTCCGTCCGTCCGCGATGACCTCATCTCTACCATCGATTTTCCTACCACCATCCTAAAGCGTGCAGGCCTTCAACCGTTCAACGGCGCCATGGGCCGTGATTTCTTCAGCGATCCGGAGCCGGATGGTTTGATTATTGAGGAACAGGCTGGCCGCCCTCAGCCGGGGTCCGCCAATCCACCGAGTCTCCGCACGCTTGTGACCCGCAATCATCGTATGACCCTGTCGCCCGACGACAATTTTAGTGAACTCTACGACCTGGCCGAAGATCCCAACGAAAATATCAACTTGTTCAACGCACCGGAGGCGGCAACCCGTCGCGCTGATCTCATGGAGATCATGGTACGCCGCATGATGCAAATGCAATCCACGTCCCCGCTGCCACCTTTTGCCCCTTAGTGGAGCCTATCAAGTAAACCGAAGACGCTAAGCCCCCGCTTGTGCAGGCTAAGCCGTTGGCCGCCTGTTTTGTCTGCGTCGGCGTTTGGGTTTGTTCCTAGAACGTCGGTTGGTATTCGCAGGCTCATGAAGAGAGGGCTTGCCCTCAAGCACATTCAAACGGTGATTGATCAGCTTTTAGATTGACCGCAATTAGGCCGGTGACGCTGTCGCAATATTCAAGGGTTTTTGACCACCTCTATAGATTTAATTTTTGAACGCCTTGATCCGGACCGCTGGGCAATTTCATTATCTTGTGCCTCAATGGCAGTAAACGCCAAGTCCAGGAGGGAGTCGCCAAAAGATTGGTCTAGAAGATCACTGGCAACACGCCTATTGGACGTCACCTCACCATTTTCGTAATGGACATTAAACACTACGAACGCCGAACCTCTTTTCTTTTTGATTTTATTGCGCGCCATCACCGTCGACTCGCAGGGTATTCTTGTACGAAACGGCGCGCTCTGAGTCGCATAGCTCTCGTCTGTGTTTGCTGGCACGCATCTTCCCCATCAAACTGACCTGCTTATCCGTCTTACGGAGCGTTCGAAAATGCTTTTCATCTCTCGGTTTTGGGTATCTCATTTTTATTTGCCTCATATTCGGAACTATCCCTGGATGAACCGCTAACAGCAGGCACAGGTTCGTTACTTTCGAGCTCCACATTAAAAGTTTTTGTTCTCCGCCTTTTCTATTTTAGCTTCCACTCGGGCGGCTTTCTTGGCGGCTTTTGGACGCTCTCGTTCGATACGTTCAAAATTATAATTGGGTTTGCGGGCCATGAAAAATGTGTCCGTCCCTTAAAAATCTATTGTTTTATGATTACCATGGATTTTCCGCCGCCGAATTTCGCCCGCGACGGGGGCTGTCATAATCATTCTGCGATTGATAGATTTTTGGCGGATGATTTTCCATTCTGTCCCGGCTGGCGTTCGAAGGAGACTTTTTGCCCTCTGCCAGCGTGCTAAGCCCTTCGCGCTCAACGGCTGAAATGTGCATGAAAGCGCCTTTCGACCAATCTTCGGGCTCAATAAATCCAAAACCATTGGCAGGGTTGAACCATTTTACGCTACCGATGGCCATTGTATACTCCTTTAAGCGAGACCACGCGCCACCTCTCGTCATGGGCCGAAAAGCACTCTACAAAAACATTCACACTGTCAGGAGACATCATGATTAAAGGTGCATCGGTCGGTTAAGTAGCGCCAAACTAATACAAGACGTATTACGTGGTTTAGATTAAAATTAGATGGAGTCAACACCTATTGGCGGCTTCGGTGATCGAGATCACGCCCGAGATTTTATGCTTTCATAACATAATCAGTTACAGGTCTCTCAAAACAACGGCGGAAATTGCTAATCGGCGAACAACATCAGTGGCCACAGACTGTAATAAATTCAAACGCAATTGCGTGAACCAAATGAATATTTACCCGCTCCTAACTTTTCCGAACGAAACGAGGTACTTAGCAGCTCAGAGATTTACCGAAGTCATATTTTTGCCAACGATGAATATGTCCCCGATTGTCTGACTTCGCGGGACAAGCTAAAACAAATCATGCCTCAAACCCCTCCGAGCGACTTTCCCCTGATCATCCCGGTTATTCTCTCCGGCGGCGTTGGAAGCCGACTTTGGCCCCTATCCCGGGAGCTCTATCCCAAGCAGCTGCATGCCCTGGTGACGGAAAAGAGCCTGCTCCAGGAAACAGCATCACGCGTCAGCGGCGGGAGGTTCAGCGAACCTGCCATCATATGTAACAACGAGCATCGGTTTATTGTGGCCGAACATCTGAGAGATTGTGGTATCAAACCCAGCGCTATCTTGCTCGAACCCGTGGGCCGTAACACTGCCCCAGCCGCCGCCATTGCAGCCCTGCTGATCGCCGAAACAAATGAGGACGCTTTGATACTGCTGCTACCCTCGGATCATATCATTAAAGATCACGATGAATTTTTGGGGGCCATCGACCTAGCCATAGCTGCCGCCCAAACAGGCTATCTAGTTACCTTCGGCATACCGGCCACCTTGCCAGAGACTGGGTATGGTTACATTGAACGTGGGGCAAAGATCGCATCAGCACCTGGATGCTTCCAGGTTGCCCAATTTATCGAAAAACCTGATGCCGCTGCGGCTGAAGCATATGTGGCCGCCGGGACCTATGTCTGGAACAGCGGCATGTTTCTTTTTTCTGCAGCAACTTTTCTTGCCGAATTGGAGGCGCACAACCCGGAGATTCTGGCCCTCTGCCGCGCCAGCCTGGAAAACCGACAAACCGATATGGACTTCATGTGGCTCGACCGGGAGTCCTTCACACAAATTAACGGTATCTCCATTGATTATGCCGTGATGGAACATACGGACAAAGCGGCGGTCGTTCCCGCCGAGATGGGATGGAGCGACGTAGGTGCATGGGACGCCTTATGGGACATCTCTAATAAGGACGAGAGCGGCAATGTGCTTAAAGGCAACGTAGTCACAGAAAATGTTCGCAATTCCTATATTCGGACGGATAAGCAATGGGTGGCCGCCGCCGGACTGCAGGATACCATCGTGGTTTCTACCGACGATGCCGTTCTCGTGGCGGCAAAGGGTGAGGCACAACAAGTGAGAGAATTGGTGGCGCAACTCAGAGACTCTGCACCGGAACTACAACAGTCTCATTCTGTGGTTTACCGGCCATGGGGCTGGTATCAGTCTCTGGGGGTTGGACCTGCATTCCAAGTTAAACTAATTCAGTTGAACCCCGGCGCCAAAATCAGCCTTCAGCGACATCGGCATCGCGCAGAACACTGGGTAGTGGTGTCGGGAAAGGCTACAGTTACCCGCGACGAGGATGTGTTTGAGCTGGAAAAAAATCAGTCCACTTTTATTCCCGTTAAAGCCATTCATCGACTTGAGAACAAAAGCAGCCAACCCCTCCAGATTGTTGAAATCCAGTCAGGCGACTATCTTGGTGAAGATGATATCGAGCGGTTCGATGATCACTATGGCCGTGATTGACCGACTACATTGTTCCTTGGGGTCCCATCGCCGTGTTCCTCAACAAGTCCACATTCATGCGCTTTCTTCTTAATTTTACCGGTGCTTGCGACATCGCGTATTACTGTAACCCTTGCACCAGTTTGAAAAACGCCCAGGCGGCTCGACTGAACATCATAACAGGCACTAACGGTGAACGAAAAATCTTATGATGTTATGGTCGAGCAATGTGGCTAAAACATTGTCGTTAGCCACGGGTTTACCAATGGCGGACAAACCGCATCCTGCGCAAAGGCGTTCGAGGCTCCGAGAATCGACGAAGAAACCAACAACATCCTCCATTCACGTCAGATCTCGCCAGCGCTAAAAACGGGCTCTGGGCCTTTGAAACCCCTAATTTGGTGGACGAAATGCGGGGCGAACGGCTGATTGGCGCGATTGGATTTATTAGTGGTAAATCAACCCGAGAGTCTCACGACGCGCAGGAGGATGCGAGAGCATACCTGGCGCTACGTGCCCTGAAAATAGCGTAGTTACGCGGGCTCTGGGCGATACACGAGCGTTTTCGCCTCCACTGGTGACAGGCATAGACCAAATCGGGCGCATGATGGACATCGTTACAATATCCCTGGAAGAGACATAGAGCTGGCTCTACCCATTAGAATAATTCTTATTATATATAAGGTAGAGAAATCGGAGAATCGGGTTAAGACCTCCTAGTAATTAGGCTTAAAAAAGGCTTGGCAATCGACAACAGATCGTCATGTTGTATTGAGAATTACGCCGGTGACAGTATTCTATAACACGATACCGGCAAGGCATGAGAACATTATGGATTATGACAATTTTTTTGCTGGCAGGGTAGACGCTTTAAAAGCGGAGGGTAGATACAGAGTATTTGCAGACCTTGAACGTAAGGCGGGAGATTTCCCGAGCGCGAAAAGCCATCAAGGTACGGGAGTGAAAGACATTACCGTGTGGTGCTCAAACGACTATCTTGGTATGGGGCAAAACCCTCTGGTCACTGCTGCCATGCACCGGGCGCTTGATGAGAGTGGTGCTGGTGCTGGCGGCACCCGCAATATCTCCGGAACTAATCACTATCATGTGTTGCTTGAGCAAGAGCTCGCAAGTCTCCATAAGAAAGAAGCTGGGTTGATATTTACTTCAGGCTACGTAGCGAATCATACGACCCTGGGTACACTAGGATCGATGCTCCCAGACGGCGTGATAGTCTCCGACTCGAATAATCATAATTCAATGATTGCCGGTATCCGGCATTCTCAGGCTGAGAAAAAAATTTTTAAGCACAACGACATGGCGGATTTAGAGGCCAAGCTGAACGACATTTCCCCAGGACGTCCTATCGTTATCGCCTTCGAGTCAGTGTATTCAATGGATGGTGATATTGCTCCTATCAAGGATATTCTTGACCTAGCAGACAAATACAATGCCCTCACCTTTATCGACGAGGTCCATGCTGTTGGTCTTTACGGTGCGGAGGGAGCAGGGGTAGCAGAGCGTGACGGCCTCATGGATCGCATTGATATCATCCAGGGGACCCTTGCCAAAGGATTTGGTGTCGTAGGTGGCTATATCGCGGGCTCTGCGTCTCTGTGTGATTTCATCCGCTCCTACGGTGACGGTTTTATTTTTTCCTCCTCGATGCCGCCACCGGTCGCAGCCGGCGCGCTGGAGAGCGTGCGCTATGTCAGAGAGCACTCGGAGCTCCGTGATCACCACCAAGAACGTGCTGCCACTCTCAAACGACGACTAACGGAGGGCGGTATCCCGGTAATGCCGTCGGTCACGCACATCGTTCCTGTCCTCGTCGGAGACCCTGTTCTTTGTAAACAAGCCAGCGACGATCTCCTCTATAACCATGGCATTTACGTGCAGCCTATTAATTATCCCACGGTCCCGCGGGGCACCGAGAGACTCCGCTTTACGCCTACGCCACAACATGATGATCTGCTCATGGACCAACTTGTTGATGCGATGAAATCAGTCTGGCACCAACTCGGCCTCAAAGAAGCGGCATAATTTAACAGCGAGTGCGCTGGACGGGCGGCGCCCCACCAGAATATCTCCGATAGCCAGGAACGTATCTAAAAACACCTCGTTTTTTGCAAGGCAGGTCCGCGAGTCAGGGGCCCGCCAAGCCCTCCTGCAAGAGATTCAAAGCCTCGCCAGCGAAACGCCACATATTGCCCTCCCGGTCGGCACTGCCAGTTTCCATGGTGCGCGAGAGCGTCCTCGGGCCGGAGAGCGCAACTGCGACGTGACCTGCCGCATCGCCATAAGAATTT
Source organism: Rhodospirillaceae bacterium (assembly GCA_002723345.1). Taxonomy (GTDB): domain Bacteria; phylum Pseudomonadota; class Alphaproteobacteria; order Rhodospirillales; family UBA2165; genus TMED167. The sequence continues at coordinate 34,226 of PBNV01000011.1, forward strand.
CCGGTAGGCCCACTCGCTCCACTCTCGCACAAACCCCACGTCGCCCCCAATTTTTTCCGCACTTCCTCGGCAACGATCAGGGCATAATCCTCGGTCGAAGCGCGCATGGTTACAACTTCCTCGGGAAGTCCTAAAAGTGCATCTCGGGCCACCCGCGTGTAGATGGTACCGCCACCCAGAAAATAAGACGAGGCCCCTGGCACCGAGAGCAGGGATGCCGATACAAGACCGCCGGAAGATGACTCGGCTATCGCAATGGTTTCACCGCGTTTTTTCAACAGGGCACCTGCGTCGCCTGCCAGTTGGATAAGACCGTCATTACAATCGGACATTATCTCTGCCTTTCACAAAAGGACACCAACAAGGTATACCAGAGCCTGGGATCAATCCAGTCGGGCTCCAATCGCGCTGAAAGATTTTTCTTATGACGAATAAAATGAATACACTTGTCGTAGATGACATATCCCTTGAAGTAAAGTGGATCGGGTTGGCAGAAAGCCAAAAACCTGTTTTGGTTTTCTTGCATGAAGGGCTTGGGTGCGTTGCGCTTTGGAGGGATTTTCCTGAGAAACTATGTGACTCCCTGGGCCTCCGGGGCCTGGCATTTAGCCGCCAAGGGTATGGCGCGTCAGACCCCATCCCTCTGCCCCGGCCAATAGATTTTATGCACCATGAGGGACTTGTAGTCCTGCCAAAACTTTTTGATGCCGCCGAGATCGATCAAGCTATCCTTATCGGCCACAGTGACGGTGGTTCTATTTCGCTGATCAATGCGGGTGGGGTGCAGGACGCCAGGGTGAAAGCCGTCATTACGCTCGCCGCCCACGTATTCAATGAGGACATTACAGTTCAAAGAATCGCAGAGGCGAAAACGGCCTATGAAACCGAAAACCTCCGCAAACGACTAGCAAAATATCATGGTGACAACGTAGACTGCGCCTTTTGGGGGTGGAATGGTGTGTGGCTTAATCCGGATTTTAGGGATTGGAACATTGAGGAATTTCTGTCCGGCATCTCGATACCCGCCCTTATTCTCCAAGGCGAAGAAGACCAATATGGAACCCCCGCTCAGGTTGACGCGATCGAGCGCGGCATCGGAACGCATGCCCAAACGCGTCTTATTCCTAACTGCAAGCATTCTCCGCATCTTGAACAACCAGACGTTACCCTCATGTTAATCAAAGGTTTCGTCGAAAACTTGGGCTAATCGATGTATGCCGATAATTCCCTCACGCCCAGGGAGGCAATTCGGCTCTGTGCCCTTGGGATTTTGGCGCACGAGACGTCGTCTAGAGAAAAGTCCTTACACTACGACGATCTGGTATTCTCGGTCCGGCATTTTGTAAGTCGCATCACCGGCCCTTCGTTAGACCTGATGGGAGAGTCCATCGAACTCCTTCGTTATGAGGGGCTCGTTGAGAGCGAAGATGCGCAAAACGTCAATCCTTCACTTAAAATCACCGAAACCGGCCGAGCTTCGCTGCAAACTCTTTTGAAGGCGAACTTACGGGCCGGCAACAGCGATCTGAACGAGCTTATCATTGCTTTGAAGTTTCGGTTTCTTCACCTGCTCGCACCCGAAGACCAACGGGCCCAGGCCAGCCAACTCATCGATATGTGCGATACCGAACTCGCTCGGTTGGACGACCTCCTCTTCCATCACGACCCTGAGGGCGGCCATTTCACCGAGTGGCTCAAACACGACATCCAACGCCTTGAAGAGCGACTCAACTGGCTCACTGTATTCCGGGACAAACTCTAATTGTGTCTTAGTGGCGGAAGGCAAGCCCTAAAACATGTGTTGACCACCGGTGACCCAGATCTCCGCCCCTGTGATATAAATTGCCTCCTCCGAAGCCAGATAATAAATTGATCGCGCCGCATCTTCTGGCGTTCCCATGCGGTTAAGCGGGATACGGGGAATCAACATTTCATATTCAGGGTCAATCATCTCGGTTGTAATTTCACCGGGTGCCACGGCATTTACTCGGACGTTCAACGATGCGAATTCATTGGCCAATTCCCGGGTTAATGCTGACAAGGCGGCTTTGGATGCCGAGTAGGCCGACCCCGCAAAAGGATGAATTTTATGGCCGGCAATGGAGGTAACATTCACAATTGATCCCCTGCCTTTTGCTAATGCGGATGCAAACCCACGGCCAAGCCTCAAGGGAGTATAGAAATTGAGTTCAAAAACATCCCGCCAAACATCAATGTCGCCGTTTAAGCAACCTTGCCTCTCGCGGTTAAGCGACTTGGGAGATACCCCGGCATTGTTAACTAGGGCGTGAAGTGTGGCGTCTCCGAGGATGTCCAAAACTTGTTCAATAAACGCCACCACACCCTCATTGGTTGACAGGTCTGCCTCAATATGAGCCAGCCATCGGTCTGAAGATGAAAAACTACGCGCGGCAGATCTTGCACAAGTAATGACCTGCCAGCCACGTTCAATAAACAGAAGTGTCGCCGCCTCCCCAATCCCCTGGCTTGCACCCGTGATTACTGCAGTTTTTAAACCTTTGTCCATAGTTTAGCTTTAAGCCAAAATGGTCTTTAAAGCCAGTTTCTATAGCTAAATTGAGAGGTCGCCGCCGGATGTGCTCGCGCTATGAACTCAACACCACCAACCTCGAGCATGTCTCCTCGCGCTTTAGCGCAAAGGCTCAATCAGGGGTCCCCGCCCTGCCTGAGATCCGCCCAACTAACCGTGTGCCGGTCATCAAACCAGGTGGCCATGTCGAAATGTTGCACTGGGGCCTTGAAAATCCTTGGAACAGTAAAACTCTAATCAATGCACGCTCAGAAACACTGGCGCAAAAGAAGACCTTCATACCCCTCCTGGAAAACCGATGTTTGGTTCCCGCGAGTGCCTATTTTGAGTGGCGCAAAAATGCCAGGCCGAAGATTAAAACTCGCATCGCACCGGTTGACCAGGATTTAATGGCATTCGCAGGCCTTTTTGATGATGACAGGTTTACAATTATTACCTGCGTCCCCAGTCCCGCCATTGCCCATATCCATGGCCGAATGCCGGTAATTCTGGAGCGGCATTACGAGCAGGATTGGCTCACGGTGGTAAAGCCATTTGCGCAAGTCAGCAAAATGTTGACACCCTATCCGAATGGCGCCTTGTTTGCCCAGGAGGTTACGCGGCCTCCTCAATATGACCTTTTCGTTTGACGGTTATAGATAGAAAACTCGGCCAAGCGCCACTTTAAAAATTGGACAGCCCGTTTTTGGATCGCTACCGTCGTCGGAATACCATAGCGCTCGAGAGTTCTTAAAGACTGCAGTAATGCATGCTAGAACTGACAAGAAGTTTCCGCTGAGCCATCCATCGAGGCCTTCCAAATGTGGGTGTGGGTGGATGCGGTTAATTTCAAAGTCACGCAATCGCCTAAACAGTCTGACCATCTATTATCCAATCTCCCCAGCCTCAAGCTTTTGGCGCGCTTCAGCGGCTGCATCAGCCATTGTCAAAAATGCGGCGCCGGATGCTCTGAGCCTGTCGAGCAAACTCTCCAGCGCCAGCATCCGATAGCCGCGCCCGATCACATAGGGATGCATGGTATAAGTTAAAATACCCCACTCAACGGTTTTCTGCATGTACACGAATTCATCCCACCAGGAATCCATTACTGCGCGAGCGGACTTCGAACCTGGAAGGGTTACTTCTGGCGTCCGGATAAACTCAAAATGCGGAAAGTCATCAAGAGACCAAGAAATGGGCATCTCAACAAGGTTGGTTGCGTGCCCGTAAGAAATTGGTGTCCCCAAATCAAAGACGTCCCCCTGTCGCGCCCAAGAGGGGTGATAGTCAGTGTTCATGAGACTGCTGTCATAACGCATTCCTTCTCGGATCAAGAGATCAATGGTATTTTCCGATAAATCCCATGAGGGTGAGCGGTAACCTTGGGCTTTCTGCCCCGTCAGCTTTTGGATTGCCTCATTGGCGCGCGAGATGTCCTCGGCCTCTTCGTCCCTGCTTTGCTGCGCTGGCGGCACGTGCGCCCAGCTATGATGCGCGACCTCATGGCCCGCCGCGACAATGGCTTCACAGGCAGCCGGATGGCTCTCAACTGTGAATCCAGGGATGAACCAGGTGGATGGTAGGTCCAGTGCACCCAAAGTATCCAAAATTCGGCCCGAAGCCATCACACCAAATTCGCCTCGTGAGCGCGGTGTAGGAGTCGTCCAACCACGGGCAATAAAGCCCGACTCGGCGTCAAAATCAAAGGTGAGGCAAATGATATGCCGAGCAGCATCAGTCATGTCTCTAAATACTCACAAAAACTTTTTTTCGGGTGAATTTAAGATGGACGCCATCTCAATCCACCGCCCCTCCGAAGCACTCTTGAGGCACGCTGCCGATAATTGCACATCACGGATGCCAGCGCCAAGCGGCGAGACTGCGGCCTCGTCCCCCGCTACATGACGGATAAAACTCTCCCATCCGTAACGATAAGGGTTTTTATAAGTGCCCCTCCCGGACACCATTTCCCAATCGCCCCGAAAATCACGGGTGGCCGAATGTCGTTCATTGCGCCCGAGGTCAAAAGTTCCAAGAACAGGTGTTTCCTTAGCAGACTGAGTCCAGCAGTCCCAGAGGCCCGCAACTGCAGAGCCTTCTGTCCCATCGATTTGCAAGGTCAGTTGATCTTCCCCGTGCAGGCGCGTTCCCCAAGAATTAAAAATGCTCCCAATAACCCCAGACTCCAGTCGGAGCAGAGTATGGGCGTTGTCTTCCACATCCACATCGAAAGGGGCCCCAGTTTCATCCGCACGCTTTTTCTGGATTGTTGACGCCAATGTTACAACACCCTGAATGGGCCCCAGGAGACCCTCGATCATGTAGCGCCAATGAGGATACATATCGGAGATCAGTCCACCGCCAGTCTTTTCTCTATAATTCCAGCTCGGTCTCTGGGAAGCCCGCTCCAGTCCATTGAATATCCACCAGCCGAATTCCAGTTTAAATCCGGTCACCCGGCCAAAAAAACCGTCCTTCATCAGCCGCCCCAACTTCAGCATTCCAGGCAAATGGAGTTTGTCCTCTACCACACTATGTTTGAGGCCCCGCGCATCGGCCTCTGCCAGAATAGCCAATCCTTCTTCCACCCCTGGTGCAATCGGTTTTTCCGTATAGATATGCTTACCCGCTGCAAGCGCTTTATGGAGGAAATCGGCCCGTAAATGAGTCGCGGCAGCATCAAAATAGATGCTGTAGCGCCTGTCCGACAGAGCCGCGTCGAGATCGGTCGTCCAGTTTTCCAAATTTGTGGCCTTGGCGACCTGTGCAAGCTTTTCTTGATCTCGTCCTAGCAACAACAAATCGGGTATTATTTGCACACCGTTCACCTCTAGTCCCCCTTCTTCACGTATGGGGACTAAAGAATTGGCGAGATGTTGTTGAGAGCCAATCCGTCCGGTGGCACCATTCAAAATGATGCCGATAGTATGCGTATTCATCGGTGTCTTATCCGTCCTTGATAGACATTAACCGGCACTTATGGATACAAACGCTGGTTCATCCATTCACCATTTTGCGTGGTAGTATAGACCACTCTGTCGTGAAGCCGGAAAGTTCCTTCAGACCAAAATTCGATCCGTGAAGGAACTACTCGGTAGCCCTCCCAAAAGTCCGGCCGCGGCACCTCGCCCATGGAATATTTTGCAGTAAAGGCAGCGATGCGCTTCTCCAACTCGAAGCGATTATCCAGGGGCTGAGACTGTTTGGAGGCCCATGCCCCGATTTGGCTACCCCGCGATCGAGACTTGAAATAGGCATCAGCATCCGCACTACTAACCTTCTCAACAGCACCGTCAACGCGAACTACTTTCATCATCGACTTCCAGTGAAAGCACAAACTAGCGTTTGGATTTGCCGCAAGTTCCGACCCCTTGCGACTGTCAGAATTCGTATAGAATACAAAACCTCGCTCATCCAGATCCTTCAGCAGCACCATGCGAACAGATGGCACCCCTTCTGCGTCCGCGGTCGCCAGGGACATGGCAGTTGGATTGTTATCCTCCTTCGCCTCTGCTTCCGCCAGCCATTCTTTGAACATGGCGATGGGATCATCGGCGGAATAAAGTTCTACGCTCATGGTTACAGCCCTCCACCGGCCGTTGCTGTCTTGAGAGAAATGGTGTTCATATTATCGCCATAATTATCCTGTTGAATTAAAACTATCCGTAGATTTTAACTTAACAAAGTTTTTGTTGTAATGATGTAACTTTGGTTTAAGTAACCTAGTCTCATTTGTCGGCAAGAGGACTCAAGGGATGAAAACATTCAAATTGGCAACACTGGTTTTTGTTACAGTTGTTACCAGCGCGTGCGTGCAAAGTCAGTATAACCAAAAGCAAACTGTAGGCACTCTCCTAGGCGCAGGTGCTGGCGCTTTGCTCGGGTCCCAAGTCGGAGGGGGCAAAGGGCAACTGGCTGCTGTAGCCATTGGCGCCCTCGGCGGCGCTTTTCTTGGTAGTGAAGTTGGTAAGTCACTGGATGAGGTAGACCGCCTAAAGGCCGGTGAGGCCCAGCAAGCAGCTCTCGAAAACAACCGTTCAGGCCAGGTGGCCTCATGGCGTAACCCAGACACCGGTAATTCCGGCACAATTACCCCGAAAGCTGCTGTCCAAACGGCTGGCGGTGAATATTGCAGGGGCTATGAACATGAGATTAAAGTCGATGGCCGCAAGGAAGTTGTCCAAGGAACAGCTTGCCGCAAGCCGGATGGGACCTGGCGGATTATAAATTAGTGGCAAAAGTACCCCTCCCCCCCCTTTAGGGGCCCCACTCCAATAAGGATTTGCTGCCCAACAGCATGATATCAGAGTGCTCTTTGCGGTCGGCAATTTTTCTCTTAATTTTCACCACGCAGACCTTGAAGCACAGACAAAAGTGCTCGGGTAAATCCTTGATTTTGTCGACCATTGTTTTAGGAATGTATTAAATTTTATCCGCTATCTCTGGCATTTCTCGGGGGTGTTCTCATTTGGGTGGTGGACGGAGGGGGAAGTAATGACATCTGTTTCTGGGTTAATGGCTGGCAAAAAAGGCCTGGTCATGGGAGTTGCCAACGACCGCTCTATTGCCTGGCATATTGCCAAAGCTGCGCACGAACAGGGTGCTGAGATCGCTTTTACGTTCCAGGGTGAGGCACTCCAGAAACGTGTCACGCCCCTGGCGGAATCCGTCGGTTCTAGTGTTATTCTGCCATGCGACGTTACCGATGAAGCCAGCGTGGATGCCGTCTTCGAAGTACTTCAATCACGCTGGGGCAAACTGGATTTCGCAGTTCACGCCATCGCATATTCCGACAAGGACGAGCTAAAGGGCAAATATGTAGATACAACGCTGGACAATTTCGCCCAGACCATGATGATATCCTGTTATTCATTTACATCGATCTGCCAAAAAGCCCAGGCCCTAATGGCCGATGGCGGCAGTTTGATCACACTTACGTATGCTGGTGCGGAGCGTGTTATGCCGCATTACAACGTCATGGGGGTCGCAAAGGCGGCGCTTGAGGCGAGTGTTCGGTATCTCGCCGAAGATCTTGGAGCGCAAAATATTCGCGTAAATTCCCTATCCGCCGGCCCGATGAAAACCCTTGCAGCTTCCGGCATTGGAGATTTTCGTTACATCCTAAAGTGGAACGAGTATAACTCTCCTCTTCGCCGCAACGTCTCAGCGGAAGATGTTGGTGGCGCGGGGTTGTATCTGCTGAGTAATTTGTCCTCGGGCGTCACTGGCGAGACTCATCATGTAGATTGCGGCTATAACATTGTCGGGATGAAAGCCGTCGATGCCCCCGATATCTCCGTGCCCAAAAGCGACGAGACGACCTGATTGCCCTCGAATTGACAGGCGCTTTTAAGGATTCTTCATTTCATGTCTGGCAACAGCTTCGGTCACCTTTTCAAATTCACCACATTCGGCGAGAGTCATGGCCCCGCCATTGGTGTTGTGGTGGATGGTGTGCCACCGAACATTGACCTGATCGAAGAAGATATTCAACTCTATCTGGACAAGCGTAAACCCGGCCAATCTCGATTTACCACTCAGCGCCGGGAAGCCGATGAGGTGGAAATTCTCTCGGGTGTGTTTGAGGGGACAACGACTGGGGCGCCGGTCGGTCTCCTTATTCGTAACAAAGACTCGCGCTCCAGGGATTATGAAGACATCAAGGACCTATTCCGTCCAGGCCATGCGGACTGGACCTATTTTATCAAATACGGCAACCGTGATTACCGAGGAGGTGGCCGGGCAAGTGCGCGCGAAACCGCCTGCCGGGTTGCCGCGGGCGCCATAGCCCGCAAAATACTGGGTCCTAATATTGAGGTGCGGGGCGCGCTCATTCAAATAGGCCCCCATGAAATCAATCGAGATAATTGGGATTGGGACCAAGTCAGTAAAAATCCATTTTGGTCGCCCGACGCCGAGATTATTGCCTCATGGGAAACCTATATGGACCAACTCCGAAAAGATGGTTCCTCCGCAGGTGCTAAGATCGAAATCGTGGCCCATGGAGTACCGGTTGGACTGGGGGCTCCCCTATATGACAAGCTAGATTCCGAGATCGCAGCGGGCCTCATGAGCATAAACGCCGTGAAGGGCGTCGAAATCGGCGATGGTATGGCAACCGCTGCTTATACCGGCCAAGAAAATGCTGATGAAATGCGCATGATCGATGGCCAGCCGGCCTTCACCTCTAACCATGCCGGCGGCATTTTAGGTGGCATCTCTTCCGGTCAAGATATCATTGCGAGATTTGCGGTAAAACCTACCAGTTCCATCACAACACCTCGCAAGACCATTACAACAGTAAACGAGGAAACCGAGGTCGTTACAAAGGGCCGTCATGATCCCTGTGTAGGCATCCGCGCCGTTCCCGTAGGTGAGTCCATGGTCGCCTGCATACTCGCTGACCACTATCTGAGGCATCGGGCGATGGCAGACTGGCAAGAGCGCGGGTAACTCCTAAGGAACTAAAAAAATTTTGTGTGGCCCTGTTCAAGGATGTGTGTTTTGATCTCAGAGTTGTTTTAAGATCCCGCGGTGCCGTCGAACGGCTGCAACCCCGAACAAACCCAGAAACCAACTTGACTGGCGAGGGTCCGGATAGACCTTCATCAACAGCTGTTTCCCCCGAGAGGCCTATTCCGCTAGAAAAATTCTGGCAACTCTCTCTCGAGAGCGGCCCGCACGCGGTCACGGACGGAGATCGTCTGCCTCGGTTTTTCGAAACCCCGCCCCGTCACCTTCTCAAATAGGCTTATATATTTGGCACTGAACTCGGCTAAAGTATCGGCCGGTATTTCTGGGATCGCATCCTTATAGGGGTCACACCGGGCGGAAATCCAAAGGCGCAGAAACTCCTTGTCGAGACTGTCCGGATTCTCTCCCACCTGAAACTTCTGCTGATAGGTATCGGCTATCCAATAGCGGCTGGAGTCCGGGGTTAGAATTTCATCTGCCAACACGACAGTGCCAGTCTCATCAAGGCCAAATTCAAACTTCGTATCGACCAGAATGAGCCCATTCCTGGATGCGATCTCGCGTCCACGTGCAAAAATCGCCAGGCTTTTCTCCGCCAACTCGTACCACTGCTCCGCGGTGACCAGTTGGGTTTCCAGGATTTTTTCCTCTGTGATAGGAGCATCATGCTCCCCGAGGGCGGCCTTCGTGGTGGGCGTGATAATTGTCGCCGGAAGTTTTTGATTCTTCTGCAGGCCTTCAGGAAACTCATGGCCGTAGAGAATTCGCTCTCCCCGCTCATACATGGGCCAGATGCTCGTCTCGGTGGAACCCGTGAGGTAATCCCGAACAATCATCTCAAGCGGCAGCATGTCCAGATCTTTGACTATTGCAACGTTAGGGTCGGGATAGCTGATGACGTGGTTTGGGCAGATATCCGCTGTTTCATCGAACCAGAACTTGGCAGTCTGGTTGAGCACTTGACCCTTAAATGGCACAGATGCCAGAACTTGATCAAACGCCGATTGTCGATCTGTTGAGATCAGTAACCGCCGCCCACCTGGTAAGCCATAAGCATCGCGCACCTTGCCACGGTAGAACTCGGGTAACTCCGGAAATTCAGCGTCAGTGAGACAATTATCTAGGATATTTTGCGTCGTCAAAACATATACTCCACATATACTCCCTCAGGCTGAAATCCTCAGATGACGGGAGAGGCTTACCCGGCTCGTTCGTTATAACCGGCGGCACAGACTTTTCCAGCCCATTCTACTTCTGCATCAAAGTGTTTTGTTTGGATTTAAATTCGCCATGACTTCGCTGATTATAGGACGGGTCCAGTAACGTGTGTGGTAAGATTGTAGTTTTATTGGCAAAACCGTACAGTGGCGCAGAGTGCTGCCAGAGTCCTAGGGGAACCGACTTAAACAAAAGGGGCAAGATATGTATGATTTGGAAGATTTCTGTTCGGACGTTAAAACGGCACTTTCAACGCAAGNCGGTGAACAGGCCCGCGAATCAATCCGCAAAAAGCTCGAAAAACTGCTGACCAACAAAGAGTTTGTCTCCACGTACTGTCATAAAGATGCAAAAATTGGTGTCCACGTCCTCTATCAAGACGACGAGTTGGGTTTCATGGTCCTCAACCATGTGATCAATAAAGGCAGAAAATCCCCCCCTCATGACCATGGCGAATCCTGGGCAATTTACGGCCAAGCCGTCGGTTATACGGATATGAGTGAATTTGACCGGCTCGACAATGAAACCAGAGAAGGTATCGCAGAGTTAAAAATGGTGAGTGAATACCGCCTCACGCCGGGCCTCGCCGGCATGTTCGGCCCTCGTCAAATTCACGCTATCCATTTCGTCGAAGGGTCCCGTTTCATCCGCATAACTGGTACGGACCTCTCCCGCATCACCACCCGTAAGTTTGATATGGCAGAAGGCACGGTGACAGAGGTACCCCCCACCGCGGCATCCTTGGGAGCAGGCGGAAACTCGGCTTAGCAAGCGCTCGCCAACGGAGCCCCACAAAATCATTCTTTTACAAGCATAAAATTGGCTAGCGAGATGGGGTATAGTCATTAAGGGTTTTCTGTAGACCTAGGTCTTTCTCGCAGCCAGAAGAAATTCCTGATTTCCTCGCGGTCCCTTAACGGGACTATCCGTAATACCAATGACAGCCCAGCCAGGACAGTTACCGACCCAGTTCTCTATCAATTCGCACACCATCTTGTGCAGCGCAGGATCACTCACCACGCCGTTTTTCCCCACATGCTCTCTCCCTACTTCAAACTGAGGTTTGATGAGAATGATCATTTGGCCGCCCGGACTAACCAGTTCCATCCCAGCGGGTAGGACTGTCCGAACGCCAATGAAGCTCGCATCGCAAACAAGTAAGTGAACCGGCTCAGGTATTTGCTCTGCCGTCAAATACCGGGCATTAGTCTTCTCATGCGATATTACGCGCTCATCTTGCCGCAATCTCCATGCGAGTTGACCACGTCCGACATCGACTGCATAGACCTTGGCCACTCCCCGATTTAGGAGCACGTCTGTGAAACCTCCGGTTGATGCCCCTACATCGATCGCTGTCGCGCCAGCAACGTCGAGACTAAAATGATTGAGCGCGTGATCGAGCTTTAGGCCTCCTCGGGAAACCCACGGATGATCTTGACCTCTGAGCGCTAAATCGGTGTCTGGTAGCACCTGGGTGCCAGGTTTCTCAAGTTTCCGGGTGTCAGCGTACACAAGTCCAGCCATAACGAGCGCCTGGGCCTTGGCGCGGGAGTCCGCCAGGCCACGCTCCACGAGAAGCTGATCCAGACGAATTTTGGGAATGGCGGCCAGTTGATCCTCCGAGATTTTACCTGACCTTATGCCCGCGCCGGCTGGTCGAGGTTGTCGAGCAATTTGCTCTCTCCAAGCGCGGTCAGAGCCGTAGCCACAATGTCAGCCCGCTTCAGACCCGCGAGCGTGTATTGCGTCTCGGGGCTGTCCTGGTCCAAGAATAAATCAGGCAGCGTCATTGCCCGAAACTTAAGGCCTTTATCAAAGGCACCAGAATTCGCAAGGAACTGCATTACGTGAGACGCGAAACCGCCAATGGCCCCCTCCTCTATGGTGATTAGGACCTCGTGCTCACGCGCCAGGCGGGCAATCATGTCTTCATCCAATGGTTTAGCAAATCGGGCATCCGCCACTGTGGTGGACCAACCGAGTGACGCCATCTCGTTCGCCGCTTCTAAACATTCGCCCATGCGGCCTCCCAGGTTGAGAAGCGCTATGTACGTTCCCTCCCGAAGTATTCTGCCTTTGCCGATCTCGAGCGGTACCCCGATCTCCGGCATATCAACCCCAAATCCCTCGCCCCTGGGATATCGGAATGCACTCGGCCGGTCATCCAAAGCAGCAGCCGTCGCCACCATATGCTTGAGCTCTGCCTCGTCAGCACAGGCCATGACAACNAAATCTGGGAGGCACGCGAGATATGTGACATCAAAAGAGCCCGCGTGTGTGGCTCCATCTGCGCCCACAAGTCCGGCCCGGTCTATGGCAAAGCGTACCGGCAATTTCTGAATGGCTACATCGTGAACTACTTGATCATACGCACGCTGTAGGAAGGTCGAATAAATTGCGGCAAATGGCTTATATCCCTCCGATGCCAAGCCCGCAGCAAATGTCACCCCATGCTGTTCGGCAATCCCTACGTCAAAGGTCCGGTCAGGAAATGTGACCCCGAATTTATCAAGTCCCGTGCCGGATGGCATAGCGCCCGTGATAGCAACAATGGTCTCGTCCTTCTCGGCCTCTTGGATGAGGGACTGAGCAAAAACACCCGTGTAAGAGGGCGCATTCGGCGTCGGCTTATTTTGCTTGCCGGTCACTACATCGAACTTGGAAACTCCGTGATATTTATCTGCTGACTGTTCAGCAGGCTTATAACCATGGCCCTTCTCCGTCACCACATGCAGCAAAACGGGCGCGGCGTCTTCCATGTCCCTGATATTTTTCAAGATCGGCAAAAGATGATCTATATTGTGACCGTCAATCGGTCCCACGTAAAAGAACCCTAATTCTTCGAACAGCGTGCCGCCTGTAAGAATTCCCCGCGCATACTCCTCGGCACGCCTCGCGGTTTCTCCCAATCGTCGCGGAAACTTGCCGGCCACTTCCTTCGCGAAGTGTCGAATGGAAGTGTAATGTTTGGAGGATATCAGGCGAGATAAATAAGCGCTCATCGCGCCCACCGGTGGGGCGATGGACATATCGTTATCATTCAGGATAACAACTAACCGGGAGTCCATAGAGCCAGCATTGTTCATGGCTTCATAGGCCATGCCTGCGCTCATTGCACCATCTCCAATGACGGCAATGATGTTGCGGTCCTCACCTCTCAAGTCACGCGCGACCGCCATACCGAGGCCGGCCGATATTGAGGTAGAGCTATGGGCTGCCCCAAAAGGATCATACTTACTCTCTGAACGCTTGGTAAAACCGGAGAGCCCCCCGCCTTGACGTAAGGTCCGAATACGATCCTTGCGGCCAGTTAGAATTTTATGGGGATAAGCCTGATGACTTACATCCCAAATCAGCCGATCATGAGGCGTATCGAACACGTGGTGCAGAACGGTTGTCAATTCAACAACACCCAAGCTCGCGCCAAGATGGCCGCCCGTAATTGACACGGCTTCAATGGTTTCCCGCCGAACGTCGTCTGAAAGCTGTTTCAACTGCTTCGCAGACAGATCCTTAAGATCTGCTGGCGTGTTAACAGTGTCTAGCAAAGACGATGAGCCGTTTTTTGCCACGGAGAACCCCTTTTTTGTATCACAGTATTTTTTTACTAATAACGTCGCTGAACCACAAAATCGGCCAAGTCCTTAAGAAGTTTGCTTTTTTCTCCAAAAATCTCAAGATGTTTTATGGACTGCTCAATAAGAATATGGGCCCGATCTCGTGCGCGTTCGACTCCTAGGATCGAAACAAAGGTTGCCTTTCCAGCTTCCTCATCTTTATTTACAGCCTTTCCCATTTCTTTCGCCAGGCCCTCAATGTCTAGAAGGTCGTCAACAATTTGGAAGGCAAGTCCAAGGTCATGAGCATACGCGCTCAAGCCATGGCGTTGAGCTCCATTAGCTTTTCCGAGAATGGCGCCAGACATGCAGGCGTAGTTGATCAGGGCCCCTGTTTTCATGCGCTGAAGCCGGGTAATCTCTGACATATCGAGATCATGATTCTCGGCGACCAGGTCCAGCATTTGGCCCCCCACCATCCCCTGGGCCCCGATTGCTCTCGCCAACTCCAGGATCAGTTCGGCACGAATCTCTGCACTTTGATGGGTCGCGGTACTCGCAAGAATTTCAAATGCCAGCGAAATTAGCCCGTCACCCGCCAAAATTGCCGTCGCCTCATCAAATTTTTTGTGGCATGTCGGTTTACCTCGGCGGAGGTCATCATCGTCCATAGCCGGGAGGTCATCGTGTATTAGGGAGTAAGTGTGTACCATTTCTACCGCCACGGCGACACGCTCCGAGCACACCCTGGAAACGTTAAAAAGGTCCGCACTGGCAAGTACAAGGAATGGCCGAAGACGCTTACCACCAGCAAAGCACGAATATCGCATGGCCTCCAAAACCTGAACCTCAAGTCCATCGGCCAAAGGAAGCAATCGGTCCATACCCGCGTTTGTGAGACTTGCCGCCTCGGCTAATGCGTTTGTAAAGTGGCTCACTGAAGGCGCCTATTCGATCTCCGCCGGCTCTGCAGATACGCTGCCATCTGTGCTGACGTTGATTGTCTCAACTCGTTCACGGGCCTCTCTCAATTTGGCCTCGCAATGCTGCCTAAGCAGGGTTCCACGTTCATATGCACTGATCGCCTCATCCAATTTACCAGCACCTTGCTCCAGGCCACCGACAATTTTCTCAAGTTCGTGAAGAGCATCCTCGAAGCTCATTTTCTTGATGTCCTTAGGCACAGTTTTATCAACCATTTTCACCTCTTGGCGACCAAGCGTCACAGAATTAATACGGGGCTTTAAGTAGCATCCAAAGTTTAC
>PBNV01000012.1 GCA_002723345.1 Rhodospirillaceae bacterium
AGGAGGCGCGGCGGGTGGCGGTCATGCACAGGGCATTCCCATGGAGGATATCAACCTCCATTTCACTGGTGATTTCCACGCAATAACGTCTGCACATAACCTCCTGTCCGCCATGCTCGACAATCACATATATTGGGGAAATTCTCTCGGAATTGATGCGCGGCGCGTGCGCTGGCGCCGGGTGGTGGACCTTAATGATCGTGCCCTGCGAAGCATCACACAATCCCTCGGTGGTGCGGCCAATGGCTTCCCGCGCGAGGACGGTTTCGATATCACAGTGGCCTCCGAGGTGATGGCCATCTTTTGTCTTTCGGAGAGTCTGACCGATCTTAAAGAAAAATTAGGTAACATCATTGTTGCCGAAACACGCGATAAAACACCCGTGACCGCCAACCAATTAGAGGCCTCTGGGGCCATGACGGTGCTTCTAAAAGAAGCACTTATGCCCAATTTGGTGCAGACGCTAGAGGGCACACCCGCCTTCATTCATGGCGGGCCATTTGCTAATATTGCGCATGGTTGCAATTCCCTGATTGCAACGAGGGCAGCTCTGAAATTGGGTGGTTATGTCGTTACGGAAGCGGGCTTCGGCTCTGACTTGGGGGCCGAAAAATTCTTTGATATTAAGTGCCGGAAAGGCGGACTGAAGCCGAACGCGACGGTCCTAGTCGCCACTATTCGGGCGCTCAAAATGCACGGTGGTGTCACCAAGGAAAAACTTGGCGCGGAAAACGTGCAAGCGGTGAAGGAAGGTATTACTAATCTCAAAAGACATGTATCGAACCTTAAGAAATTTGGCGTGCCGGTGACGGTCGCTTTAAATCGCTTCACTTCGGATACAGATGCCGAAGTGGCCGCAGTTCTCGAAGGCGTAGCCGGAGAAGATGTAACGGTCCACGAATGCACCCACTGGGCAGATGGTGGCACTGGAGCGGAAACCCTTGCGCGACATGTCGTCTCCACACTTGAAACCAACGAAGCCGCATTTGCACCGCTCTATGAAGCGGCACTCCCGATGTGGGATAAGATCGAAACGGTAGCACGGGAAATTTATGGCGCTGGGACAGTTACCACCACGGATGCGGTCCGCGCACAAATCGACGCGTTTGAAGGCGCAGGATTCGGCGACTTACCAGTTTGCATGGCGAAGACACCTCTAAGTTTTTCCGATGACCCCAAACTTTTGGGTGCGCCAGAAGGACACGATCTCACGGTCAGGGAAGTACGTCTATCTGCTGGCGCAGGATTTATGGTCGCGATCTGCGGCAGCATATTGACCATGCCGGGCCTGCCTCGGATCCCNGCNGCTAACAATATTGATCTTAATGAAAATGGTCNGATCGAAGGTCTGTTTTANGGAGAATTGTCATGAAAGCGATGGCNTTTAACGGGATTGGAGATGACCTNCGCTATGTAGATGTGCCAGATCCAACGGCGGNGGACGCTGAAATCGTGATCGAAATCNATGCCGCCAGTGTNAACCCNGCAGATCACAANTTGCGAGACGGCCATTATGGNGGAATTTACGANCTCCAATCACCCCATATTTCAGGAAGAGATTTCTCCGGNGTNGTCTNCAAGCTCGGCNNCGGCGTTNCGGAATTCAGCGTGGGTGACCCCGTGTTTGGCGTCATGGATGTAGGCCGCGAGGGNGGATATGCAGAATTTGTTGCNGAGAAAGCNTCCCTTGTGGCCCGAAAACCGGATTTTCTCAGTCANTCAGAGGCTGCTGCATTGGCGCTCACCGGTCTNACGGCTATCATTTCGNTNGACTCNGGAAAACTTCAAACTGGTGANAAAATCCTGATCCAAGGGGGCGCNGGCGGCGTGGGTTCGTTTGCTGTTCAATACGCCAAGCATTTGGGAGCATATGTTGTCACCACAGCAAGCACCCNCAACCATGNCTATNTGANNNCCATGGGCGCTGACGAGGTCATCGACTATAATATGGTGGATTTTCGCGATGNCGTATCCGNATGTGATATNGTCTANGATACAGTTGGCNTGGAAACCCANCGNCTTTCCTATGACGTTCTGAANTCGGGCGGGCGCATGGTGTACGTGTCACCNCAGCCAGANAACTTTGAGGTCCCNCGGCACGACGTCGAGGTCGTGCGCCCGAAAGTCGGCCGCTCCCGGGAGNTTCTCGAACNGATTCTCTNCCTNNNAAAGAGAGGCGTGATCAAAATACCAGACATNGANATCATGTCACTGATAGACGCGNCCGTTGCACAANNAAAAAGTAAAGCCGGCCATGTACGNGGNAAAATCGTCCTGGACCCAAAAAGGAAATNAAATNACCGCTATGNGTCACGGACCTNNAGNANGGGAAAAGTGTTCTTATTTCANNNACAGCCGGATGCTAAGCCTCAGTCTCCCAATANAGCCGCATGGGATTATCNACCAGAAGCTTTTNCTGTAGCTCGGGNGTGGCGGCAATTTTAGGGATGAAATCAACTAATTTGCCGTCATCCGGCGTATGGCTCTTTAGGTTCGGNTGTGGCCANTCCGTGCCCCAAATNACACGGTCTGGAAAAGTCTCCACCAGTCGTTTGCCAAACGGCACGACATCGCTGTAATCCGTCGGNCCCTCTTGGGTCAANCGGTCAGGACANGTCACCTTCGTCCAGAAATTTTCNTTATCNGCCAGGAGTTTAACAAAAAGGTTAAATTCTGNCCCATNNANGGGCTTGGTTACNTCAGGCCGGCCCATATGATCGACCACNACAGTCGTCGGCAGGCCGGTGAAAAAATCATANAGCTCGGGCAACTCCTGCGCTTCAAAATAGATCACGANATGCCANCCNAGTGTTNGGATACGGCCTGCAATCTCCACCAAANTGTCCACCGGCAGTGNATCNACCAAGCGTTTNACGAAATTAAACCGNACACCCCGCACACCGGCCGTATGAAGGCGNGCCAGTTCCTCATCCGTCACATCNCGCTTTACCGTTGCCACGCCCCGTGCCATCCCATNCGAACTCTCAAGTGCGTCCACCAANGCCCGGTTATCTGCACCGTGACAGGTGGCTTGGACGATTACNTTNCGGGAAAAGCCGATATGGTCTCGAAGTGCCCATAGCTGGTCTTTGGATGCATCGCACGGTGTNTANTTGCGCTCCGGCGCAAACGGAAATACGTCTCCGGGACCAAACACGTGGCAATGAGCGTCAACAGCCCCNTCNGGCGCTGTGAATGCCGGTNTNGACGGACTTGGATGCCANACCCGCCAGTCTGNTGGATCCATAAAAAAAGATGACCCCATCTCAAAGCCCTCTTGCTTTTAATTTTTNATCAAGTTTTGGATAAACCCGGCGCGCATTTCCCGAGAAGATTTGTTCTTGCTGAGNTTCGGTAAGGCCAAGCTTATCAATATANNGTCGCGTATCATCAAAATACTGGCCGGTTTTTGGATCAATACCCCGNACAGCGCCAACCATCTCGGAACCAAACAAAATATTTTCAAGTTCAATAACTTCGAACAAGAGATTAATGCCGGGCTGGTGATACACACACGTGTCAAAATAGACGTTTTTCATCACATGGGTCTCCACGGGCGGCTGATCCAGCATATCGGCAAGACCACGGTACCGGCCCCAATGGTAAGGNACTGCGCCACCGCCATGGGGAATNACCANGCGAAGATCGGGNAAATCNNTGAACAAATCACCCTGAATAAACTGCATAAAAGCGTTGGTGTCAGCCGCNATGTAGTAAGATCCCGTGGCATGAAACGTGGGATTGCACGATCCNGAGACATGGATCATGGCCGGCACNTCCAGCTCGANCATTTTCTCAAAGAANGGATACCAATATTTATCNGTCANCGGTGGNGCNTTCCAATGGCCGCCGGACGGGTCCGGATTNAGGTTACATCCGACAAAGCCAAGCTCAGTGACGCATCTCTCCAACTCCCTGATGGAATTATCCATNGTCCCNCCGGGCGTTTGAGGNAGCTGACANACGCCGATAAAATNATCNGGAAAGAGNAATGTTACTCGATGGATNAGNTCATTACACGCAATGGACCAATCNANNGANGTTTGGGCGTCGCCCACATGCGGCTCCATNGCGGANGCCCGGGGCGAGAAGATGTTGATATCGGCACCACGCTCTTTCATAAGTCTNAGCTGGTTGGCCTCTATCCCCTCCCTAATTTCGTCNTCACTGATATTGGGTTTGTCGGGCGCGGGCANGCCCGGNTCCTCCAGCCNNGCTTTTTGAGCGTTNCGAAAATCCAAATGTGCTNGAGGAACGATGGTTTGGTGGCCGTGGCAATCTATGATCAACATAATCCATCCCGGGAAATTTTTAAGTCTGACGNTCCTAGGGTACGNTATAGGTCAGACTGTTCAATATACTTAAGTCCTTTTTCTTCCAAACGAGGCCGCATGCCATANAGATCGATGCCCAAAACCCCGTCAGCCAGCTTCTGGCGTTTATCGGCCTCATTGGCCTCCCGAGCGCGCGCGTTNTCAAGGGCCATATCACAGTNTTCNNGNGCCACAACAACCACGCCATCGTCATCGGCGATCACAAGATCACCNGGGCAAACAAGCTGNCCNGCGCATACGACTGGAATGTTTACGTCNCCAAGCGTTTCCTTCACCGTGCCTTGNGCAAAAACANATTGAGACCAGACCGGAAAATTCATTTCGGTCANATCCTTCACGTCGCGGACGCCNGCATCAATTATCAGGCCCTGGACCCCGCGCGCNTTCAATGAGGTNGCNANCANGTCNCCNAAATANCCAGCATCAGAGGGNGATGTNGTCGCTANNACCAGGACATCTCCGGGCTGACACTGCTCNACGGCAACGTGTATCATCCAATTGTCGCANGGNGGCGCCGAAATCGTCACGGCAGGNCCNGCAATATAGGCACCAGCATAAATTGGNCTCATNTAGGCGGCCAGCAGGCCCTTGCGNCCTTGNGCNTCATGGACAGTGGCAACACCCAGTTGGTCAGCATTGAAGGCGTCAACCGTCTCGGGGTTGGGGCGTTTGATATTGGTAACGACTTTGTGCATGTCATCCTCTTCCGTTTCTTTGGCGTGGCGATTTGCCTACGTGACCGTCGGGGAATTTAGGGAATATATCACACAGTTACCAGTATAATGGCCCGGCTCGAAGTGTTTTAGATGACGGCCGGATTAGCATCGACCCTGACGCTTTTGGGAGGCATAATAGTTCCAACGAGTTGCGGGTCAGGCAATCAAAAAGGAAGGCCAAAGATTATGGGTCAAAAAGATGTGATGCTGGTAGACGGTGTTCGAACCGCTATCGGTGATTTTGGAGGATCATTGCGGGATAAACCACCTACCGAGCTTGGATCTCTTGTTACCGCAGAAGCCCTGCGTCGCTCGAATGTGGACGCAGCAGAGGTGGACCACACCGTTTTTGGCAATGTCATCCATACAGAAGCCAGGGACATGTATCTGAGCCGGGTGGCCGCCATGGGGGCAGGTATTCCAAAGGAAGTACCCGCAATGACCCTAAACCGGCTGTGTGGCAGCGGTCTGCAAGCCATTGTCTCTGCGGCCCAACTTATTTTGCTGGATGATGCAGACATTACAGTCGCCGGAGGCGCAGAAAGTATGAGCCGTGCCGGTCATCTGATTTCCACCGCACGCTGGGGTCAAAAGATGGGGAACACAGTTGCCGTGGACATGATGACAGAGGCCCTCCATGATCCTTTTGGACACGGGCATATGGGTATTACGGCAGAAAATTTAGCAGAAAAATACCATATCAGTCGCGATCAGCAGGACGCTTTCGCTCTAGAAAGCCACCAACGAGCCCAGAAGGCCATCGAGGGCGGCCACTTTCAGGATCAAATTCTTCCCATCGACATTAAAATAAAACGTGACACCTTCCAGTTTGATCAGGATGAACACATCCGCGCGGATCTCAAACTGCCAGACATGACGAGCCTTCGACCAGCGTTTAAAAAGACGGCACGGTGACTGCCGGCAACGCCTCCGGCCTAAACGATGCAGCGGCAGCGGTGGTCCTAATGAGTGGAGAGATTGCCGAGAAACGCGGCGCCACCCCGCTTGCCAGAATCATCGGCTATGGCCACGCTGGAGTGGAGCCCTCGGAAATGGGAATAGGCCCCGTACCAGCGGTAAAAAAGATGCTCAACCGCATCGACATGAGCATCGAAGACTTCGATATTATAGAGAGCAACGAAGCCTTCGCCGCCCAAGCCTGCGCGGTCTCAACATCCCTCGGGCTAGACCCAGAAAAGGTAAATCCAAACGGCGGCGCCATTGCCCTTGGCCATCCGATCGGCGCAACAGGAACCATCATCGCTATCAAATTGGTGCATGAGTTAAAACGGACGGGCGGAAAGTTCGGCATCGCCACCATGTGCATCGGTGGCGGCCAAGGTATCGCCATGGCCGTGGAATCGGTTTAACACCGGAGGCAGGCACGGAACAAAGCTTCACCTCGGGTTTTTCAGGTAGGGAGACACCATTATGCATTACGACTTCGTTCCAATCGCGCACCGAAATCCATTGAAATGGCCCAATGGCAAACGCCTCGCTGTAATCTTGACCATCAACATGGAATATTGGGATCCGGTCCGAGACACGACAGAGCCGTATTATCCAGGCGGACCAAGCATCGTTGGCGGCAGCCTTGCTGGAAATGTATACGATAATGCTAACTACACTTGGCGGGAATACGGTCAGCGTGTCGGGGTTTGGCGTCTGTTTGATATTTTTGATGCGGAGGGCGTTCCCGCAAGTTGCACAATGAACGGCAAAATGGCCTTGGAACGGCGACCTGTGGTTGATGCTGCCCTGGAACGGGGATGGGAGATCGTTCCTCATAACTTCGTTCAAACAGAATTGCTGACAGACTATATGTTTGACGAGGACACAGAACGGGAAGTCATTCGGACCACCCTCGACATCTACGAGCAGGTTTGCGGAAAGAAAGCGAAGGGTTGGCTCTCCAGTTCCCTTCGGTCGACCCTCAACACGATCGACATTCTCGCGGAGGAAGATCTTTTCTTTATCACGGATCTTTTAAACGATGATCAGCCCTACATGGTGCAAACTCGAAGCGGTAAGCCCATGGTCTCGGTATCTTATACGTCGGAGGTAAATGATTTCAGCTTTCTGCGGCAGGGATTGGGGGCGGAGAGCGGTCTTGAAATGTTCAAAGAACAATTCGACTGGCTCTATGAGGAGAGCGCCACCACTGGCCGGTTCATGAATATCGGGCTTCACCCCCATGTGATTGGACAGCCGTATCGGGTCCGCGCCATCCGGGACTTTATCCGTTACGCAAAAACATTCGATAACGTTTGGTTTGCGACCCGGGAAGAAATCGCTGAATGGTATTTAGAGAACCAAGGGGATCATATTCCAGCGTCTTCTTAACCGAAGTTAGAACCGCCGTTCACATGCATGATCTCACCAGTCATAAAGCTTGCCTTATCTGAAATAAGATAAAGGCCAGCTTCGGCAATTTCCGCCGGCTGGGCGAATCTTCCGAGCGGAAAACGCTGCGTCATATTGGTGCGTTGTTCTTCGGTATAGTTCCCGATCAGGGCAGTTTCCGTGATACCGGGACTGACCGCGTTTACACGGACGCCCTTAGGTCCCAAGGCCCGTGCGAGTGAACGCGTAAGAGCTATTATTGCACCTTTGGAGGCGACATAGGCCGGGCCACCCTGGCCCTGGCCGCCGGTCACACCATATAGTACGGATGTAGAGGTGCAGAGTACAATTGATCCCTTTCCTTGATCCACCATGTGTGTGGCCACAGCTTGGGAAATAAGAAACGAGCCGGTTACGTTCACTTCGAGGGTACGTGTGCATTCTTCAGCATCTAATTCATCCCAGGTGGCAGAAGAATGAGCAGCACCCCAATGAATAAGTGCATCCAGCGTCCCCAATTTATCAAGGGTGGATTTCACCGCATTTTGGCAATCAGCCGTACTGGCAACATTTCCCGAAATCTTGAGGAGGTTCTTGATTTCGCCGGGAAACGCAGCCTCAAGCTTTTCCGACTGAATATCAAAAGCGGCCACGCGGGCGCCTCTGTCTAGCAGCATGGCAGTGCATGCGCGGCCGATACCGCTCGCCGAACCGGTAACAAGAATGGCTCCTTCGCTCATTTCTGTTCTCCTCCTCATTGGGTCAATGTCAAAGGTCAATGCCGGCAAGTCCAGTCAGTTCACCTCTGATGAATTCTTCGGTAACGATTGACGTGACGTATCTCTCACTTAAAATGTCTTCATCATTTATCGTATAGGAAAGTATTTGTGCAAGGCTAACCCAGGCTACTATTCATTTCTTAAAACCAGCCTTTAAATAAATAATATATGCTTGTTCTCCAACAAATCGTGAATGGCCTGATGCTTGGCGGCGTATACGTCATGGTTGCCGTAGCGTTTACGCTGATCATTGGCATGCTGAATTTTCTCAACTTTACAATCCCGGCGCTTTTCATGGTCGCTGCAGTTTTGATGTGGGCAACCATGACCGGTAATCTACCATTCGGCAATGAGCTTATTTTGGGTATTTTTGGTGAGGAATTTCGCTGGATCGGGGGAATTTTTGTAGCTCTTATAATCACTGCTCTTGCATCATTAGTTATCGAGCGTTTCACATATAGATACATGAAAGCTAAGTATGGAGATGCAACGGAGCACGCTCTGCCGCTTGTAAGCTCGCTCGGGTTCCTAATTATCTTTGAGCACGCGGTGATAAGTGGTTATGGCTCTGATCCACTCGCAATAAAATCACCGTTTGGAGATGCTTCCTTCACAATAGGGGAGCTCCTGTTCAGCGTGCCGCAAATCCTCAGCCTAATTATTTCCCTCGTAATAGTCATAATGCTCAGCGTTATGCTAAAGGCCTCTAAACTTGGTCGCGCACTTCGCGCAATTGCGGAACGCCCCGACACGGCAACATTAATGGGTGTAAATGTGGAGCGCATTGTCGCCGTAGTGTATGTGATTACTGGCCTGTTGTGTGCGATCTCAGGTATTTTATTCACCATTAACTATACTATCGTGGACGCTTACATTGGTGATACTGTGGCCACGGTTGCTATAGCTGCCATGGTGCTGGGGGGGCTTGGCAACGTCTGGGGTGCGGTGGTAGGCGGACTATTCGTCGGTATTCTTGAGGTTATGTCAATCTACCTCGTGGGAGCAGATTTTGCAAAAGTGCCCATATGGGGCATGCTGCTGATCATTCTCGCATTTAAGCCGTCTGGATTATTCGGACATACGGCAATCGGAAAAGGCAAATTTTAATGAGCGGCTACCTTGAAGCGCAGCTCATCATCCTATGCCTGAGCACCATCTACGCCTACGGTATTTTTATTCCTGCTGCGTCAGGTCAATTGAACCTGGGTGCAGCCGGTTTTATCACGCTCGGCGCTTATGCGAGTGCTTGGTTTAATTCAATGGATGGTCTTGGGCTCTCGGCCACGGTGAGCGTCATTCTGGCCATGATTTTTACCGGTATTGTAAGCTTTTTAATCTCATTTCCAATTTTGAGAACAAAGGGCGTTTACATGGTGCTCGCCACCTTTGCATTTGCTGAGGTGGTCTCAGGTTTTGTAATAAATTTTGAGTTTTTGGGTGCAGCGGCCGGTATGCCAGTAGACTCCCACGCTTCAATACTGGTGGTAGCGCCGATTACATTGGCCGTTATGATTTTCAGTTTCTACTTTATGTCCACGCGCTTTGGACTTGCCCTCCGATCCATTCATGATGATGAAAATGTTGCGACGCTTTTTGGCATTAAAGTTAGGACCGCGAAAGTCATTGCCTTTACGGTCGGTGCAATGATTGTAAGCCTTGGCGGTTCACTCTATGGGCTTCATTTTAACTACATTGAGGCACAGACTTTTAATGTGCTCCTCAGTATATTCATACTTTTGTACGTTCTCATGGGGGGCACCCAAACGGCCTGGGGACCATTAATTGGTGCAGCATTTTTCACCATTGTGCCCGAAGGCCTGAGAGAAATAGCAGAAATGCTAGGCTGGCACTGGCTCGCAGAGGGGCGTTTTATACTTTTCGGCGCCTTCATCGTAATTTTGATGGTTATTAGACCTGAGGGCATAATGACTCGGACGCTTCAGGAGCGGATCGCAGGTAACTTGAGAAATAAAAATAACGCGGTAACCTCTGAACAACCCGAGGGCGGGCGGTGACCGATAATATTCTCGACATAGGGTCACTAAAAAAGAGCTTTGGTGGGCTCGTAGTTATTGATGATGTGTCCTTTGCTGTAACTAAGGCAAGCAAAACAGCACTTATTGGCCCAAACGGGGCTGGCAAAACAACGATCTTTAATTTGCTCTCGGGTGTCTACGACGTGGATAGTGGCTCAATTGTCCTTGACGGAGTCGACATTACGCGGACAGAAGCGCACGACAGGGTTCTTAGTGGTCTTTCCCGTAGTTTCCAGAATATTCGCCTGATGCCTCACCTCAGCACTGTAGAAAATGTCATGCTCGGTCAGCAGGCTACGTCTCGCGGCTGGCGTGATATGATATACCCGCTCGGCATATTACCTAAAAACCGTTGGCGTGATGAGGCGGAAGCAGCGCTTGCAGACGCGGGTATAGGCACCTATCCGGGCGAGGTCGTGGCCAATTTGCCTTACGGCATTCAGAAACGAATAGAGGTCGTTCGGGCCATGGTAGCCAAACCAAAGCTTTTGCTCTTGGATGAGCCGGCAGCGGGGCTCAATCGTGTAGAAACCGACCAACTCCATCAGCTTCTTGACCGCGTGCACCAAGGTGGCGTTACGTTGCTTGTGGTAGAACATGACATGCATTTCGTCCGGTCACTATGCGATCATGTTGTTGTTCTAAATTTTGGTGAGAAAATCTTTGAGGGCCCCCCCGACCTTGTTCAGAAGGACCCTGAGGTTCTAAAAGCCTATCTTGGTGCGGATGACGACAAGGAGGATGTGGCCAATGCTTCTTGAAGTAGAGGGGCTTGACGTCAAATATGGCCGCAACCACGCGGTTAACCAAGTTGACCTAAACCTCGAGGAGAGAGGAATAGTAACAATTTTGGGGGCTAATGGAGCAGGTAAGAGCTCGGTTTTAAAAGCCATCCAAGGTACGGAGCGGGCCGGCGGCAAAGTCACCTTTGACGGCACTGACATCAGCGACTGGAGCGCGCCAAAACGTGTCCAAGCGGGCTTGGTCCTGGTTCCAGAGGGACGCCAGATTTTTGTCAGTCTTTCAGTGCACGAAAACCTGCAAATGGGTGCCTATTGCCGCAATGACGATTTTCAGAGGAATATTGAGTCGGTATATGAGCGGTTCCCTAATTTGAAGGAACGCAGGAACATGCCAGCGTCAGTCCTCTCTGGGGGCGAACAACAAATGCTCGCAATCAGTCGGGCACTGCTTGCTCGCCCGAAATTGATGATGCTGGATGAACCCTCGCTTGGATTGAGCCCGATACTAGTCAAGCAACTGTTCAAAATGATAAGAGAACTGAACGACGACGGGCTGACCATCCTCTTGGTCGAGCAAAATACATTTATGGCCCTTCAAACTGCGGATCGCGGATACGTAATGGAGTTGGGGAATGTTGCCATTTCCGGTGAAGCTAAATCCCTTCAGGAGAACCCAAAATTAGAAGAGGCCTATCTTGGTCAAGGCTGACTTGTTTATCTGTACGCCCTTGATTACTGTTTCGAGTAAAATTGTACTATTTTGATAAATTAAACGTTAGGGAGAAAAAGCATGAAATATAAAAGAAGGATTTCGGGCCGCCTACTGGGCCTAGTTACAGCAGGATTAGCGCTTGGATTGATGCCCTTTTCGAATGTGGCAAAAGCTGCAGATGAGATGGTGCTGGGCCTCACAATGGCCTTTAGTGGCATTTACGCTACAATGAACAAGACCACCGAGGTTGCTGTCGACATCGCAGTCGCAGAGATAAATGCGGCGGGCGGCATCAACGGAAAGAAACTAAGGGTTGTCAAATTCGATACGGCCAGCGATCCGAAACAAGCTGTTGCAGCCGTCAGGAAATTTTCGAGAGATGATAAAGCTCTTGGTGTTATTGGACCGTTCTCGTCGAGCGAGGCGCGTGTTGCATTTGCAGCAGGAGAGCGTGAGGGTATCGTCCAAATTCCCAACGCATCTTCAGCGCCAAAGCTCGCAGATAAATTCTCATATGCTTATCGCCTTACCGAGAGCGAGTTCATCCAGTTTGACAGGCTAATTAAAACCCTAAAAAAGCGGAATGCGGTAAAAGACTCTGTCGCAATACTATACGGAACAGATGATGTGGTATCCAAAGCTGTCGGTCTGTACATCATGAAGCCAATTCTCACGAAGGAAAAGGTCAACATTACTGGCCCGATTGGCTTCGCTACAAAGGCTTTCGATTTAGCGCCTCAGGTTTCTCAGCTGAAGGGTAAGAATATCGACTACGTGGGCCTGGCTGGTATCACACCGGTTGCGATCCGCGTGGTCAAAGAAATGCGTCGCCAAGGGATTAAAGCACCAATCATTGGTGGGCAGATTTGGGCCGATCCCGAAATCGTTGAGAAAATGGGTAAAGATGGCGATGACGCTGTATTTACGACGTCTTTCTATTACGATCTCAATGAAAAAACCCGCAACTTCACCAAAAAATTTGTAGCCGGTGCAAAAAAGAAAGGCATCGTGAAACCCTTCCCGCATCACGTGGATGCTGCCGCATACGACATAGTTTACGTATTTAAGAAGGCCATGGAGGTTGCAAAAATTACAGGTGATCCAAGTAAACTTAAGGAAGAGCGTACCGCAATCAGGGATGTTCTCGGTAAAAATCAATATGACTTGATCTCCGGTAAGGTTTGCTTTGATAAGAATGGTGATGCCCAATTACCGGGATATATTCTGACCATGAAAAACAAACAGTGGAAACTTCTTGAGACCCACGCGCCGCTGCCTTGCAGCTAAGCCTTAGCCTCAAGAAAACACTAAAAAGGGGTAGACTTGGTCTACCCCTTTTTTCTGTTTCCTTTTGTACTCACCGCCCGATAACCGTGAGGATCTTAAAAAATGTTTTATCAACCAGGCAAAACAAACCATGGACTTCCCCATGATCCTTTTAAGTCATGTGTCATTCCTCGACCGATTGGGTGGATATCAAGTTTGGCGCCTAATGGGGTGGCAAATCTAGCTCCTTTCAGCCAATTCCAAAATTTAACCTTCGACCCTCCATACGTCATGTTTGCGGCCAATCAAAAGGTTGCTGGAACACGCAAGGACTCAGCTTACAACGCTGAACAAACCGGGGAGTTTGTCTGGAACATGGCAACATACGATTTACGGGAAGCTGTTAACATTTCGGGTATGGAGGTGCCTGCAGATACGGATGAATTTGACTTAGCGGGCGTAACTAAGGCTCCTTCTCATTTAATCAAACCACCCAGGGTCGCGGAGTCGCCCATACACTTCGAATGCGTTTATCACTCAACCCTTCGTTTACCAGGTAATGAAGGTTTAGGATCTGTAGATATTGTAATAGGGAGGGTTCTAGCAATTCACATAAGTGATGATGTTCTAACTTCAGATGGTCTCATAGATGTCCTAAAAATTCGGCCCATTGCTCGTCTTGGCTATTACGACTACACATCGATTGAAAGCATTTTTCGAATGGAGATCCCAGGTGGTAACGAGGATTTGCTGAGAGGATTAGAGGGCAGGCCCCAGCAAAATTAAAACAGGGCGGTAAGAGGCCCCTGGCTCGTTGGTGTTCAGACCGGACTCGTCAGAACTCGGTTTGTCTGCAGCCCTGGTAATATTGTGGTGTCGGGCTTATTTATTTGCATGTTACATTGACGTGTATACTTTTTAATCAATAAAACCTTGTGAGGTTTACCAAAGCAAAAAAATTGCCCGAGAATGTCCCTCTTCCAACCTAAAACGGCCAAGGGGCCAGTTGTACCCATACCGCCATTCGCGAAGATGCCTCAATGAACCTGGCCGCGGTTAATGAGCTAAATACAAGGTTTCCTGGGCTAGACATTATCTTCATAGAGTCCGGCGGTGATAATCTAGCAGCCACTTTTTCGCCAGAGCTTGCAGACATCACAATTTACGTCATTGATGTGTCTGCAGGTGATAAAATACCGCGGAAAGGAGGTCCGGGGATCACCCGATCAGACTTGTTAGTGATCAATAAAATTGATCTTGCACCGCTCGTAGGCGCGGATCTCGAAGTCATGGACCGGGATGCCCGAAAAATGAGAGGAGACAAGCAGTTCATTTTCACAAATCTAAAGCAAATGAATGGCGTGACAGAGATCGCCGACTTCATAATTGAAATGGGTGGAATTGGAGCCTGACCGGCCCGTGTTAGAGTTGCGCGCTAATAACAAAATCTGGGGAAAACACTGCAGGGTTGTTAATCGACGATATTTTTACCCAACTGCCCCCCTTTCACCAAAAAACCTACTTCTAATTTGATGTAAAACTAAAACAGCAATCGCGATTAACAGCGCAATATTTGACACTTCAGAAATCTTTACCAAGATCGCAACTGCAAGAATCAGCCGGGCTAATACCTCTACAGTAGAGATATTTTTTGCATCAAATTTGCTGAGGGCAGTTGCCACAAGATACAAGGCCACTACCAATTTAAATAACAGCCAAGACAGTGGCCCAAGGGAAACAGTGCCATCGTAGCCGGGCAAATAAGATTTACCGCTACTAGAACCATCCAGCGATTGGGCAATTTGGGCTTGCTCAATTAAGAGCAACTCTGGATAAAAAGCGAATACAAAAGGAATTGTAAATACAACAATTCCAGCTCGAACGGCCGCAAAACCGGTCGCCAATGGCTCCGCTTTAGAAATCGTTGAGGCCGCGAAGGCAGCAATTGCAACGGGCGGAGTAATCGCTGAAGCTACAGCAAAATAAAAAACAAACATATGTGCTGTAAAAAAAGAAGTGCCCAGAGCGGCAAGCAACGGCCCAATAATTAGCACCACATTGACATAAGCTGGTAGCGTTGGCATTCCCATGCCAAGCAGAATTGTCGCTAACATGGCGATTAATAGGGCCAACATTAAGTAAACGGCCCCATCCAAACTGAATTGATAGCCGAATACTGAGAATGAGTCCGCCGCTTTCAACCAATTCAAAACATCGACGGTGAGAATTCCGGTAAAGTTTGTATAGTTTATGCAAATATCAATTACGGAGATTGCCAATAACAAAAGGAAAAGTTCTGATATGAACTTGCCAGCCTCTGCCAGTGCAACGAGCACTTTTCTGGGGGCCTTTCTTATTTCAGGGTCTAAAAACATTAGGCAGATTAATAACATTACCGCCCAGAAGCCTGTGGAGTCCGGGTCACCTGCCGCATTTTGATAAACTTGCAAAAGCCACGGCAATTCCTCACCGGTTCCGGGAGTGTAGCCCATTAACCAACCAAGTAGCCCTGATCCAACGGTGTCTTTTTTACTCAAAAGCAGGATAAGAATAAGGAGTATGGGTCCAACGATCATCAGGAGGTTTATTTTATCTCTCTTGGTTAGCCTTTGATCGTCTGACACCTCTCCAACAGGTGTCATCCCGACACGGCGGGATTCAAAGATAACCATCAAAAATAGGATAAAGAAATATGCCAACGCGGGTATAAATGCAGCGACGATTACCTCTGAATAGGGAACAGAAGATAACGCTGCCAAAACAAACGCGGCGATCCCCATAACTGGAGGCATAATTTGTCCCCCTGTTGATGCGGCGGCCTCGACACCACCCGCAAAGGTTGGCCTAAAACCACTCTTCATCATCATTGGGATCGTTAGCGTGCCTGTCCCAAGCACGTTGACCACGGGGCCCCCGGAAATCGTGCCAAAAGTAGCCGAACCCACTACAGCTGCATGAGCAGGTCCTCCCCTCAATTTACGCGTTATTATAATTGCGAATTTGATAAGTGCTTGGCCACCCGCTGAGACGCCAAACAAAGAACCCAAAACGACATACGGAAACACCACATTTACCGTGATGCCAAGAAATTGGCCCATTAATCCATTAGAATCGAGTATCAAGGCATTTCTCGCTCCCTCAATGCCCGCTTTGTAATTTCTTACCCCGTCCTCCACAGTACCTATCGCTGTCGTGAGATACGCATTATCTGTCCAGTCAAAATACCAGGCCGCTGAGGAAATTACGGTGTAACCAGCAACAAAGATTGCCACCGCAACAATGGGAAAACCCCAGACTTTGATAATATAGACAAAATAGACAGCAATGGTGATCAGCAGTATTGGAAGTATCAAACTACCACTATTTACCTGGCAATCAGGTAGTTCCTGCTCAATTGTAGTCCCAAAGGCCTCCATATATTCTTGGGCTCGCGCGGCATCTTCCGCCAACAAACGAGCTCTTTCACCTGAAATTTGGTCAATGAGACAAACCTGATCGTGCTCAATTAAGTAAGTAACCGAAATAACGATCGTTACGAGCACCATAAGCACATCGAGCCCCAGTCCCAGAAACCCTTTATGCTTGGAGTCTGCGAAGCCATCTCTCGCAAAAGATGCGCCAAGTACTGAAATAACCAACATCAAAAAGAACGTCAGGGGATAAAAATACTCGGGGTTGTACTTGCTAAGGCGCGGTAGCTCACCGAGGCCCGGGATTGCCCTAACACTCTCAAGAAGACCAGGAATGTTTGGTAAATTATTTGCCAGTCCCATGACAACCAGAACGAAACCCAAAACAAGGGCGAGGCGTTGCCAAATGTCAGTATTACCTGATTGAGAGTCCGACATGTCAAAAGTTCCCGATTTGGTTGGCGCTCAACGACGGCAAGAGAAATTCACTTTGGGACCCAGAGTGAGTTCATCTGTGATTTGGGTGTTAAAAAAGAACAAAAAAATCGCGCAATTCGGATAGAAAAGAGAAACCGGAGTTTAAAACTCCGGTTCCCTAGTTACTACTTCCTAATTATGTTGCCTTACGGCTTTGCACAATCAGCAATTTTTCTTCCAGCCTCTTCCCAGGCTTCAATTGCGCCAGGGTGAAATTTTACGCCAACTGGACCGCAGAAACCCATCCTTTTTGCATCCGTGTTGCCATACAGCGCACCCGGTGCCCAAGGGGTTTTCTTCTTTAGCTCATCGAGATCTTTGATGAACGCTGCTGTTAACTTTTTGGCTAAAGCCTTTGACATGCTTTTGTTCACCACGTCCCCAGATTGCTGAGCTAAACTCCGGTAATAGCCATCCTCGGATATGACTTTGGTTTTTCCCCAATTGAGGTCTTTGATGGTATATTTTATTGGAACGGCGCCTGGCCCATTAGCCAACTTCTGGAAACCCTTTCCCTCCCAGATTGCTTTGGGTACGGAGACGATATTGATCTGGCCTGCCGCTTCATAAATAGGTATCCAAGTCGGAGGATTATTACCAGGTCGTACTGCTGCTGCAACGCCCCCATCCAAGAAGATTGAATTTGCTTGGGGCCATGATACGTGTTTTGCCGTGTAACCGTCGCCCTCTTTCATCCCAGTAACTATACGAATGATCGCCTTGGCGGTAGTTGTTGCACCTCCACG
Organism: Rhodospirillaceae bacterium; assembly: GCA_002723345.1. GTDB lineage: Bacteria > Pseudomonadota > Alphaproteobacteria > Rhodospirillales > UBA2165 > TMED167. The sequence goes on from PBNV01000012.1 coordinate 17,563, forward strand.
TGGGGGACCATTAAAAATGGTTTTTCCTTTAAGCTTATCCCAACTATCTATCCCTTTGGACGCAAAGGCCACCAAGTAGAATGTAGCGATGTCATAGCTGTAGAGAACTCGGAGATTACTCGCTAGTTCAGCGCCTTTTTTCTTACCCAATCCAGCATAAGGGCCTAATCCTCTGGCCATTAAAAAGTTAAGTATAAACGGAGAAGCGGATATATCTGCTTTACCCTCTGCAACCTGCTGCATTGTTTTAGTCAGCGTCTTTCCACACGATGTCTGAATTGTTGCCACTTTATATTTTGCGGCAACCTCAGCTAGATATGCTGCAGAAACGCCTGTTGCTCCATCAGGGGTAGCACAGAGATGAGTCAGTTTGACAGGCGCCGCCTGTGCCGCAGATATGGAAAAGGCCCCCAAAATGGATGCCAACAATACTTTTTTCATTAGTTTACAACTCCCAGTTAAAAAATTTTATGTTTTGAATGCGCACTTTAAGCTAATGCTTTATCCCGATGTAGTGAAATACCCAATCCTCACTAGATCCTAAAAAAGCCTTTTAGTGATGTCCACCAATATCATCTCAAAAAAAAGAAATTAAGTCTCGCAGGGTATAAAGTTAGTTCCAACAAACATTGCAGTATAAAATAAAAAATTAGAAATATAATCCAGTCATTATGACTTAATACCGATTTCCCTAAGTATATCCGTTGTGCTCTGCCCTTTATTTTCCGGGCGAGGGACAGAACTCAGCACACTGCGGCTGAAACGCGGCCCGGGACTTGGCTGAAGTAGGTCATGATTTTCGACTACAGATCTCCTTGCTTTTATATGCGGGTGATCTGGCACCTCAGAAAGTTCAAGAACCGGGGTAACACACGCATTTTTGCCATTAAAACACTCCATCCAATCATTTTGTGTTTTTGACTTCAAAATAGTCTCAAAGCTAGTAGTTAATTTCTCCCAGTTTGCCGGATCCAGCCGCTCAGGAAGCTCCGAAATAGATAGACCGAGGCAATCAACAAATTCCTCGTAAAATTTCTGTTCCAGTGCACCTACCGCGACAAATTTTCCATCCTTTGTCTGATAAGCACGATAGTAAGGTGCCGCACCATCAAGATGGTTGTTGCCGCGACCCTCACGCCATTGGCCTCCAGCCATAAGAGAGAAAAAAAGCGACATCTGAAACAGGGCGCCGTCCAGCATGGCGGCATCGATAACCTGACCTTTTCCTGACCGATTTGCCTCCAACAAGCCGGCCAGAAGGCCGCAGGCTAAATACATTGCACCCCCACCGTAATCGCCGACAAGATTGAGGGGCGGCAGTGGAGGACCGTCGGCAGAGCCTATAGCGCCTAGGGCGCCAGCTAGCGAGATATAGTTAATGTCGTGACCAGCCTCCTGGGCGAGCGGCCCTTCCTGCCCCCAACCGGTAACCCGCCCATACACGAGTTTTAGATTTCTGCTCTGGCATTCTTTTGGTCCGAGCCCAAGTCGTTCCGTGACGCCAGGACGAAAGCCCTCAATTAAAGCATCCGCGGTTTCAACCAGTTTAAGGATAATGTCGACTGAGCTCGGCGCTTTGAGGTCCAGTTCGATCGATCGTTTACCGCGGCGCTCAATCGAGTCCATAGGCGCAACACCAATCTCGGCCTTGCCCGGTCGTTCGACAAGAATAACCTCCGCCCCCAAATCCGCTAAGAGAAGCCCGCACATCGGTGCCGGACCAAGTCCACCGAGTTCAATTATTCGATACCCTGAGAGTGGTCCCATTGCCTTACTCCGAATAGAAGCATGCGTCGCGCTTAGCCATATTCCGCAGTTGCTCGGGGACGTCAAACCGCCCACCATAAAGATCTCTCAAAACGTCGCAGTCGGCAACAAACTTTGCCGTGCCAATGGTATCGATCAGTCCGATCACACCACCGTAAGCAGACGGAAACGCCCAACCCAAAACCGATCCGATATCAGCATCAATGGAATTCTCAATCACGCCCTCCTCAATCGCCCTCGCAGCTTCCAGCGACTGGGCGTAGAGAAGACGTTTTTCGACGACGTCTTCATCCGCAAAGTCCCCCGTCGGTGGAAAGCAATCAGACAGCCCTGGCCACGGATGTTGACCCGTCTCATCGTAATCATAAACGCCGCCGCCTCCCGCTTTTCCTTCTCTGCCAACCGACGTCAGTTTATCAAGGGCCTCGGTCAGACGCAGGCCTTGAAGGCCGATTGCCGTCCCGTCGCCGTTAATCGAGGCGACGATGTCTTTGAGAAGCGTAAGGGACGTGATATCTGCCATGGCCAGGGGGCCAATGGGCATGCCCACTTTGAGAGCAACCTCATCGATCAGGCTGGGTGAGAGACCTTCCGCCAGCAGTGTAAATGCCTCCCCGGTATAGGCGCCGACCACCCGGCTCGTATAAAACCCAAGACCATCATTCACCACAATTGGGGTCTTTCGCATGCCGGCAATGGCGTCAAGGGCTCGCGCTAATGTTGCCTCGTCCGTCCGATCCCCCTTTATAACCTCAACCAGTTTCATCCGGTCAACCGGCGCGAAAAAATGCAGGCCAATAAATCTCTCTGGACGGCTGGTGCTGCCGGCAAGAATGGAAATAGGTATAGTCGAGGTGTTGCTCGCGATCGGCACATCGGGGCGAATGACGGCGCACACAGCGGCTGTCACCTGATCCTTAATTTTCTGAACCTCGGAGACTGCTTCAAAGACCAAATCCACACCAGAGATGTCAGCGTAGGACGTGGTGGGTTTAAGACGCGCGAGCATCTTTTCCGCAGTCTCAGTGGACATTCGGTTTCTTTCGACGCCCCCCATGATGCGTTTGGAGATGGATTCCAAACCCGCCTTCAGACTGCCCTGATCAGCTTCCAATAGAAAAACATCGTAACCGGCTTGCGCCGCGCAATAGGCGATACCGCCCCCCATCTGTCCGACACCGACAACAGCCACACTTTTGAGCTCATAAGGCGCAATGTCCTTCGGACGATCTTTCATCCCATTGGCGTCATTAAGCCCGAGGAATAAGGTTCTGATCTTATTTTTAACGACTTTCGAAGCCGCAACCGACGCAAATTTTTCTTGCTCTAGCGCCAGTCCGGCTTCTATCGGCAATTTTAGGCCTGTCTCAACGGCGGTCAGGATAGCGTCTGGAGCCGGTTCCAAACCAGGCTTTCTCCGCCGTGCCTTTACCCAATAGGTGGCCAGGATTTCTTGCCCCGCATCGGAAGTGAGGGATGCACCCGGCATGACAAAGCCCTCGCCCTCCCATGGCTGGCTCGGCAACGCCATGCTGGATAGAATTGCTTCCTTCGACCTTGTCTTGAGCTCGCTCGCCGAAACAATCTCGTCGACCAGTCCGATTTCCAGCGCACGCGCCCCCGTCACTTTACGGTCTTCCAATAAAATCGGAAGTGCTGCAGCTAGCCCGATCAGACGTGGTAAACGTTGAGTGCCTCCAGCACCGGGTATGAGACCTAGAGAGACCTCCGGCAGGCCCAGTTTTAGGCGCGGATCTTCTGCCACGATGCGGTAGTTGCAGGCCAAGGCAACTTCAAGCCCCCCACCCAACGCAAGGCCATTGATGGCGGCCACCACTGGTTTGGGCACCAATTCAAGATCCCGCAGGCAGGATTGGACAATTTTGATACTCCGGGCAGCCTCCTCTGGCGTGTTCAACGCCTTTAGCTCCTTCAAATCCCCCCCGACCACAAAGGATTTTTTTGCCGACGCGATGACAATGCCTCTAACATTCTCATCAGCCGCCAAGCTGCGAATAACTTCGTGAAGTTCGGCCACCACCTCCATATCCATGAAATTGTGGGGTGAGCCTGGCCGGTCAAAGACGATTGCCTGAATGCCCTCACCATAGTCTTCGATACGTATGACTGCCATTGTGGTGTTCCGTCCTCTAACTGAAATCAGCCTTGATATCCATTTTCTTAAACAGCGATTTACAGATGATCGATTTCATAACTTCCGATGAACCGCCGGCGACCCGCTCAACGCGGGCTTCTGCATATGCGCGGGCGATGGGATACTCCCACATATAGCCCCAGCCACCGAATAGCTGCAGACAAGTATCCACGGTTCGGCCCTGCATTTCCGTGGTCCAGAGCTTCGCCGCCGCTGCCGTGTCGGCGCTCAGGTCGTTGTTCAGGTAGTCCTCTAAAAGCCTGTCCACCAGACAGCGCCCAACGGTCAGCTCGGTCTGCACTTCCGCCAGTTTGAACTGAGTGTTCTGGAAATCAGTCAATTTTTTATGGAAGAGTTCCCGCTCTGCTGCATAGGCGAGCGTCTCTCTAAACGCTCCCTCTGACTTGGCGAGGCTCGAGACGGCGATTGTCAGCCTTTCCCGGGCAAGACCGTGCATGAGTTGGAAAAAGCCCTTGCCTTCCTCCTCGCCGACCAAATTCTCATGCGGCACCTCTACATTGTCGAAAAACAGCTCTGAGGTGTCCTGCGCCTTGGCGCCGATTTTTTTTAGGTTACGGCCTCGTTTAAAGCCCGGCGTCTCCGCCTCAACGAGGAAGAGAGATACACTGTCGGTGGCATATTCGTTTTTCGTCTTAGCAGCGACAAAAAAAACATCCCCTAATTGACCGTTTGAGATAAACACCTTCTGGCCATTGAGAACATAGCCAGAATTGGTTTTTTTGGCACTGGTGGTCATCCGACGGAGATCACTGCCAGCACCGGGTTCCGTTAAGGCAAGGCCTGAAATGGCCTCCCCCCTCACCAATCTTGGAAGCCAGTACTCTTTTTGATCATCGCTACCGAAGCTCTCCAGGTATGGCGCGGCCATCTCCGAGTGGATGCTGAAACCGGGGCCAGTTGCACCAACCCGAGCCATTTCTTCTATCACGACGACACTAAAGAGATAATCTGCACCGCTGCCGCCATATGCCTCCGGCACTGTGGGACAAAGCATGCCCGCAGCACCCGCTTTTTTCCAAACCTCACGAGAAACGACACCCTGTTCGTCCCAGTCGTCGTGATAGGGCAGTATTTCCGTCTCGACAAAACGGCGCACTTGATCCCGAAAGAGATCGTGGGCGGGCGAAAACGGTTTTCGCGTCATGGTGTCCTGGAACATCTTATCTCCTTTGCCCCGCAAGCTGATTGCGAATGAGATCTTTCCGCACCTTACCAACGGCGCTCAAAGGTAGAGGGTCTGTCGTGAATGTCGCGCTTCTAGGGCACTTATACCCAGCGATTAGAGTTTTGCAGTGATCACGAAGAGCCTTTTCCGTCAGCTTAGCCCCCTCTTTGATCACCGCGACAGCGTGAACACGCTCTCCCCATTTTTCATCCGGCAGGCCCACCACGGCGCAGGCTGTCACGTCGGGGTGTTCGGAGATTACATTCTCTACCTCACCGCAAAACACATTCTCACCGCCGGTGACAATCATATCCTTGAGGCGGTCCGCAATGCGAACGAACCCCTCGTCGTCCATGACCCCAACGTCACCGGTGTGAAGCCATCCATCTCTTAAGGTTTGCCGTGTTATATCCGGCTGTTGCCAATATCCCAACATGACAGAGGCGCCACGAATCAATATCTCGCCGGCTATCCCTGGCTCTACAGGCTGCCCAGCTTCATCAGCAATACGGACCTCACTGACCATATTAGCCCGGCCGGCCGTCTGCAGTTTTCCGGCGAGCGGGCCCGTGAGTGTGTGGCGCTCCGGCGGCAAAATTAGGCAGGGCCCTGTACATTCTGTTTGCCCGTAGATTTGAACCAAATTTACGTCAGGACAGCGCTTAATTACCTTCCGAAGCAAGGCCTCAGAGATTGGCGCCGCACCATACACTATTGTTCTGACAGCCCTGAAGGCATCCGAGACATTGGGTGCCTCCATCATTCCTGCCAACATGGTCGGGATCAGGCTGACTAGGCTAACCCTGTGCTCCGAGACCATTTTTAAAAATTCAGGCGGTGATAGATCAGCGGGGAAAATCTGGGTCGCGCCGGCAAACGAACAAGCATGGGCCACCCCGGCACCAGCCAAATGGAACAGCGGCGGCGCATGCATGTAGACCGTCTCGGCCGAGACATTGAGATCGTTAACAAGATTGAGCGTTTGGACTGTCAGCGCCCCGTAACTCACCATCACGCCTTTCGGCCGGCCAGTGGTTCCGCCGGTATAAAACAGCGCAGCCAAGTCCGACATGTCTGCTTGCCACGGATCGAGACCTGCCGATTGAGATAGGGCGTCCAACGTCTGGCCTTGGCCTGTTTCGCCGTCAAGATCAATCCACACTAGGGTCCGTTTTACTGAAGTGGCAAGAGAAGTAAGGGCCCTCAAGTTGGCCCCATCACCAGCAATCGCAGAAGCACCTGATTCATTGACGATCTGCGCCATTTCTTCAGCCGAAAGCCGGACATTGAGTGGAACCAGCACACAACCCGCCCAGGCCAAGGCGTACATCATGGTAAGGTGTTCCACCGTATTACCGGCAAGAATGCCAACCCGGTCCCCTGGTTGCAACGCAAGCCCCCGCAAGCCGGCAGCGACAGATTGGATACGATCGACAAAGTCTCGCCAAGTTTGCACACCTGCTGTGCTAATTGTGGCAGTACGATTTCCATAAATTTGGGCGGTCCGGGCCAGGGCTTGTGCAAACATCTAGTAATCCGCCTCTATCATTAATCCGCGCCAACGCCGTCGGGTTTAGCGAGAATGCCATCAAATAAGATAGTAAGGACAGTATCCGCCATTTCATCCATTGAGGCTGATTTAGCCAGGTCCACACCATGGGTGGCATCAACCACGGGGGCCAAACAGTAAGTCATAGCAGCAGCCGAGATAATCGTATGGGTGACGGTGTAAATGGGTAAATTTTTTAACAAGCCGGCGTCGACGCCTTCTTCCACGGTCTCATCCAGTGGTTCAAATCCCGGCTTTAAGAATTTTTCCGCAATCCAATTCAGCCGCGGGCCAGGGGCAGTTCCCTCATGGATCATGATACGACTGAGGCTGATATCACGGGCGCTCATTTTCAAAAATCGCCGGACTAAGACCTTGAGACGGCTGACAGGGTCGAGATCTTTCAACTCGTCCTTGGCGAGGGGAAAACGTTCGCTTAGATCCCGCATCAACTGTTCAATGGCGGCTTTCCAAATCTGCTCTTTAGATTTGAAATGGTAGTGGACCATAGACTGAGCCATACCGGCATTCTCCGCGATAAGGCTGGTGGTCACTGCGTCAAAACCATGCTTTGCAAACGCGTCAATTGCGGATTTGAGCAGGCTCTCCTGCGTACTCTCCTGACGGTTAGCTACCTCCGCCAAAGACGGCCGTCCCCGTCGGGTTCGGCGAACACCGTTTTTCGGTTTTCCGCCGGCCGTTTTCGACTGCAGTTGAATACCTGTCATCATGAAAGACTACCCGGCTGTCACTTGAAGGGGTGTGCGGGACTCGTAATGCACGATATTTTTCAGCATCCGATCCATCAGCTCCAGCCGAATGGTCTGATGTTCGGGTGAGGTCCAGAGATTGACTATTTCGCCCGGGTCCTGACGAAGATCATATAGCTCCCCCCACGTCTCGCCGGCGTAGTAAGACAGCCGCCAGTCGAGATCGACGAAGGTTTTAACCCGCATAGGAAGATCCCGCCCGGGCAAAGGAAGCGAAGTCGCCTGCTCGACAACGACCCCGTCGCGTTTAGACGCTTCGCCATCCGCCATGATCTTATTGAGATCCTCTCCGAGCATGCCTGCCGATGGAGCCAGGCCAGCTCGCGTAAGAATAGAATTAGGAATATCCTGAGAGCAACCAATCCCTGTCTCAACCTGCCCGGGACATTCGTCTGCGGGATCCATCCAGATGAACGGAACGCGAATAAGGCCTTGATAATGAAGCAGGGCTTTTTGCATGAGACCATGGTCACCCATCCAGTCCCCGTGATCACTGGTCAAAATGATGACAGTACTCTTATCGAGGCCCCGTTCCCTGAGCCTTTCCAATATCCGCCCCACACTGTCATCTATGAAGGCGATCATACCGTAAGTAAGCGCAGTAATTTGTCTTGCCTCGTCTTCATTGACGGCATACGGACGCACCCAGTCTCGATTGGCACTGCCATCCGCAAGTTCTTGATGCATCCGCGCCAGAATAGGCGTTTGATCATGGGGCTGGTGGTAGAAGGATGGCGGCAACTCAATGTCGGCCGGGTCATACATATCCTAATATTTGCCCGGTGGCGTAAACGGATGATGGGGATCAGGAAAACTACACTGAATAAAAAAGGGCTTTTCCTGAGCGCCTCTGGCATACCTGTCGAGATATTCCAGGGTCATCTCCGCAACATAGTTGGTGGGATAAAGTTGTTCCGGCATGCGGGGTTTGCGAGCTTGCGGCGCAGTGTAGCGGGGGTCGGGTTCGGGATTAACACTGGAGCGATTGCTCGACGCATCGGGAAATCTCTCGTTGAGCCAATGGGTGTAATGCCCTTGCACATCGTCTCCATGCCACGTGCACACGCGGAATTTTTCGAAACCGTAATAGTCGCCTTCTTGCTCGTCAGCCTCTGGGTCACTGGAGAATTCGAAGTTCAACTCCCGATCATATTCTGGCCCAGACCGAAGTCCCATGCTGGCGTCACGCAGTGCGCTGGGCGGTGGGTCAAGATCTTCTGATGTTTTGCGAAAACCTGGTCGGTCCTTGGTCATATTCTGAAAATGAGCTTTACCAAAAAGCGCAGTTTCATAGCCCCCTGCTTGGAGTAGGTGTGAAAAACACACCGAGTCTAAGGCCATTGGAATTCCATTTACCCGCACCCCATGCTGAGTGATGGTTTGCCCCGTCATGATGGTGGCCCTGTTAGTCTGACAAATTCCGGAATTAACGAAGAAATTCTCAAAACGGCGCCCTCGATGCGCAAGTGAATCTAAGTGAGGCGTTCTCAGGATGGGATTACCCGCGCAACTGAGATGGTCGGCCCGCTGCTGATCCGTAACAATGAACAGGAAATTTGGGCGGTGGGCAGTCATCAATTAAGTGTCCTTTGCTCTCGGTATCATTTTATTGTTTATTCAATCAATAAAATGATGGTACCATGATGATGATTTAGAGGACAATGACAAAATTATAAGATCAATTATACTATAAAATTAATTGTATGATCTATTTGTATTAATAAGGAGGCCCCGATGGTGGATACGAAGCAACGTCACTTGCCCAGGCCCACGCCCGAGACATTACACTTCTGGGATGGCACGCGATCCGGTGAACTTCGCCTCCAGACATGTGATGACTGTGGTGCGGTCTATTTTCCGCCGCGGCCGTTTTGTCCTGAGTGCAGCAACCGAAACGTGTCAGTCTTCGCCGCTAGCGGGCGAGCAACTTTGTACAGTTATGTGATCAGTAATATCCCGGCACCGGGCCTGGAGCCACCCTTTTCCGTCGCCGTGGTGACCCTAGAAGAAGGCCCTCGATTGATGACAAATATTGTCGGCTGTGACCAAACGCCAGAGGCCTTGACATTAGACATGCCTCTTGAAGTGACCTTTGAAGCGCAAAGCGACGAGATCACGCTCCCATTTTTCAAGCCGGCAGGGTGACGTTATGGCGAGGGGGTCTGTGGCCGTGGTCGGCGCAGCAGAAACGTCGAAAATGGGACAAATCACGGAGATGTCCGAGCTTCAACTACAGGCCGACGCTGCCTTAAATGCGATGGCAGATGCGGGACTGACTGCCGCGGACATCGACGGCATTGCAACAGCTGGAAAACCGCCGGACGCTCTCGCTCAATATCTCGGGATTACACCGTCCTGGCTTGACGGAACGCTCATTGGCGGCAGCTCTTTTATGTTGCATGTACGTCACGCACTCTCAGCAATAGAGACGGGGCTGTGCACGACCGTGCTGATCGTGCATGGAGAAAGTGGTCGTTCCCGCGTGGAGGCCGAGGGCTTTCCAGAATTCATAGGCGGCAAGCTAGCCGGCCAGTTTGAGGTCCCCTACGGGGCCAGCTTGCCGCCAACCATGTTTACCATTCCGGTGCTCCGTTATCTTGCGTCACACGGCCTAACACCTGAGGATATGGCACCAGTTTCGGTCATACAGCGGGAATGGGCGGCCCTCAATCCGCGCGCCACCTTCAAGGATCCGATCACGGTCGACGACGTCATGAACGCCCGCATGGTGGCCTATCCCTTTACCCTGCTGATGTGCTGTCTTCGAACCGATGGCGGCGGAGCGCTTATCCTGACGGCAGCAGATCGAGCAAAAGATTTTCCGCATTTGCCTGTCTATGTTCTTGGAACGGGAGAGAGCGCGGAGGGCCCCCTTGTAAGTCAGCTTGAGGATTTCACATCATCTAAGGCTTCCCGACTGTCGGGCAAGCGAGCCTTTGAGGAAGCTGGTATTTCTCATGCAGATGTGGACCATCTGATGATTTATGACGCCTTTGCTCATGTCCCCCTATATGGGTTGGAAGATCTTGGGTTTTGTCAACCAGGCGAGGCGGCGGAATTTATCCGCAACCGTCATACGGCGCCCGGTGGCCGCTTACCGCTCAATACAAACGGCGGCGGTCTGAGCTATATGCATTCCGGCATGTATGGCATGTACGCCATGCAAGAGAGCATTCGGCAACTTCGGGGCACCGCACCGGCCCAGGTCCCGAACGCAAATATATCAGTCGCCCATGGCGTGGGCGGTATGTTCTCAGTCGCGGGGACAATCATTTTTGGAACCGAGTCAGCTATGCAATGAGGCCTTCAAGCCACCTTGCCTTAAAACGACCAAAATTAAGCGACATCCCTAGAGTGAAATGCCCGTAACATCTTATCTGTAATACTTGGCACCGATGCTATTCAGGTTGCCGGTTCATGATCAAAATGGCGCTTACAACAAACACCAATCCGATGAGTGCCTGATAGGTTATCGCCTCCCCTAAAACAGGCCAGGCGAAAATAAAGGCCGAAATGGGAGAAAGCGTGAGGGTAATGCCGACGGTAGAGGATGGAATACGGCCCAAAGCCCAAATGAAGGCAGCAAACTGGACCGCGGCACCAATAACGCCCAAGAGGAGCATAATGCCCCATTCAACAATCGTAAAATCCGGGACGCGTATGGGAAACCCAACATGCGGCGACGCTGAGATCAGCGCGAGCACGCCAATCGCCATCACAACGGCGGTAAAATAAATACCGCCATACTTCATGATATAGGGCTTAGCGTAGATGGTATAGATCGAGACCGTGAGTGCTGCCAGCAGCATCAAGCTGTCTCCGACCAGAATGTCTGTGCCACTTGCTGTTGCGACAAGGCTATCGCTTACAGCTGCTGCAACACCGACAAAGGCTAAAAGAACGCAAATCATTTTCACCTTGGTCATAACCTCACGGCCAAGAGTCCAGGCGAGAACCAGAGTAATAATGGGAGAAGTTGCCAGCCCGACCGCCCCGCGGGCAGCGGTGGTGAGGACAAGAGACGCATTGAACAAAAAGGTAAACAATCCAAAGAATAAAGCACCCAGAAAAATGACGGCTGGCCAATCAGCTGACGCGATCGGTTTTCTGCGAAAGCCAACAACCAAAAATGGCATCAAGCAAAGGGCGCCGATACCGAAACGGATCGCCGCCATTGATTGTGGGTCGGTTTCAGGAATGAGTAAACGGGTCCCGACGATCGATATACCCGCACTTAGAGACGAAAAAGCGGCCAGGAACTTAGCCCAATGAATATAGGTCATGAACGCAACAACTTACAATTAAGAAGCTATCATAACAGTTATGTCAGCCTGACCAAACTTATGGTGTACGCTGTCTTACACCGCCGCGATCAGTTCAAAAAGTTTTTCAGTCAAGACACTGGCAGGATCAGCCAATTCTAACGGAATGTCGAAATGATTTCTGTGAGCAATTTCAAAACAGTCAGCTTCAAAACCAGCTGCTCGCCAAGCCGCTGCGTAGTCGTCGCTTTGGCGTTTGAACTCATTCGTCTCCGAACCACCATAAGACAGTATCAGGGGACACCCAACTGATGGCAAATTAGCCAGGGGACTGTTGCGACGCGCCGACGTCTCGTCCAAGCCAACCCATTCATTTGCGTAACATAACTGGATTGGCTCTAAATCAAACAGACCACTCAACAGCACGCCGCCTTTGACGATCTTCTCCGGCACTCCAAAGGCATCGTGCCAACCCCGACTGACCAGCATACCGGCCAAGTGTCCGCCCGCGGAGGAACCAGCCACAAATATCCGCTCCGGATCGCAACCGTAAGCCGCACTATTCTGATAAAGCCAGGCCAGGGCCCGTCGGACTTCAGCAACGATCCCATCTAAAGTGGCATGGGGCCGCAAGGTATAGTTTACCGCCGCCGTTGCAATTCCGCGCGTCTCCATACACGGGGCCATAAAGCTGGACTCATTCTTCGACAATGCGCGCCAATAACCACCATGAATAAAAACTAACAAAGGCGCTCCGTCGCCAGCGGGAAATAAGTCCAGAGTTTCCTCCGAACTGGCTCCAAAAGAGAGTGCTTCCTCAAAAGGCAGGCGCGCGCGCGCAGCCGCGCTTCCCTCTGTATACATCTCGATAAACGGCGAGATATCACCCACTGTAGCTTGGGCGTTGTATTGATGATCCAAAGTTGCCTGATCGAAGGCTCGGTAGATAGCGGACATTGGTCATCCTCTTCTTGATTTACCAGCTTATCAGTCTTGCGTGACTCGCAATTGATAATTACCTAGGATTTAATAAAATATCAAAGGTGTGGGAGATCCACCATGGGCGAAAACCCGACTGAAGATATTGCAGCCTTCACAGATGTAATCGTCGAATTTGGCGATGAAACAATCTATGATGGTTTAAGTTTTACCGTTAAGAGAGGCGAATTTCTTTGCATCCTCGGCCCCAGTGGCTGTGGCAAATCGACGTCTCTGCGTTTAATGGGTAATCTCTTGGAAGCCCAGGGTGGGGAAGTCTCCATCGAGGGCTTGCCGCCAGAGCGCGGCTGGAACAAACTTGCCTACGTCTTCCAGTCACCCCGACTTGTGCCCTGGAGATCAGCATTAGGAAACGTATTGCTGGGCATGGAACTTCGATTTGAGAAGCAGTCTAAGTGGGAACGCGAAGAGACCGCCCGCAGACTGCTTAATATGGTGGGCTTGCAAAATGATATGGATAAATATCCGTCGATGCTGTCGGGCGGGGAGCGCCAGCGTGTAGCTATAGCCCGCGCCCTTTCTGTTGATCCCAACATTATTTTGATGGACGAGCCGTTTTCCGCGCTAGACCTCAACACACGCTGGCGAATGCGTAGTGAGATCATTCGGATCTGGAAAGAAACAAAAAAAACCGTCATATTTGTGACTCATGACGTGGATGAGGCACTCGTCCTGGCGGATCGTATTCTGCTACTCTCCAACAAACCGACAAAAGCTCTGGAGACCATTGTGCTCGATCAGCCTCGCCCCAGGGACATTGAAAACTCGGAGAGCTTGAGTGCGCAAAAGTCAAAACTGATTTCCCTCTTCCGCCAACTCGAACAAACGGCAGATTTGGAGACAGTTTAGCCCGTCAAATTTTACTCACGCCAACGATCAAACTATTAAAGAAAAAGGAGATTTAAAAATGAAAACCTCAGGATTTTTGAAATTGGCCAGTTTGCCCATTGCATTGGCAGTGGCCGGACTTGTCAGCATAACGCAAGCAAGCGCTAAGGAAAAAATCACCTACGCTTACCTTGCCGACCCGGCACTCGAAGGGGTGCTCTATGCCATCAAAAACGGTATCGTAAAATCCGATAAGATCGAGATCGAGGCCAGTGCGCTGCAAATCCCGGCACTAATTTCATCCACACCAGCCAAGAAATATGACGTAATTATGAATGCTGTGATGGCCATTCCGTTCGCCAAACGGCGTGGTCTGGATCTCGTTGTGCTTTCATCGGCCTTGCGCTCTGCTAAAGGACGTCTCGGTGCAGGAATTTGGGTGAAGAAGGACAGCCCCTACAAAACCCTTGCTGACCTTAAAGGAAAAAAAATCGGCAGTTACTCCCTTCGCGCCACAGGCACCACGTGGATCCGTATAGCGTTGGCAAAAAAATATGATGTAAATGTGTCTTATAAGGGCGGCGACTTCTCTTGGGTTCAAATTCCAGCACCAGCCTTGCTGTCAGCCCTAGAAACCGGCCGCGTGGATGCCGCGACTTTGATTCATGCCCAAGCCTATTCTGCCCGTAAAACCGGAAATTACCGCGTACTGGCCTGGACCAATAAGGATATTAAGGAGATGTTTGGGGTCGATAGCTTGTCTGCAGTGAACGTGACCTACCCTGACAAGCTCAACACCCGTCCCGATGCCTTTCGTGAATTCAATCGCATGATGCATGAGTCCGTTAAATACGCGGTTGCGAATGCAGACAAGGTGGGTGCGGCTATAGCCAAAAATACGGCGAAGATCGAGCCGGGTTACTTTAAGGCATGGATCAACGACTACTCCTATTTCCCGGGTGCGGTCAGCGCAGAAGATAAGAAAGCCATGACGCTAGTGTGGAGCCAATCTAAGGATATGGGCATCTTAAAGAAGGTCCCGGATGTTGAAAAAGCCATTTGGCGGGATGCCATCAAGGAATAGTGAATAAGATTAGTGTCGCGTCTATTTGCGATCCCGGCTAGGCGCAAAGCGCGCTTAGCCGGGCATCTGTTTATCCTCGGATTTCTTGCCACTTGGTTTCTTTATAGCTCGCTGGTCGAGAGCTATGTGATGCCGGGCCCGTGGGCTGTGGCCTCGCGTCTCGGCCTAATGTTTACCGACATCCATGAAGTCGGCCACATGTTCTATTCCTTCGCGCATATCATATCCGCGGTCATTATCTCTTTCTTTATCGGTTCATTCTTGGCCTTTTTTGCGCATTATCTGGACGTGTTCGACACCATGGTGCATGGCCGATTGAGCCCCTTTTTAAATTCTTTTTCTGGCATTGGCTGGACTTTTCTAGCGATAATTTGGTTCGGCATTTCGGATGTTACCGTGGTGTTTGTTATCTCCATGGTGCTAATCCCATTCGCTATCATCAATATGCGCGAAGCACTGATCAACCTGGACCAAGAACGGATCGAAATGTCGGTCAGTTTCACCCGATCGGGCTGGAGGCGGTTCCGTCTCGTGATCTTGCCATCACTCTATCCTTTTATCTTCGCCACAATCCGAATTAGTTTCGGTGTTGCATGGAAGGTGGCCCTTACAGCCGAATTGTTCGGTGGAAACACTGGCCTCGGCTACATGCTCAACCTGGCCCGTCAGGATTTTGACATGCCGCTCGTTTTGGCTGTTATTGTGGTCATCATCGCCTTTGTCTACTCAACGGACCGGTGGATTTTTTCTCCCATCCAGGCACATCTTGCGAGGCATCATGGAGCAAGTTGACGCCCGTCGGGAGTCGCCACAAACGCTCGTCTGGAAGCGTTTAGTGTCGCGCCTCTCCGCCGAGGGGTTGGTGGTGCTCGCTGTCGCCATTTGGTGGCTTTTATCTCTGGAGTTACCTGAGATTATCATCCCCAAGCCAACCGCCGTGGCCCAGCAAATTTGGGTTTTTATTAGCGATATTACTTATGCCAGTCACGTCGTCGCTAGCACCGTCCGGGTCATACTGGGCGTTATCATCGCAGTTGTTCTAGGCTCGCTTCTAGCATTAATACCGCATTGGATCCCGATAATGGATGTCATCGTCCATGAACGCATTAAACCATTTCTAAATTCTTTCCCTTCTGTCGGTTGGGCTATCCTGGCCATCATCTGGTTTGGGCCGTCTGACGGCACCATTGTCTTTATCATTGTCATGATCCTAACCCCTTTTTGCCTGGTAAACGTGTCGGAGGGGCTTAAGGAAATTGATCATGAAGTGCTAGAAATGGCCCGCAGCTTCACCCGTCGTCCCATTGTCATCCTCGTTAAGGTAACTCTGCCGTTGCTAATGCCCTATATCATATCCGCGGTCCGCATCGCCTATGGCGTCGGCTGGAAAATTGCCCTTGTAGCCGAACTTTTCGGCACGGAGAGCGGCCTTGGGTTCCTGCTACAACAAGCCCAATCAGTCGCCGATGCTGCCACCGTTTTTGCCACCTGCCTCGCCATCGTAATTATTTTTTGGATCGGCGAAAAAGCCGTGATCAATCCATTATCTCGAAAGTTCGCACCGGAGCTGGTTAACCCCTAGATCTTCGCCCCAATCTTGACAGCTATCCATGGAATAAGCGTATGACTGATTTGGTTACAGAACGTATTCTAGACAACCCTGCTCTTTGTATCGACCACGCAGGTACGGGAGAACTAGTCATCCTAATGCACGGCATTGGGGGCAACCGGACCAACTGGACGGAGCAGGTCAGGGCGCTCTCAGCGCATTTTCATGTGGTTGCTTGGGATGCACGCGGATATGGGGGCAGCGATGACTATGACGGCGCACTTGATTTCAACGACTTTGCACATGACTTGGTCCGTGTGCTCGACCATTTTGAAGCCGAGACAGCCCATATCGGCGGCCTGTCCATGGGCGGGCGTATCTCCCAGGTATTTTATAATTTGTACCCGGAACGCGTCAAAACGCTGAGCCTGATCGCCACCTTTACAGGCTTCGATGATTTCGGCGACGTCGAGAAACAAAAGTTCGTAGACCTTCGCCTGAAGCCGCTGTTAGAGGACGGAAAAGAGGTCTCAGACATCGCGCCTGTCGTTGCAAAAACACTGGTAGGTCCGCATGCAACCAAAGAACAATACCAACAACTCGTGGAGAGCATGTGCCAGCTTCACAAGGAAAGCTACATCAAGACCGTGCGCTCGACGACAACGTTCGATCAAAACGACACGCTTGAGACAATCCGCGTTCCAACACTCTTGGTGTTTGGTGAAGATGATAGCCTGACCAGTCCGGAGATCGGCACCGCCATGGCGGCTAAAATTCAGGATTGTGAGTACACGATGATACCTCGCGCCGGACACCTCATAAATCTTGAACAATCCGCATTATTTACGGAGCGATTGCTGGCCTTCCTGCTCAAACATCGGGGCTAAGCGGCACGGCTCGATTCGCGTGCGGACCCACCAACTCGAGGGCCTCCTCGTAGGTAAGCACATCCCCAAATTGTTGGATGAAGGTCTCTAGAGCAGCCAAATGCTCCTCATCAGAGAGCGCCGCAAGACAGTCAGACACCATCACCGTGTTGAAGTCCAACATCATTGCATCCCGACCTGTGGCTTCACAGCAAACATTGGTTTTAGTTCCGGCAATAAATATATTTTGAATTCCCTGGGCCCTCAGGACTCTCTCGAGCGATGAAGATCCGGGTATGAGGGCGCTGTAGCGGTTCTTGAATATATGGAGATCGTCACCATGAACATTAAGGCCCTCCCACGGCAGGGCATCTGGGCTGCCCGGCGCGAGGCTTTCAATCGTTTTTTCTCGCACTTCCTCATCAACAAAATGGTCAAAAAATCCATTCCAGTCGCTGCCCCCGCCCACGCGGCCGTTGGCATGGGTCACCCAAATTACGGCCACACCCTGAGCGCGCAACGAGTCTGCCAAGATGTTGATGTTGTCCACGATGCTCCTGGAGGCCGGCACCTCAGCCGGGCTATCCGACGCTACAAAGGTCGGCTGCATGTCAATGACGACGAGGGCTGTTTCAGCCGCATCGAACCATTCGAAAAGGTGATATCTTCCCCGTCTCGCGAGCACGCGGTCAATAATTTTCTGCCGGATTACAACGTGATGCATGAAATCTTACTTATCTCTAATTTCTTATCCTCCCACACTGGCCTGTTCCGGCCAACAGTAATATGGCTCTTCCAAAATATCATTTAACAGGACGAACCAGCGGTGTTTGAGAGAAATGTCAGCTCACTCCCTTTTCCTTCACTAAGTATGGATCGCGTGCCGGTCCTGATTAAGTTGTTTTGGCCACTTCGCGTTAGTCACAGTGAGTTTAGCAATTAGCAGTGATGTTCCATAGGGGCGAAGCACAGAAGAAAAACCACTTTCAAAAAGCGTAAAAATTTGGAGACTGTAAGAACGGTTAGAAATCATAATTGAGGTCACGCAACCATAATTATCGGTATGGCTCTGATCGCCGGATACGCTGAGACGTAAAGATAAAGAAGAACCGCGGGGTGAAACATCATGACACAAGTCGTGGATCCGTACTCAGGTCTAAATCTGACGGAATTAAGTCACATATGGGGGCATGGAGCGCCGTCGCTCCCAGGTAATGACGATGTTGTCATGTTCCGGTCCGTGAAACATGGTCAGCACGGTGTGATGACCCACCGGTTGAAAATGGTCATGCATACCGGCACTCATATGAATGCGCCCCTGCACTTGATCCAGGGTGGGGTTGGATGCGGAGATATACCGCTAGACCGGCTCTTTGGAAACGGGGTCATCTTATCTCTTCCAAAAGAGCGCTGGGAATTGATCTCAGCTGAAGATCTCAAAGCTGTAACACCGAGTATCTCCCCAGGTGACTTTGTGATTATCGTAACAGGCTGGCATCACAAATATTCCGATAGTCTAGAATATTTTGGAGAGTCACCAGGATTATCGCCGGATGCCGCGGACTATTTGGTATCCCTAGGCGTGAAACTGGTTGGCCTTGACACCCCGCAGATTGATCACCCTTTAGCAACATCGCTGGGCAATCACCGGGGCGGCCCTTTGATGAACAGGGTTGTCGCAAAATATGCTGAGGAGACAGGCCGGGACCCTGAAAAAGATTTCCCCGATTGGAACCCCGCACATAAAATTCTCCTAACCGAAAACATCCCTACCATCGAACAGGTGGGCGGTGATGTTGATAACCTGCTCAATACTCGAGCGACATTTCACGCGACGCCGTGGAAATGGGAACACGGCGATGCCTGCCCCGTAAGGCTCGTTGCTATGACGGACCCTACGGGAACATGCCGGATTGAGCCCGGAACGGAGGTGACGGGATATGGATGACGTCAACGTATCCAAAAATAACCTGGATAAGGAACAACATCTAGGGACACAGCGGGAACCCGAGCCTAAGACTGGATTGCGCATGTTTAATCTCAGTCAGCCCTGGGGACACCATATGCCGGAATGGCCCTCTACCCCGGGTGTTAATGTAAATGTGAAAAAGTTTCATGCCAAAGATGGGGTCTACCAGACCGAGTTCGAGGGCATTATGCATCGCGGCACCCATATGGATGCTCCAATCCACGTAACGGAAAACACACCCCATATAATGGACTACGCCTTGTGGCGTTTTTTTGGAACGGGCGTCGCAGTCTCGATTCCAAAGAACAAGTGGGAGGTCATCACCCCGGAAGATCTTGAAAACGCAACCCCCAAAATCAGAGAGGGTGACATGGTATTTATCAACACGGGCATGCACCACCGCATGGCAGACAGCGATGACTACTTCGCTTACTCACCAGGCATTTATACGGATGGTGCACAGTGGCTGGTTGATAAAAAGGTCAAATTAGTCGGCTATGATGTTCAGTCAAATGACCACCCCATGGCGACAAAATTGGTGGATCATGGACTAGGACCGACCCACCCGCACCTGATCGAGGAATATAAACAAGAATTTGGCCGAGATCCCAAGGAGGATTTCCCAAATTGGGAGTCGGGTCATAAAACGCTGATGATTGGCGGGGGTATTCCGGGCATCGAGAATGTCGGCGGTGATCTTGATGCGGTAACAGGCAAACGCTGCACCTTCATGTGTTTTCCATGGCGCTGGGAAGGTGGCGATGGATGTGGAGTGAGAATTTTGGCGGTCCTTGATCCAGATCAAAAATTTCGTTTTGAGCGCGGCCAAAACCTCTCAGAGAGCACATAAGGGAGAGACTTAAATCATGTCTAAAACCAAAATCGGCGAAGTGACAGACTGGATGCGAAATCCCGCCAAGATGTTTGATGTATCCGAACAGACTGCCATAGTGACCGGCGCATCGGGTGCTTTTGGGCGCGGGATTGCAATTACTCTCGGTGCTCAGGGCGCCAACGTGCTTTTGGCGTCCGGCAATGAGGACGAGCTCAAATCTGTCGCCAAAGATGTGGAAGATGTTGGCGGGAAAGCGGCCTATATCGTGCGCCGCCCCGATAGCTTGGTAGACGCCGAAGCCATGCGGGATGCTGCCGTCGACAACTTTGGCTCCATAAAAATGCTAGCAGTTGGGTCGGGCTATAATAAGGCCGGGTTCATCCACGAATTGGACTATGAAGATTGGCAGGACGTCATGGACGCCAATGTCCGCGGAGCCTGGTTTATGGCGAAAGCGGTGGGTTCCTATTGGATCGAGAATAATATAAAAGGGAAAATGCTCCTCATGTCTTCCGTCCGCGGTCGCCACGGCAATATTTCTGGTTACACCGGTTACTGTGCCTCCAAAGGCGCTACGGACTCCATGACCAGGGTGCTGGCAACCGAATGGGCAAAATACGGGACCACCGTGAATGCTATCGCCCCTACTGTCTTTCGGTCAAATCTAACAGCCTGGATGTATGGTGACGATGAATTGGGACAGGCGACAAAGGCGCGCTCATTGTCGCGCATCCCCATCGGCCGACTTGGTGAGGTCGACGACCTCATGGGGATGGCACTGTATTTGTTAGCCCCAGCGTCTGATTTTTGCACGGGTCAAGTGATGTATGTGGACGGCGGATTTACCGCCGGTTAAGTGGGTGGCCAAAGAGCATATAGCGGTCCTTGGGGCGGGCCTGATGGGGCACAGCATTGCCTATGTTTTCGCCGCTAACGGCCATCTAGTCTCGGTGACGGACCCCGATCCGGGCGCCCTCGCGAGCTTGAATAATCGCGTGGACGGGATTTTTGAACTCCTTGAGCAGGATCGAACTGGAGCGGGGACCGGCACTATCATCGCAGCCAAGAGTCTAAACGACGCTGTCGCCGACGCCGATATTGTCATTGAGGCGGCCCCTGAAAAACTTGAACTCAAGCAATCTATCTTTGATCAATTAATTAAGGAGACAAAACCGGGTTGCATCTTGGCATCGAATACTTCGGGCCTGCCGATTGGGCAAATCGCGGCAAAGGCGGCCGAACCAGAGCGGATTGTGGGTACCCATTTCTGGAATCCACCGCATCTTGTGCCACTAGTAGAGGTTATTCAAGGCGCGAAAACGTCTCTCTCTGTCGTAGAAAAAATGATTAAAATTCTAACAGCGTTAGGCAAAACAGCTGTTCATGCTAAGAGAGATATCCCTGGTTTTATTGGCAACCGAATGCAACACGCATTGAAGCGGGAGGCCATCGCGCTGGTAGAGAGCGGTGTCTGTGATGCCGAAACTGTCGATCTCGTAGTCAAAGAAGGGTTCGGCCAGCGCCTTTCGGTGATGGGCCCATTGGAGAATTCCGATCTGGTTGGATTAAATCTTACGCTAGATATTCATGAATTCCTGCTATCTGATCTGGATGCCTCCGAGACCCCGCAGCGCCTACTCCGCGACAAAGTGATGGCTGGGGAGCTCGGCATGTCGACAGGGAAGGGTTTTCGATCCTGGACCCCATCACAGGCGGAAAATGCACGAACCAGCATGCAAAACCACCTTGTCCAAGCCGCTAAAGACCGGTTAAAGAAACGCAAAAACTAACGATGTATTCGCAAAATACGGCGTGGCCAGAGTTGCTGCTCGTGTCAGTGCCGATGTTGACAGCAGTTTAGATGTCCAGCGCCCTCATTACGAAAACCAATTCGTTAATAATACCGCTAGCCGAATAGTCGCCAAGGCCTATCAGTTTGTTGGTGCTGCCCATACCCCTATGATCTGACAACACACATCAATAATGTTGGACAGAATGACCCATCTAAGAAACACCAACTAATTACTCATCATGGGGTCCAGTAGAATTTTTCCTGCGAAATTTCCCTCCTCGACCAAACTGTGTGCCTCTGATGCCTCGTGCAAAGGGAAAATTTTGTGGATAATGGGTGCTTTAATAGAACCATCTTCAACCATCTTAAGCGCTGATTCCACATCTGAGAAATTACACCCAGGACTTCCGATAATTGTCTGACGTCGCAAGTAAAGTTGTTTTAGGTCGATGGAGGCAGTGGTGCCAGCATGCGCACCAGCCGTTACCAATCTGCCCATCGAGGCGAGGCTCTCCATTGAGCCTGACCAAAGGTCGGGGTCACCGATATTATCTGCCACGAGGTCAACTCCCCTACCGCCCGTAATTTTTTTTACCTCTTCGGCTAAGTTTTTAGTTCTATAATTAATACCGAAATCTGCTCCAAAATAATTGATTGCGGCATCCACTCTATCGTCTGCTCCTGCACCTGCTATGACAGTTGCACCTAATTTTTTTGCGGCTTGTACACAGCAACTTGCAAGGCCACCAGTAGCCCCCATCACAAGAACCCATTCGCCCGCCTTCAACTTGCCTTTAATCGAGAGTAAATGGAGCGCTGTTGGGAGATGCCGCACAATTACTGCAGCCTCTGGAAAACTAATTCTCTCGGGGATCTTAAACGCATTTTCTGAGGGCACCGTCACAAATTCAGCATATCCGCCCCATCTATGAATACCCACAAACCGATAGAATTTAGGGTCATCGGCCTCCTCACCTGGTGTACAAACATCGCTTCTCATCAAGGCATGTACGCCAACTCTCTCCCCTACTCGGTCACCAGAAACTTCCCTGCCAACGTCAACGATTTCGCCAACGGGGTCTATTCCCATGACGTGGGGGAAATCTGGTTTAATAGGATAATTGCCCTTCCGGAGTGCGATATCTAGCGTGACGTTCACGGAGACATTGTGAACTTTAATCAGTACCTCCCCAGCATCCGGCTCTGGAGTTGTTATTTCACCATATTTCAAAACTGAGGGGTCGCCGAATGCATCTAAAGTGATGGCCTTCATTTTTTTCCCCAATCAAATATACAGAATAATTAAGACTATTCTCTACCATCACCGGTCTGCTATAGACAAGTTTGACAGGAAACTGTCATAGACAGGATCGCAAGATCAGGCGGTTGAACGCAAGTAACAAGGTGAGCAGGTGCCAACTCGCCTAATGAAACAGAGAGAGACTGAACGGTCTATCGCTAGCGGGTATTGTTGTTTGACAAAGCATCCAAGATTGGACAATTGGGCCTATCATCGCCATGGCAGGCAGACGCTAATTTACTGAGTTGATCTTTTAACATTTGAAGCTCGGATAACTTAGTGTCTATTTCTGCGATCTTCTCCAAGGTGAGCGCCTTAACTTCTTTGCTGGATCGCTCTGTATTTTCATAAAGCGCTAATAATTCCCTGCACTCACCCAAACTAAAATCAAATTTACGTGCTTTGGCTATAAATTGAAGCTTAGCCAGGTCAGACTCGGAAAAATCTCTGTAGCCCGTATTGGGGTCAACCTCGGGCTTAATAATACCTATGTCACTGTAGTACCTCACTGTTTTTACGGTGAGGCCAGATAGGTTTGCCGCTTTACCAATGTTCATTTTTCACTCTTGTGTCTCCGGCTAGGGGAGAGTTTATACATGGGGATATTGGAGAGTAAATATGATAGCAATGTCCCAACATTTTGCCATTGATTGGCGCTGTAAACATACGTGGAAGATAGCATCTTACAACACATCTTGGTGTTTACTTGGTTGTTCCATCGGAGATTTGGGCACTATCGCATATTTCCAGTTTCTGGGTATCGATTGGCCTGTCTGGGCAATAATGAGCCTTGCGATTTTTAACGGATTAATGACATCAATAATCCTTGAGACAATTATCCTCTCCAGACAGATGGTACTTAAACTTGCGTTTAAAACAGCCATTGGCATGTCTCTCATTTCAATGATTTCGATGGAAGCTGCCATGAATGTTACTGACGTCATTCTAACTGGCGGCGCTATTTTAACCTGGTGGGTAATACCTTTTATGCTTTTCGCAGGTTTCATTACTCCTTTGCCTTATAACTACTGGCGCCTTAAAGCGCTTGGTAAAGCATGTCACTGAGGAACAGCATGTTGAATGAGAGAAATATTAAATTGAGGCACGTATTACTCCTTGGGTTAGCTATCGTGTCAGGCGGTACCGTAATGCTCTCTCTCTCATCAGCCACCAAAAAAGCGGAGGCAAGTGTGTCTTTGCTGCCCAAAAAAACATTCTGTGACAAACTCAGGGAAGTTGGTTTACGCGGAGAACTGTGCGTCATGCCATGGTATGGCTTTAGAAGGTCAGGCTAACTGGCGGCAGAGAGACCCTGATGGTTATTTGCCTGCCCCTCCTCATGATAAAACAGGGCATACGTGGCATCATTCTGACTCCTACCTCTTTTTGATAACCAAATATGGCATTGAGAAAATGATCGGGAGAAAATACCCCAACAATATGCCAGCGTATAAAGATAAGTTGACGGACGAAGAGATCATTGCTGCGCTCTCATACATAAAAAGCACCTGGCCTGGTCGTATCCAAAGACAGCATGACCAGGTAAACGCTCGCGCAATGACGAGGTAGGGGTGCCAGCAAGATGTTTAAAAATAGATTATGATCCTTAAAATTGGTTCCCTGCCCCCAACAAAGAAATAGAGATTCTATAATGTTTCGATTGCTAATTGCATTTTTAATAATCGTTATGACTTTTCCAACTCAAGCTGATGATCGTTTAATAGAAAATTTTAGCTCTCATCCAGAAATGAGGTGGAAGTTTATTGCCGATACGGTTATGGGCGGGATCTCCTCGGGCGAACTTAAATTTAACTCCGAGAAGGGAGAGACCTATGCACGAATGACCGGTAATGTAAGTACTGAAAATAATGGCGGTTTCATCCAATTTCGGATGAAAATGTTTAATCCATTACCTAAGGAGGCGCGTGGTCTCCGAGTAGTTGTGAGAGGTAATAATCAGCGTTATTTTATACATTTGAGGACCAGAGGTACTTTTTTGCCCTGGCAATATTATCAAGCGGAATTTGAGGTATCAAAGAAATGGACTGAGGTGCTACTTCCATTCAGAGACTTCAAAGCTTCTAGTGCTCTTATTAAAAAAACCCCTTATCCCGGAGATCTGCGATCAATTGGCGTTGTCGCCTTTGGCCGTGATCACAGGGCAGAGGTTGAGGTCCTTGAAGTAAGCTACTTCTGAGGGCATCAAACCCCCGCCGGCCCAAATGATAGCTCGGTGGGAACTTAACCGGGGCGCCCTAGCGATTGCGTTCCCAAATAGTTAATAACGGAAGGTTGCATGTCCAAAGAGTCCGGAATTCATCGGGTTTATTCAACGGCGGTCTCCTTTTTCAATAACATTTCAGCTTAACGCAAATTCGTATTCGGGACTCACCGATATCATCATAACATGGCATTCGTCGGACTATAATGATACTCATTCTGTTCCGGTTGGGGCATAGTAACCCTGCGGTTGACGTTAATATAAGTATTCAGGGAACTTAAGCGTTATGGCAAAGAAACATTTCATATGCACACACACGTGGGTA
Organism: Rhodospirillaceae bacterium; assembly: GCA_002723345.1. Taxonomy (GTDB): domain Bacteria; phylum Pseudomonadota; class Alphaproteobacteria; order Rhodospirillales; family UBA2165; genus TMED167. The sequence continues at coordinate 43,020 of PBNV01000012.1, forward strand.
AGCCCCGAGGCACGCGTAGAGTTTTTAAAAATTACGAGCGATATCACTGACCGTGAATTTTTCGAGTCTGTAAAAACTGAACGAGCCGAGACACTGAGACATTGGATGGGAAAGGAAGATTTTTTTTATTGCCATTGGTTTGCAGAAGATGAAGACGCTATTTTTGATGCCCTTGAAGGGATTGGAGGTAACGATTTTATGGCAACTCTTCCAATAGAAACCGAACGATATGTCGACTCATCCGATATCAAGGACCAAACACTCATTAACCCCTACGACGACTAACGCCTTGAGAACTGGCTTTGGCGGGAGTTCGTTAAATCCATCCGAGGACATCTCCGGAAATGAATGAGAAGAGTGACAATAGGGCCCTCCTGTTAAACTTAAGGAAAGAGAACTCTAAATTAAAAATAGAGGCTCAACTTCGCAAATCGCTCTCTTTGCAATTGGAAAAACAACGACAAGCAATAGCAAAAGCAAAGACCGCCGCTCAGCAAAAATCAGACGAACTTCAGCTGATCTCAACCCAATTGGCTAAATACCTATCGCCTCAACTTCACAAAAGAATCTTCGACGCCAAGCAAAGCGTCCAGGTGAAGAGTGAGAGAAAGAAACTCACGATCTTCTTCTCCGACTTGGTCGGATTTACCAGTATGTCAGAGCGTCTCGAGTCAGAGGAGGTCACCGCATTACTTAACTTTTATCTCGATGAAATGTCCAAGATCGCTCTGGAATTCGGGGGAACAATCGATAAGTTCGTTGGCGACGCTATTATGGTGTTTTTCGGGGATCCTGAGACACAAGGCGCTGAAACAGACGCCACTAAATGCCTGAATATGGCAATAAAAATGCAGAACCGCATGGCCACTTTGTCAAAAGAATGGAGTAAAAAATATAATCTACATTCACCACTTCAGGTTCGGATAGGGTTAAGCAGTGGCTTTTGTACGGTCGGCAACTTTGGAAGCAGCGACCGCCTCGACTATACGGCAATAGGCTCACCCGTGAATTTAGCGGCACGTGTTCAATCAGCCGCGAGCCCCTCGTCGATCTTAATTTCTGAAGATACCTATTCGTTGGTTAAAGAACATTTTGGGTTTGGAACACCAATCGAACTCAACTTTAAAGGGGTTGGCCATTCCGTTATCTGCTATCAGGTCGTAGACACGGACGGCGAGAGAGTGCTCGACAAAGAAATTAACGGCGAAAACTTTATCTTAAAACTTAACGAACATGATTTTTCAAAGAGCGATTGGACCGAATTAGCTGAGATAGTCAAGAAACTTGATCCCAGAAATCGCTCGACATAACCCAAATACAACCCGATGGCAGCGCGATCACGTAACTCCTGAGTGCACTTATCAGCTATCCCTTTTTACCCATGGTGCAAATGACAATGAAGCTTCGTGACGTAAGACCCTCCCCTAATTATTTTCCTGTCTGCTGTGATTAAACTGCCCGGTTGGTGTCTCCCCGAAGCTATCGGGACTGTGTTTAATTCCATGAATATCCGCACAGAGCTACCCAAGCGGGATTCCCCAGAAATGAGGGAACCGGCGAAGATAGAGCTATGAAGTTGCTCATTCTAACAACTGCACTGGTATTAGTCGCCCATGCCTGTAAACACCACATTGAGCCCAACATGGATGCTGGAGGGTCAGGGCCAACCAGCGAGAGCTACTTCAAACCCCTTGCCGACCAAGTTAACAAGTGGGCAAAAGATCACGAAATCCTGGAAGATTACTTAAAACAACGAGTGGATCCCCAAAGGGTTAATGATGGGAAATAGCCTGTATGATGATTAATTTCTCTGCTGTGCCAGTAATATAAGCTGTTGAGGCTAGATCACTCTTTTGAGTGGCATCCAAATCTTGCTTGCAACACCTATTATATTTCAAACTCAGGGCGAAGGGGTGTTAATTTACGACCTCTAGTGTGGGCACGGTCACGCCAACCAAACTATCGCGACTTACAATTCTCTCAAGTTTTTCTGGCGACCAATCATGGGTTCCCGCGGGCTTCATTGGCAGAACCATGTATCGCATATCAGCGTTACTATCGTGAACCCGGATTTGAACCTCTTCGGACAAATTGGTCCCAAATTCACTTAATACTGAGCGAGGTTCATATACAGTACGCGATCGGTATGCCACGGACTTGTACCACGTTGGTGGTTGGCCCAATAGAAATCGGGGATAGCAAGAGCACAGGGTGCAAACGATAACATTATGTGTTGAAGGAGTGTTTTCAACTACAACGATTTCACTTTGGGTTTCGAGGTCAATACCAATACTTGTTATCGCAGATTTCGCGTCTTTAAGCAGAAATGTTTTAAAATTCTCATCGGTCCATGCTCTTGCTACTACTTTTGCACCTCGACCGGGATATTCCATATCAAAATTTTCTATTTTCCTGCGTACTTCGTCTGCCGTGATAAGGCCCCGTTCTTCAAGAAGTTCCTGCATTGCCAGATTGGTGAGATGTGTCTCGTTTGGCATTTGCTCATTGTCTGATCCATCAACATCCCCCTCGTGGTGATGATCGCTGGCGTCGTCATCTAGGATAGGTACTTCAAATTTTTTCCGAATTTCTGATACTTTAAGTTTAATTGCCGTTTCTTCTAAAATGCCACGCTCAATCAAAATAACTTTTGCTGACTCACTATGTCGCTCAAAGTAGGTCAATTCATAATACCGATCTCCCATATCTTCAGCGACCCGGCGCATTTCGTCGGTCCTAGTGATGCCTTTCGCGCTTAGAAGCATTCTAAATCCATTCGCATGCTTTTCCCAGTGAGCCATCCCATGGTCGACTGTATCTATGGCATCTGCGGTTTTCCCACCCATGTCATGCGGCCGCGCTGTGCTAACCATTTTCCTTGTATGCTCCTATTCACCGGATTAATTTTTAATGTTTTACGATGTCGGGTTCACTTATGACCCTCGTCTTCAAGCATCTTCTCCATCGCGTTCTGGTAGTATTCGGTGTATTCGTCCGAGTCCTTTTTACTATGGTCTGAAATGATCGTGGCGCCCGGAGAGAGATTTTCTCGGTCATACTGGCTCTCTCTATTCCACAGTTTTGAGCGCAAAATCGCTTTTGCACAATGTAGATAAGCCTCTTCAACATGAACTATCAAGGCCGATAGGGGCAATGTCCCATTAGCATGCATAATTTTGAGAATTTTAGGATCAGTCGATATTTTCCCATGACCGTTCACTCTGAGGGTCTCGTTAATCCCTGGTATAAAAAAAATTAACGCAACCCGACTATCAACGATCACATTTTTGAGACTATCAAGTCGATTATTACCTTTGCGGTCTGGTATACCCAAAGTCTTTCCATTTAGTACCTTCACGAAACCAGGATGGTCACCTTTGGGCGAGACATCACCAACCGTGCCTAAAACCATAAATGGCGAATTTTCGATAAAAGTGCGGCAGTGAAAGTCTAATTCATCAAGTTGCTTATCAATGGATGCGACCGCGGGGTCGCCATATATGCTACGTAGAGCATCTATTGATGTAATGTGATCAACCATTGAAATATATTGCCATCATAGATCGGCGCTCGTCCATGAATCCAATAAAGTGGTTAGTTAATCTACGGACTTGCGATTACCTCCCGAAATTAAGCTAAAAACAAATCTTATCGATCAACCTCGTATCTCTATCTGCTCAGAGTCTGGGCCTTCAAAAACCACTCTCTGCCAACTTTCCTCTCGCGGATGCCTGGCAGCAGTCTTGTGGGGCTTCTGTAAAACCTTGACGCCTGATTTTGTGAGAAAATTAACTGCATCATCAAACCTATCAACTTCCAGGCAAAAATGGAAACCACTCGCCGGTGGGTCAGAAAATCCTGTAAGCTCTAAGACTGTTTCCCCTAACTTAAGATAAGAGATTGGCATTCCAGTTGGTGTTTCATGCTCGAAATAGGTTTCGAAACCGAAATATTCCTCATAGAAATTTTTCGACTTCTGTATGTCAGAGACGTGAATGGCAATATGGTCAATTCGTAGATATTTTATCATTGGCTATTCAACACCTTTATTGACTGTTTTTGTGGATCCTAGCGCATATCCCAAGTTGCGTAGGTCTCATGTTAAGCGGATGAGCAGCTTTTGTTTTAGGGGGAGTGCTTTTGGGATATTACTCCTTGGAGGCGACTGAGGCATCACCTTTTTTTGAAGAGGCCTAAAGCACCCTAGATCATATTATTTGGTTCTAACTTTAGCCCCATTAGAGTGCTCCCGTGTAAGCTCGCTATGCTGTCATAATCAAAAAAAGCATGGGTCGCTAGGGCATTAATTTCCCTGCGAAACCTCTGGACATGCGAGTCGTTGTAAATTGAGCGAGACCCCACTGATACGGCCAGTTCGTTTGCTATTTCATCGCAACATTTAGCACAGTGGGAGACAACCATTCGGGCTTCAATTCTGTCTTCCAGAGAGATTTCCTTATTTTGGGTCACATTTGTCCAAATAAAATTGATTTTATCCTCCCATAATTTTACGAGCGCATTTAAGCTTGTTGACAATCGGGCTAGTCGCACTTGTTGAGTGCTTAGGTCCCTTTGTTTGGCCCTTGTGTGGCCGCCCACCTTTGTTTCCATAATTTTTGTAACAATTTCCAACAATCCCTCAGTCCCGCCAATTACTGATCCAATAGCACCTATTGACGCAAAAGTAATGAATGGAACTCGCCATAGCGGACCCCGGTTTATTTCGAGTCCTGGAGATGTTCGAGTGGCAACACTCTCCACTTTTATTTGATGATGCTCGGGAACAAAGACCTCATTTAACTCAATATCATAGCTACCAGTGGCTGACATTGCAGAAACATCCCAATTATTAAGGATTTTGCATTTGTCGGCTGGGATAAAAAACCTGCGCAAATCCAGGGCATGTTTGTTTCCTTGATGGTCACATGCTTCACCTGCGATGACAGGTGCACTTAAAAGGACCCAATCTGCGTGTTGAATACCAGTGCACCAGTTCCACCTTCCGGTTAATTTGTAACCGCCCTCAACTTCTCGAGCCTCCCCACTGGGCATTACATGACCAGGAGCCATCGTATAGCCTCTAACGTTAAAGACCTCTTTTTGAGTTTTTTCTGGAAAATGGGCAAATTGAAAATTGTGATAGATCAAAAATCCCATTGTCCACGAGGTTGCAATACAACCGTTGCCAAGAACGCGAAAGATTTGTGGAATGATTGGGAATTCCACCTCCAATCCGCCGGCGCTTTCAGGAACAACTGCTCGCATAACACCGCTTGCATCCAAGTCTCTTATGGTTTCCTCGGGTATTCTACCTGCTTGCTCTGCTACCTGACCACGGTCGCGAAGGCTTGGTACTAGTTCTTCAAGTCGAACCAGAATTTCACGGCCAGTGTTACTCATTACTTTAAGTCCTGTTGATGGTTCTGTGCCCCTCTCGGTTCTCGCCAAATAAGAAATGCTTGTTCCTTTTAGTTCCCTCTTACCGTCATTGAAAAACAAGCACGCGTTGGCCCGAATGGTAAAGCATATAAAATGTTATCTCTCACGCAATATCGGTTTTAGTTTTCGGCCGGGCACTGGGCTAAATTTGTTGGATTAACTCTCGAATAACCATCTAAAGCGTAATCAAAGTACAACAAAAGCGCGTATCCCTGAATGGCATTATATGATAACATATGACGGTATTGAAAGATTTTTTTGGAGAGTGCAAAGCCCGACTCCTCTCAATGAATAATACCCAGACTTCTACGCATAATATAGGGTTTGGAAGCCTAATTTGTTGGAATAAAGAATAAAAAATAAGACGTCTCAGGTTCGACGCTGATAAACTCAAAAAATAAAAGGATAACTCTCATGAGAGCTATTATAGTTGGTGCAGGGATGGGGGGCCTGATGACGGCATTGGCGCTACGTCAGTCTGGGGTGTTTTCATCGATCGATGTCTGTGAGCAAACAAAAGAGCCGGCCACTGCTGGGGCCGGATTAAATATCCCGCCTAACGGAGCACGCTTGTGTCACTGGTTAGGAATCGACCTTGATGGCGGGAACCCAAGAGGAGAGGAAGGTGCGATCGATGGCGGCCGGGCAGCAACTCTGAAATCTTCAAGACAATTTAATGATGATGGAAGCACCTCCGAGAGGCTATTCGATCATGACACCGCCGCAGGCGATGGTGCAGGCTTTCATCACATGCACAGGCTCGATCTTTTAATGTGCCTGCATAAACGAGTGATGGAATATGGGCCAGACAGCGGAGAGCCATGCCCGATTAACATTCACATGAACAATAGATTGGTAAAGGTTCGTCAGAATGCGAACGAGGTGAGCGGTAGTTTTTCGAGTGGATTGGTCCTAACGGGTGATATCCTCGTGGGTGCTGATGGGATCAATTCGGCCACATTAGAATTATTATGGCCACACCCGCGCCCCAGACGCTGGACCGAGGTAATCTGTTTTCGGGGACTCATTCCAAAGAGAGATGTTTCCGAGCTGCGCACGGTCGAAGGCAAGCCCCTGAAAAACAATCCGATTAATTCGTATAGCATGGACCGTTACAAGACAGACAAGAGCGCCGTGACTACGTATTGGGTCAGGGGCGGTGAATTGCTCAATGTGTGGATCGCTCATTACGAGCCTAATTCAGCGGAGTTCGAACAAGAGGAGGGAGACTGGTTTGAGGTAAGCAATGATGAAGTCCAACAACAGGTTGGAAAATCGTTTGCTGAAAGCCCCTATCGAGATGACCTGGTTGCGCTAGCTTCTGGAATAGTCGGCCCAACTAAGTGGGGCCTCTACGACAGAGACGCGCTTGAAACTTGGATCCGGGGTCGCGTTTGTTTGCTTGGCGACGCCGCGCATCCAATGCTTCCAACTTTCGGGCAGGGCGCAGCACAATCCTTTGAGGACGCAGCTGCACTCTCGAGCGCATTCTCTCTGCATGGTTCGAGCGTTGCAACAGCACTACTGCACTACGAGCGTGTGCGCCATTATCGAGCCAGCCGTTTTCAATTAAGTTCAAAATTTGCGTTTGATCATTTACGGGCCAGAGACACCACAGAACAGAAAAAATTGTTGGAAGGCATTGACGAACGTGTGAGCCCCGCCTTCGCCCACGACAAGCGAGGTGGGGAGAATGATGATTGGATTTACGCGTTTGATGCCCGCGATATTGGTGGTTCTTTACCTGAAAAAAAATGGGGGCCATGGGAATTCCGCAAAGCCAATAAAGCAGATCACGCCGTTGCGCAGCAAAAACTCTGGTTACCAGAAAAATCAGCCGACGGCGCGCGTGGTATTACTCGAGAGGAGGTCTCTCTCCACAACACCAAAGACGATTGTTGGATTATTATTTCGGGAAAAGTATATGACATTACGGATTGGGCCCCTCATCACCCTGGTGGTGCTGGTATCGCAAGAATGTATGCTGGCAAAGACGCTACAGCTGATTTTGGTGATTATCACAGTGCTAATGCGGTCGCACATATGCGCCATTTCTGCGTCGGGAAGGTCATTGAGCAAACTGCATCTAAATCCAAGAACGCTCTGGCCGGAGCTAAGCGAGACAGGGTTGGGTGATTATCCAAAAGAACTTTTCAAAAAGTTTGGAGACTAAACAGTGAATAACGGTTTAAGCGACTGTCGGTACCGTTTTCACTCTTTATCCAAGGCCTTAATCAGTGCAATGGATTAATTGAAGCGCGAGCCAGCTATGAGGCAATGCTTCGGATTTTGTTAGGGCTTAATCACTCTTGGAAGATCTGGAAACGATTAGGATAAACTAAGTATATCGCCGTATCGCAATGCTGGCTCTCCCTCCCACGGAAAGGGGTTTTACGCAAGAGAAAACGGAACGCGTTAGCCATACAGGAAACGGTCCCTCACACAAACGAACTTTGAGCGTATTTCGATCAATCGCAACCAGGCTCATCCATGGATTTGACAGTGCAAAATACCTGATTGGGGCGACGAACTACCCAAGTAGGATCACACTCTCATTAATATAATTCAATCCTGGAGACAGCTATAATTTCCTGCGTCTTTGTGGAATGACTGGAACCAATAAATAGGATGAATATTTAGGACCTGTATAAATTGTGGTCTTGCCACCAAAAACATCTTTTGGTCGATCCAATGGGTGATCATGCAGAAATGGACCGGAACCTCTCGACTCCGAGTAAGCCTGAACCGACGGCCCTGGCCTGTCAAAGTCCTGCCCTGAAATGTTAAGCGCTATGGTAAAACCCTCTGGCAATACGATGCATTGAGGCCAAATCTCAATATCGACCTCGTAAATTTTTCCAGGGGTTAACAATTGCTTGTCATCATGGGTATGAAAGGGTCTCCATGGCTTTGAGAGTTTTGTATTCAATTTTCGATGGGAGACACGAAGCCATCCTTGCGCCAGCGGCGTCTTGGGATCTACAGTCCCTTGGAAAAAGACTTCACGCCCTTTGGGCGAGTGTGCCTGCATAGTAACAAACAAATCGCAGTCATTTGTTGTTGACGATACGAAGAGTTTGGCCGCAAGAGGCCCTGTGATCTCTGTTTCGCTATCTAACGGCGGGGTTCGCCATGTAATACCTCGGGTCAAAGCGCGAAATTCTTTTTTCCTACTCGTGCTCGGGCTGTTCCAACTTAAACTTCCTTTGCCTCCTGCATTTAGAAATAGCTTCGACCATTTTGTCCCTTTTAGTGGCCATTCCGACTCTTTGCGCAACTCTACTTTATCTGTGAATGGCCGACGCAAGTTGATCCACACCCGAGGCTCTTTATTCCAACCGTTCTTGATTCCCTTCAAATAATAATCAAAAAATCTTTTTTGCAATTGCATACCGTATTCGAGGTAAAACCACTCCTCATGGCGCCCGGGGTGCCCTTCAAGCCATTTTTCTTTTGAGGCAGCTTGAGTGAAAGCCTCAAAGTTACCACGTGGGTGAAGACCAAAACCTGCCCAACTAGCAGCGCTAAGAAATGGTGTTTTTACTCTCGTCCAATCCGGCGATCGGGAGCGATACCAATCATCATCCATCTCCCGAACCCGGAAATTTTCTAACGTGTCCGCTCTATTAGACCTTCTCTCTGCATCTGTATATTTGGCTGGACCCACAGCACTCGCTTTCATCCAGTGGTCTCGTGGCCCATTCGGGTTTCCATGCTGTAAAACTTCAACCTGTCGGGGGTACCAAAGCTCCATAAACTTGTTTGACAGAATTCCCCCGTGCCTCGCCCAATCACGATAGTGATCAGCAGCTCCTTCCCACGGTATCATGGCGGTTAGATGCTTTGGTTGTAACGCGGCTACTTGCCATTGGTTAATAGCGTAATAGGAGACACCATTCAGTCCGACCTTGCCGTTTGACCATTTCTGGACACCACACCACTCTATTACTTCAGCAAAATCCTCGGTTTCTTGCGGCGAAAAAATATCCAAATAACCGGGTGAGCGCCCGGCACCCCGAGAGTCAAATCGCACGCACGCATAACCCCAAGGCACCCATATCTCAGGATCCACTGTTTCCCAAGTTAGGTATTGATGCTTGGAACCTGCCAGAAGATCTGGGTGCATTTTAATCAATGACTCCCAAAGCGGTTTATAGTGCTCTTGATATTTTACGCCCTTGCCATAAGGTCCCCCGGCCAGAATAACTGGAACCTTTTTATTTGTTTTAGGCCTGTATACGTCTGCCCGTAATACATTACCGTCTTTCATTTTTATCGGTAAATCACGATCAATTTTCATCGCTAACTCTCCCAACATTTTTTCTTTGTTTTGGAGCTTAGCGCAACTATTCGGATGCCTCAATTGCAGGAGAAAAACAGCATGCAAACGGTCCCTTGTTGGTCACATTTCAGCCGATGAGTTTTTTTCACTCGAAACCAATATCCGGCGGGCAAAAACCGCCCGTGGATAAACGCTGCTTACGAGAATTCAAAATCGGAGTATTCCAAGATAATGCAAAACCACTGGGGAAAATTGAGACTGTAGATGGTCACCGTCCCCGCTTGTAGCTCAAAGAGACTGCCGCTAAACCTCCATCAGTTACCTCTTACCGATGGAGGGCGAAATGCCGCTACAAGAAATATATTACATTGCCGAAATGATCGTCGGAATTGCCGTCATTGTCTCAATAGTATTTGTCGCCGTTGAATTGCGACAGAACACGTATATGCTCCGTAAATCTCAGTCAGACCAACGAAGACTCCATTTTAACTGGCTTTATGAGGCTAATTGTACAGATCCAGAATTTAGAGCTTGGCACCGCCGTTTAGATGCAGATTGGGACAAACTCGATGAAGACGAGCGCTATCGAGGCCTCAATCTCGGCATGAGAAGTCTACGTTTGTATTTAGATGAGGTGACCGACTATTTTGACGGGCAATTATCGAAATCTGAATGGCGAATATTACAACGAAATATGGAAATGGTGGCGAGAAAGCCAAACATTCAATTAGCATACAGCGTAATAAAACCTGCTTACTCTGAAAAAGTTCAAAGGTGGTTCGAAAATTTAGACAGCACTGTAGACTCTTTTTTGGCCAATGCTGTGAAAACGCCTACAGACCAGACTTAATTTTATCATTGCCGCCCCCTCTTGAAGCTCAAAAACACTAACACCAAGGTACACCAGTGGTAGTACGCCCCTGTCTATTTTTGGAAATAAAGCCCAAAAGGACGGCCATTTGATGGTATGTGAGAGTGCTTATGGGGTCGCAGGGAAACTTGTGGGGGAATGAACTCGAAATTCCTCTGCCTGCTCATCTCTATAAAACAAGCAACATAACAGCTGTGATGAAAAGGATCAGATAAGTAATCTTTTTAAACCAATCCGCTGGCGCCAGCTGAAAGATAATTACGCCTGACTTCGCACCAACAATAAATGTTGGTGCGATTATAAAGGCCCGAATTAACATCTCTTGGGTATAAATTTTTTGAAACGTGAGACCTGCTATCGCGACAACCAATCCACATGCCAGCGCAGCCAAAACATTAAGTCTCTTCATCTCAATCGTTGAGGTCGAAGAGTGAAAGTACAATACCTGCAGTGGGAAACCAGGCACACCAAACCCGCCGGTTATTGCTCCTGATAATCCCCCAGTAAATAACCTACTGACAATCCCTCTTCTTCCAGCATAATTCCAACCTGATGCCATCAAAGAGGTAATGCAAAGGATAATAACGCCCATACACTTTCTTATAATTTCAGGATCAGATGGCACTAAAAAAATTATGCCAATTGTCATTGTAATCGCGCTGGCACCCGCAACCGGACCAACTTCAACCCAATCAGCACGCTTGGTTGCATTGAGAAAATGCGAGCCTTGGCCGAATAAAACGACAAACAATATTATTGCAAAGCCGGTTACCGGATCAAATATGATGGCTAAGAAAGGTACGGCTACTAGCGCACCTCCAAATCCAGCATAACCTTGTATTATACCGCTCGGGAAAACCGCTAGAGCAGCGAGTAATAGGTTGAAATTCAACAAATTGCTTAATGTTTCCATGAGAAGGCGTTGCTCGTGAGGAGTGGTGTTAGTTATTGTTTGTGAGGTTTTGGCGGTGGAGGCAGTCCGTATCGAACTCGTCTCCAGATGGTTTCCCTGTTTAACAGGGAAAATACAGGAAAGTTGCCGTTTATTCTAATCGTTTAGTCATTCAGATTCCCAAGGCCCAACGATAACCGGGACGTTTAGCACAATTTCCCTAAAATATTATCAGGGAAAATACCTTCACGATCAGCCAGCTTTTGCCCCGTCCAGGGAGCGACTATCGACAGTCACTGGCAGGACGGTACCAAATAAAACTTTATCCGGTCCGGCAGCATAGAATAGAATCCCATTTGGCAACAATCGGGCATAACCCGTCGGCTCTCCTCCCCCCGGCAATTCCCTCTGGTGAACCGCATCACTGGCGATATCGATGAGATCGGTTTCACGTCGCAACGGAGGGGAGAATAATACTAAGCCATCGGTCGCATGGGAATCATCGTTCGGCGTAACGCCTGTTCGTAATATTCCGATCAGTCTAATCCAAATACTTTCTTAGGAACACAACGCCTTTGTCATAGATTAATTGAGAGCAGTTGATGCTTCTATAAAATCATAGCCAAGACTAGCAGCGACGGCTTGATTGGTGACACTACCACGATACACGTTTAAACCATTTAAAAAATTTGGATCGTTCAAAAGAGCTTGTTTATACCCTTTATCCGCCAAGGCCAACCCATAGGGAATAGTCACATTATTTAAAGCGAAAGCCGATGTTCGGGGCACAGCACCCGGCATGTTGGCGACACAATAATGTACCACTCCATCAACTATATAGGTCGGGTCTGCATGGGTCGTGGCCCGAGAAGTTTCAAAACAGCCCCCTTGATCTATAGCCACATCCACTAAAACGGATCCAGCTTTCATTTGTTTGACCATTTCGGAAGAAACCAACTTAGGAGCCTCAGCACCGGCGACCAATACAGCACCGATGACCAAATCAGCCTGCACAATAGTATCAATTTGGATCGATCCGGAAGAATAGATTGTTTTGAGCGAGGGTCCAAAAGTAGTTGCAAGACGATTTAGAACGTCGGTATCTCTATCAAGCACTGTCACCTCTGCACCCATACCGAGCGCGATCATGATGGCATTTTCACCAACCACACCACCTCCAATGACCACGACATTAGCCGGCGCCACGCCAGGAACGCCGCCAAGCAGAATTCCGCAACCCCCATGCTCTTTCTCGAGTGCTTGAGCGCCGGCTTGAACGGAGAGACGGCCGGCGACTTGCGACATTGGCGCCAATAAAGGTAGACCACCATGGTTATTGGTAACTGTTTCATAGGCGATGCATATAGCTCCGCTATCTACAAGGTCGCGCGTTTGATCGGGATCTGGGGCTAAATGAAGATAAGTAAATAGAATTTGGCCGCTCTTGAGCATTTTACGTTCTACCGCTAGCGGTTCCTTCACTTTGATAATGAGATCCGCTTGTTCAAATACTTCTTCAGCTGAATCCGATATCTTCGCACCGGCTGATATATAATCGTCATCCGAACAAGCTATTCCTTCGCCCGCCCCTGATTGAACCAAGACATAGTGCCCGTGAGCAACAAATTCAGATACGCCAGCAGGGGTCAGTCCAACACGATATTCATGGGTCTTGATTTCTTTCGGCACACCAATTTGCATAATAATCTCCTTTATCCCAGGTCTTAGATGCCACCTCGCATTCGATAGGCGTGTTGCAAAGGGCGCCAGTCGACTAATTCTTCGAACGGCACATCGATTACAACCGGTCTACTAACTGAGAAAGCCTTTCTTAAAGCAGTTCGTAGTTCCTCAGGCGTAGTAGCGCGGAGTCCTATAGCACCGAAAGATTCGGCATATTTAACAAAATCTGGATTGGCCAAATCCCAACCGATCAAGCGACCGCCATAATCTTCTATTTGGTTTGATTTTACGTTACCAAACGCACCATTGTTGAATACAATCGTCACAAGGTTGATGCCGTGACGGATGGCGGTTGATAATTCGTTACTGGCGAACATGAACCCCCCGTCGCCGGTTACACACACGACTTTCTTATCAGGATTTGCAACCTGCGCCCCTAAGGCGGTTGGGAAACTATAGCCCAAGGTACCTTGGATACCAGCTTGCAGATTGGTGCGGGGGTGGTAGGTCGGAAAGCCAAACCAGCTATAAAAGCCCATTTGGGTCACTCCAAAACATACAATGCCATCTTCAGGCAATTCGGCACGCAAGGCGTCGCCGTAGGCATAAAGCCCGGGTAAAGTTTCTGCGAGTTCACGATCTGCGGCGTGCTTGAGGTCACGCCATTCTTCTTTCCTCGATTGCCGCGACCTATTGTGTCTGGAGACCCTGTTTGCAAGACCTGCGAGACTGGGCTTACCATGTGCCACGAGGTGCACGTCAGGCTGCCATTTATCGATGGATTGATCAGGATCAGGGTCAACCCGCACCAGTTTCACATCATCATCCCACCCCCAACGGAAAATCGGTGGCAAGAATTTTGTTCCGACGGCCAGGGCTGCATCAACCTTGGGCCACTGATGGGCCGCTCCAATCATATTTTGAGCGAGATCGTGCCTATCGTCGACCGCACCCCGACCAGCGGCACTCATAAAAACCGGCGCCTGAAGCATCTCGGCGAGTTCAAGTAATTCCTGTTCAGCACCAAAAATACCTCCGCCTACAAAGATGGCGGGATTTTCGGCATTCCCGAGTAGAGCTGCCGCCTGCTCGATCAAGTCAGGATCAGGCTGCATCACTTCATAATCTTGATTTGGATCGGCTACATCTAATTCGATCTCCGTGGCCATTATATCAGGTGCCATTTCGACGAATACCGGACGTTGACGCCCAATATTCATTTGCCGAAATGCTTCTTCTATGACAGCAGGTGCCTCTTCGGGGTTACCAATACGGGTTTGCCATTTTGTTGTGGCGGCCATGGTTCCTTTTTGGTCGTACATTTCATGGAGAAGACCAACACCTTTGTCGATTGCATGGCTTGGAATCTGTCCACCGAGGCACAAAACTTTCGCGCCATTACTATATGCAGTGAGCAAACCAGCCCCGGCATTCAACACACCGGGCCCAGGCACAACGGCGCACACGGCTTCCTGGCCCGTCGATTGTGCGTAACCAAGCGCCATATAAGCAGCACCTTGTTCGTGCCGTGTGTGGATGACTCTTAAAGACTTTCGTTCTGCATAGAACGCATCAAACAACGGATCGAGTTGAGCACCCGGCAAGGCAAAAACGGTATCTATGCCGTGGCTTTTTAGAGATTTCACCAGCACTCCGGCACCAGTCGTCACCTTCCCCATCGTAAATCAATCCTCTTTTTGATGACTTTTGACCCGTCAAGAAAGTCGTATTTCTCAGCGTTTTTTGTCGTTTTTCACCTAACTATAACCGGTGCGTATAATAAAAGCCGATCTACCACCTGTAATATGAGAACTTGACCGGGCGCTATCAGTTCTTTTTATAGGGTGAGTTGGGAGGCAGACATGAGACATTCTAAGCTCCTGTATTATTTCTCCGAAGTGGCGAAGGCTGGCACCCTCTCCGCGGCGGCCAAGACCATCGGCATAACCCAACCCGCCGTTACGCGTAGCTTAAAACAACTCGAAGACATCCTCGGCGTGACCCTTTTTGATCGCGGGCCAACAGGCGTTGTTTTGACACCGGAAGGCAGAATATTGGCACGAAGAGTCAAGTTGATGACTTTGGAGTACAAACACGCGATTGCTGAATTAGCGGATCAAAACAAAGGGATCAGCGGCCGGCTTCGCATCGCAGCGGGACCGGTTTGGCTGCTCTCTATTCTGCCGCCAGTGATTAATGAATTTCACAAACACTTTCCCGAGGTCAGAGTTTCTGTAACGGGTCCCGGATTTGATGCCAGCATCCAACAGTTGCTCGAGGGCGACCTGGATATGGTCTGCGGCGGGCTAGACTTTCCCGATCACGCTAACATTATAAAAGAGCCTCTTTTGAAATTGCGGCATACTGTTTTCGGTCGAACCGATCACCCGCTAGCCTCAAAAAATAAAGTTAGCGCCGAAGAATTGAGTAAATTTCCATGGATTGTTCTGGCGGATGATCGCGTAAGCGAAAGCACAATTGGCGCTTATTTCGCCGCTAACACTTTGGAACCACCTAATGTAGCAGTTGAAACGAGCTATCTAGGCGCCATTACAATTGCACATGCCACCGATTATTTATCTACTTTTGCTGAAAACAGTAGAACTGAAATCGAGGCATTTGGGTTGAAGAAAATATCACATGAAGGAACTTTTTGGGAGTTTGAGGGTGGTATAGCCCGGCGCCGTTCCAGCCCTCCCAGTTCAGCCTTCCAGGGATTCAGAGCCATTCTAAAAAGTGCGGTTTCTGAAGAGAATTAGGGGTTATTAATTTATGTTATACCCCACAGCTAATTATGAATTGGCTGATAAAAATAAATCTAATTATTCTGTATACACGAGAATAGGGTTACAATTGTTTATGTCACTAGCGTGTGGACATCAAATAAGCGATTTCGAATAAATTAAATAGGATATTGGGAGGTATCAAATGAATTTAGGTAAGTTAGTATTCAAATTGTCAATCACAACTTCACTCACTATCGCAGTCTTGGGATTGGCCGTCTCTGAAACTAAAGCTGATCGCCTGGCCGAAGTGAAAAAAGCAGGCATTTTGCATTGTGGCGTTGTGCCAGGTGTGCCCGGATATGCTTTTCCGAATAAGGAAGGCAAAATGGTCGGATTTGATGTTGATCTCTGCAAATCAATCGCCGCTGCCGTTCTTGGCGACGCAAACAAAATTAAAACCACTAAAATGAAATTGCCGGTTGCTTTCAACGCAATGAAAGCTGGTACAGTTGATGTTGTTACTCATCGCTTTACCTGGACTTTCGGGCGCGATGTGGGTCAGGGCCTCGATTTCACTCGAGTTATGGTCTTTGACGGGCAAGGCTTTATGGTCCGCAAAAAATTGGGCGTGACCTCAGGCAAACAGCTCGATGGGGCAACATTCTGTCTGACGACCGGTGCCACCACAGAATCTAACGTATCGGACTTTTTCCGTACGCATAATATGAAATTCAAGCAGGTAACGTTCGGAAGCATGGGCGAAGCTCAGAAAGCCTATGACCAAGGACGTTGCGATGTTTTTGTTACCGATAAATTTGGCCTTGGTGCACGCCGCCTCGCGATGACCAACCCGAAAGAGCATGTCATTCTGCCGGAAACCATCTCCAATGAGCCAATCTCTCCGATGGTGCCTCATGGTGATCAGGTGTGGCGGGATATCGTCGTTTGGACACTCAATGCCCTTATCGCCGCCGAAGAATATGGCATCACCCAGAGTAACGTAGATCAAATGAGCAATTCTTCGAAAAACCCATTCGTTCAACGTCTCCTTGGTAAAACGGGTAAGTTTGGCGGGAAAATTGGCCTCGGCAATCAATGGGCTTATCGGGCTATCAAGGCTGTTGGCAACTATGGTGAGATTTGGGAAAGAAATCTCGGAAAAGATGGTCTTGGCATGGCCCGCGGTAAAAACGAGCTTTATACCAAAGGTGGCCTCCTCATCGCGCCGCCTTTCCGTTAGGCCGAGCAATCTAGGAATTTAACCGTTGTTGGGTGTCCTTGGATAAAACCAGGGACACCTGACAGCTATTCTTATTAAGCTTCAAGGTATGGAAAGTCTGTTCAGCTATTGGCGCAAAGGAAGCGTCCGTTCCCTGACCTATCAGTGGGGATTAGTCGTTGCGATCCTGCTCGCTCTTTTTTGGCTGTTCGATACCGCTAATACAAACTTGGATCGGCTCGGTATAAATACGGGCTTCGATTTTCTAGATGACGAGGCCGGGTTTCAAATCAGCCAGGCTCTTTTTCCCTATTCCGCCCAATCAACCTATATAGATGCGTTACTCGTTACGTTCACCAATACAATCGTGTTATCGCTGATTGCCATCTGCCTTGCCACATTCCTTGGATTTTTTATCGCGCTGTCACGCCTATCCGACAATATGTTACTCCGGAAATTCGGCGATTGTTACGTCGAAGTGTTCCGAAATGTGCCTCTCTTACTCCAACTATTCTTTTGGTATTTCGCCGCTCTCAAACTATTGCCTGCCAAGCGGGAATCGATAAATTTTTTTGACATCGCCTTTCTTAATATCGAAGGTTTTGTCATCCCCGCGCCGATTTTGGAAGATGGGGCGACCTCAATCGTCTGGGCCATTGTTATTGCATTGGCTCTTGCCATCGGTGTTTGGCGGTGGGCGAAAAGGCGTCAGACCCGTACAGGTGTGCCATTCCCCTCGTTCCTTGTTGGGCTGGCGATCGTAATCTTCATCCCTTTATTGGTTGCGTGGATAAAAGGTTTTCCTATCAGTTGGGAAATACCGAAATTCGGACGTTTTAATTTCGAAGGTGGTGTCGGTTTGCAACCGGAATTCACTGCCATGTTGTTCGGCCTGACTTTGTATAACGGCGCTTTCATCGGTGAGATCATTCGGGCGGGTATTTTATCCGTGCATAAGGGCCAGCGGGAGGCCGCCAATTCCATCGGCTTTACCCAGATGCAAATTTATTCCCAGATCATTGTTCCCCAAGCGATGCGTCTGATCATTCCGCCATTGACCAACCAGTATTTGAACTTAACGAAATCAACGGCCCTTGCGGCGGCTCTTGGGTATCCTGATTTCTTCTGGGCGCTCAGCGGCGCCATTGCCGCCCAAACCGGGCAGGTTCTCGAGCTTCAGGCGATTACTTTGTTTGGCTATCTCGGGATCAGCCTTTTTATTGCGGCGATAATGGCCATTTATAACCGCGCAACGCGTATTCCAGAAAGGTAGAGAGATTATGGAACCCATTCTCAAACCTTTCATTGAGCAGAAAGCGCCACCGCAACAGTCTACCGGCCTGGTGGCTTGGCTGCGCGAAAATTTTTTCTCAAGCTGGTTTAACACGCTGGTGACGATCATTCTGTTGTGGCTCATCTATCAGGTTGGTGGCTTTATCATCAATTGGGCCTTTATCAATGCCAATTGGGTGGGCGATTCAGCCAAGTCATGCCCTAATGTCGATGGGGCCTGTTGGGCGTTTGTCACCGAACGCTGGCGTTTGTTCGTTTACGGTCTCTATCCAAAAGAGCTCTATTGGCGGGTGAATGTCTTTTACGGGCTCGGTTTGCTCACGATCATCGCTTTCGTGTTTTCCTTCGGCGCTTATACCAAAAAATTTCGCCTGACGATGTTCATCGGCTTCCCGATCGCCGCCTATATCTTCCTCGTCGGCGGCGTCTTTGATTTACAACACATCTCACCGGAAAGTTTCGGCGGGTTGTTGCTCACGGTCGTGATCGCGACGGTTGGGATTTTTGGTTCCATCCCGTTAGGACTGATTTTGGCGCTCGGCCGCACATCTGATTTAAAAGTCATCAGCAAGGTTTGCACCTATTTCATCGAGTTTTGGCGTGGCGTGCCGCATATAGCTGTGATCGTGATGTTTGTCGCCTTGTTGCCGATCTTTATTCCCGACGGTAATAAGATCGATATTGTGGTGCGCGCCTTTATTGCCTTTGCGGCTTTTAACTCGGCCTATATGGCGGAGGTGTTCCGCGGAGGTTTGCAGTCTATCCCCGCCGGTCAGTTTGAAGCATCCAAAGCCATCGGACTCTCTTATTGGAAGATGATGGGCTATATCATCCTACCGCAGGCCATTCGCAATTCCGTGCCGGCGCTGGTGAATACCTGCATCAGTATTTTTAAGGAAACTACTATTGTGCTGCTGATTGGCTTCAGTGACTTCTTAGGCATCATCCAGTTGTCGCTTGAGGACCCAAAATGGTTGGGACCGCCTCATATTTTCAGCTCCGCATATGTCTTTGCCGCTCTTATCTATTTTGCGCTTGCCTATGGCATGTCGAAATATTCCCTGCGGCTGGAAAACCGCAGCAATGTTGATCAACACTAGGTGCTAGGATCCGAGATGTCAGAAGAACCCGTTATTTTATTTGAAAAAGTGAACAAATGGTTCGGAGACTTTCATGTCCTCCGCGACATTGATCTTAGCGTCGCTAAGGGAGAGCGAATCGTTATTTGTGGCCCGTCGGGATCAGGTAAATCTACAATGATCCGCTGCATCAACCGATTGGAGGAAAATCAGCAGGGCCGTATCGTTGTTCAAGGTATCGAGCTTACAGACGATCTCAAAAATATTGATTCGATACGTTCCGAAGTCGGTATGGTTTTTCAGTCTTTTAACCTATTTCCACACATGACTGTTCTCGACAATCTTGTCATTGGACAGCATTTGGTCCGACGGTTGCCAAAAGCTGAAGCTGAAGAAATTGCTATGACCTACCTTGAACGCGTGAAAATCGCGGATCAGGCTGAAAAATTTCCAGGTCAACTTTCAGGTGGCCAGCAACAACGCGTCGCTATTGCACGTTCACTTTGCATGAAACCGAAAATCATGTTGTTTGATGAAGTTACCTCCGCACTTGATCCCGAAATGGTCAAGGAGGTGCTGGACGTCATGGTTGATCTCGCCAATGAAGGCATGACCATGTTGGTCGTTACCCATGAAATGGGATTTGCCCGCACTGTCGCCGATCGGGTGATATTTATGGATGAAGGCCAGATAATAGAAGAAAACACACCGGATGCCTTTTTTGATAACCCAGCGTCAGAACGGGCACAAAACTTTATCGGCCAGGTTCTTCATCATCTCTAACAGTTGACCAGAAAAGGACTTTCAAGAATGAACGGCACTGGCAATCCTGTTTCGCATATCCGACCAGCGTTAATCGAAGCGCCGGATAAAGTGGATCCACCGACACGACTCGCGCTAGAACATAAAGGGCTGGAAGTGCAGAACATTATTGCGATGGGGTTAAATGAAAGCTGCTATCCACCGTCGCCAAAAATAATAGAGGCCATGCAGCAAAATCTTAGCCTGGTCAATCGTTACCCTGATGCTCAATGTCCCCATTTGACTGATATCGTTTCTGAACGTACAGGTATTGATCGAAATTGCATTGTCTGGGGCAACGGTAGCGAAGAACTCATCAAAGGGGCGATCGACTTATCACTTTCTCCCGGTCAAGGTTTGGTTCTGCCAGTGCCAACGTTTTGGGGCTACAAATCTATGGTCGCTTCATTTGAGGCGAATGTCGCCGAAGTGGAGATGTTGCCGGATGGTCAAACCAACATTGACGGCATTTTGGGTGCAATTCACAACGATACGAGAATTGTCTTCCTAATTACGCCAAACAATCCGAGTGGTCTGATGGTTGATCAAGCTGGATTGGACGAAATTGTACACGGCGTTCCTGAGAATGTGCTGCTTTGCGTTGACGAAGCCTATTTCGATTTCGGGCTTCATGCCGGCGGACCAAATGTGCTGGAAACGCTTAAACAACGCAACGCTCCTTGGATAACAATTTTTACTTTTTCAAAAGCCTATGCAATGGCTGGCATGCGGATCGGCTATGCCCTCTGCAGTGACGCAAAGCTTGCTCAAGCTCTACAAAAAACCACTTGCGTTTTCAATGTGCCCATACTGGCTCAATTTGCCGGGGAAGCCGCACTACTTGATACCGAATATCTCGACTTTATTTTGGATCAAACTGCCAACGGACGGGATCAACTTTTTATAGGCCTGAAAGATCTCGGTCTCGAACCGTATCCTTCCGTTACGAATTTTGTCTCAACGCCCGTGCCGATGAATGGTCGCGACTGCCTGAAAGCTATGTTGGACAAGGGAGTACAAATAAATGCCTGGGCTGATCCAGGATATGAAAACCATATTCGTATCACCGTCGGCACTGAATCTGATACGGAGACCTGTCTCGCGACCCTGAAAAAAGTTCTAAATTCCGCGTAAAATATTGAGAAAAATCGCAAAATTTTTCAACCTCACCTGCATTCCAAAAAGGAAACTTCGATGCTTGTACACAAACATGGAGTCACTCATTACGACACATCAAAAGCCACCCCGGGATACACCTTATATTCACGGAATATGTCAAAAAATGTTTGGTTGATAGATATGGAAGGCGAAGTCGTTCATGAATGGGAAACCACTGGTGGCACAACAAATTTCAACTACCTTCGGCCCAACGGTAATCTTTTTGTAATTGAACGTATTCCTGAAGGCCCAAAGGTGGAGTCAGGTAAAAGTGGGCGTATGCGGGAATACGATTGGGACGGTAATGTTGTATGGGAACATATTGACGATCATCAGCATCATGATGCTCGGCGCCTGGAAAATGGTAACGCCGTTTATATCGCCTGGTACGAGTTTACTGACGAAGAAGCCGCAAAAGTGAAAGGAGGTACCCCCGGAACAGAAATCGACGGTAAAATTTATGGCGAAGCCATCCGTGAAGTTGACACGGAAGGAAATCTAGTCTGGGAATTCGTCAACAACGGGCCTGAGTTTTTAGACAAATACGAGATCAAAGGCCTCGCACCGCGAGAAGAATACGGCCATGCCAATACGATTTCACCGATGGCCAACGGCGATTATTTAGTGAGTTATCGTGTTTTTAATCTAATTGTCATAATTGACCGACAAACCGGCAAATTAATCTGGGAATTCCAAAATGACACCCTCGGTGGACAACATGACTGTCAGGAATTACCCAACGGCAACATTCTTGTCTTTGCTAATGGGCACAATACCCAGGGGGGAGCACCAAATTTCAGCCAAATTTGGGAAATTGATCGAGAAAGCAAGGAGATCGTCTGGCGTTATTATTCCAAAAATAACCCTTTAAATTTTTACAGCCCCCATATCAGCGGTTGCCAGCGGCTAAGTTCCGGCAACACGTTGATTTGTGAAGGCGGTAAAGGATGTTTGTTTGAAGTGACGCCTGAGGGTGAAGTAGTGTGGGAGTATATCAATCCTTTTTATGGTCCACATCCGGCCGTGGAAGGTCAGGAAATAAATTGGGTCTTTCGGGCAAGGCGCTATGCCAAGGATTCTCAAGAAGTTGGGGGACGGGTTTAGCTACACCGATATATACGTTTCAAGGCTTTTCCCGCCTTTTGACCCCCAGAAACAGGGTATTAACTCTGGTTATAGCCAATAGCGCTTTTTGAATTAGGACATTGGCAGCAATATTTTCTAATCTATTCATCACCAATTACATTAAATTTTCTATCGGTGCGTGATATTATCTGATCGCTAGAAGAACTAAATCGGTGCTGTCAGACGAATGCGAACTAGTCTCTGTGGGTCACGATAGATCAGTATTTATGCAGCACAAAGCTGCTGCCACTCGGCAAGTGCAGCATTACGTTGCAGCTTGAATAATTCACTATTGGTAAGGTGACGTTCTTTGTTGAAGTGATTGAAAACTGAAGCGTGAATTGATGCGAATTTTTGCAAACTTCGCATTCGCCTAAACTTCAACATCGCGTATTCCCGTCGTCGGAATGGCAGATGAGAGTTCTCAGCTCGATTGTTAATCCATCTTCCTGTTTCCTAGCAATGAGCCAGATCTATACCCTTCAATGCAGATCGGTAAGATGGAAGTCTGTCGGTTACAATTGACTTGGGCCGACCATATCGTTTCAAAGCTCTCTTGAGGAAAGCCGTAGCTGCCTTTCGGTCTCGACGCTTAGATACAAAAGATTCTAGAACCTCGCCTTCATGATCGACAGCTCTCCATAAATATAAAGTTTCTCCGTTGATCTTCACGAACACCTCATCCAAATGCCACTTCCAGTTTGAATGGCTGGGAATTGGATGCATTCTTTTCTTACGGATCTCTCTAGCGAACATTGGACCAAACTTGTTCCACCAATATCTTACTGTTTCACAGCTGATGTCGATCCCGCGCTCGTGTAGCAGATCTTCAACGTTACGAAGAGAGAGTGGAAACCGGATATACATCATCACCGCGAGACGAATAATCTCAGGTGATGTCTTAAAATACCGAAAGAGATTGTGATTTTTCATCACAAAAATCTATGTGAATGCCATGACCAGGTCAAAGCTCAGTTTCCTCTGACAGTGCCAAATAAACACCCCAAAAAGCCCGGCAATTGCGGGGTTATTCGCCGGTTTGAAACCATAATTTATTGTTTAATATCAATGACTTAAGTAGTGGCGGAGAGACAGGGACACTGCCTAAGGCACTTTAGACCTCTCTAGACCCCGCAGTTCTCTAGCTTTTCTTCAGTCATGACTTCGAACTAACGAATATTA
>PBNV01000001.1 GCA_002723345.1 Rhodospirillaceae bacterium
ATGGGCGGTGGCATGGGCGGCATGGGCGGTGGCATGGGCGGTGGCGGCTTCGGCGGTGGCGGCTTCGGCGGTGGACAGGGCGGTGGCGCCAGTCTAGGTGGTTTGCTTGGTGGTGCTGGCTTTGGATCAGCTGCACAGAACTACCAAACTTCGACAATGCCGTTCGGTACCACTCTGGACGTTATTCCTTATGTGGCATCCGATGGGTATACTATCCACTTAACTGTTATTCCGAAGATAACCGAGTTCCTCGGGTACGAGGAGGCTCCATTCCAGAATCAGGTAATCGCTGGTGTGGGTAATACGGTGTCGCAAGCCTTGCAGCAGCCGTTGGCTTTGCCAAGTATACGTGTACGCTACATTACCTCATCTGTTCATGTTTGGGATGGTCAAACACTCGTTCTTGGTGGCCTGATTGCCGAGAACGTGGTTAAAGTGAAGGACAAGGTGCCGATGCTGGGTGACCTTCCTTTCCTCGGTCGCTTGTTCCGCAGCGAACGTTCCAACACCGAGAAAAAGAACCTTATGATTTTTGTGAGCCCGCGAATCATCGACCCGGCGGGTAATCCGATCCACACCGAGGACAACTGGCCGTACGACCCGAACTCCGGCCCGACTCAGGATCCGGTACTCGAGACAGCGGCCGGAAACTAAGGCGTCAGGAAACAATTGGCCGAAGCTGAAAAGCAGATGCGACTTTTGATCATAGACGGGCACGCGTTCGCCTACCGAGCGTTCTACGCTATCCGTGGTCTGTCGTCGCCGTCTGGTCAGCCGACCAATGCCATTTACGGTTTCATCAAGATGCTCGAGAAACTCGAGGCCGGTTTTCTGCCCAGCCACACAGCGGTGGTTTGGGACGGGGGCCTCGATCAAGATCGGGTGGAGGGGCTGGACAATTACAAGGCCCAGCGCGATCCCATGCCGGACGAAATGGAGGTACAGCTCGATGAAATTGTGGCGTACCTTGAGGCCAACGGCATCGCCTCAATCTGCGACGATGGTGTCGAGGCGGATGATCGTATCGGTCAGTTGGCCAAGCGGGCTGAGACGGAAGGCTTCCAGGTGGCGATTGCCAGTTCGGATAAGGACTTCTTTCAATTGGTCAATGACCAAGTGAAGATGTTGAACCCGGCCGACAAGACCGGCGAACCCATGGATGCCGCCGCTGTCGAAGCCAAGACCGGAGTGCAACCGCACCAGATCGTTGACTGGCTGAGTCTGGTTGGAGACGCGGTGGACAATATACCGGGNGTGCCNGGNATCGGNGTNAAGACGGCGGCNNCGCTGCTNAACGANTTTGGCAGTGTGGANNGNATTTACNANCGNTTGGCTGAGGTGANGCGNGAAAAACANCGNGAGGCNNTGGCGGCNTCGGANNAAGNCGTTCGCCGAAACCAAGNGCTNGTGGCNTTGAAANTGGATTTACCCGGAGAACCGGAACTGGATTCATTGAGAAAAGGTTTTGAGGACTCCGCTCAATTGGAAAAGCTCTACGAGAAGTGGGGTTTCAATTCTATGTTAATTACTTTGCAAGAGTCACGTCAGAGTGTCTTATTCAAATAGTTGAGACTTTAAAAATGGTAAAGAGGCTTTAGTTAATGAAATTAAAAAAAATAAGAATTGATCGAGTTGNCAAATTACTAACATTATTTGCATTTGCCTACTCGTGTTTATTTAATTCTCATTTAAATGCAACTACCACTTATATACCAAATGGAAATGAGTATAATATTTCTGGGCAGCTTGTTGGAGATCAAATAGGAACTAGTATATCAATTGGTTCAAATGGGGGNTTCGTTGTGTGGCAGGATAATTCTTCAGACCCTTTTGGGTATGGANTATCGACACAAAGGCTTGATTCATCCGGTAATCCTATAGGTTCATCCATAAGGATCAACAGTATACTTGAAGGGGATCAAGAAAAGCCACATGTAGGAGTAATGTCAAATGGAGGTGCTTATTTTGTTTGGGAGGGAGGCGCTAGTGGTTTTCATCGTGTTTATTACCGGGTGATGAACTCTCAGGGNTTATTCATAGAAAAAGAACAGTTAATTACATCAGCAAATTCTGGCGAGCAAACAGAACCAAGCTTAGTCGTTTTAAAAGATGGGTCAGCAGTTGTAGCTTGGACAGATTATCTTGCGGACGGAAGTTACAAGGGGGTTTCTGCAAGGATCATCAGCGAGAATGGGCAATTATTAGGAAAGCCTTTTCGTTTGAATCAATTTAACAAAGGTAATCAGCATAAGGTGAAAGTTGCTGCATTGCCAGAGGGAGGTTTTGCTGCGATTTGGGTCTCAGATCAACAACAAAGTCAGAATTCATTAGACATTGTAGGAAGAATTTTTTCGGCTAAAGGGGAAGCATTAAGTGATGAAAAGATTTTGTCTCCTGAGGGAATTAATGCAAATCCTGATGTGGCTGTTACTGGTGATAGTGTGGCTGTTGCCTGGGAAAAACTAAATTTAGAAAACAAACAAGATAGATGGGATATTGCAGTACGTAGTTTTCGTTTAAATTTTGAGCCTTTATCTGACACTAGCTTAGCAAATCTGAGACTGAAAGGAGATCAAATTGCCCCAAAAATAGAGGGTGGAAATTCTGGTGCAATGTTAGTCTGGAACAGCTTGGGACAAGATAAATCCAGAGAGGGTGTTTTAGCTAGATTTATTGATTCCACCGGCCGCTTATCGGCCTCTGAAATTATCGTGAATACTTATCAGGACCACTCTCAAATACATCCGACATTATCTAATTCCCAAGGTAAGTATATTGTAGCTTGGTCAACTCCTCGGATTGGAAAAAGCGGATTTGATATAGTAGCACAAAGATTTGTTGCTAAAGATGCACAAGAAGAATTATTGCCTAAAATTGCTGATATTTTTGTCAATCCAATAAGCCAGACTGAAATGTTTGTTTCATGGCCAAAAATGAACGGAATGAACATTTCGCACTATGAGCTATATATTGGCGATCAAGTTAATCCAAAAANTTTTAGTAATAACTATGTTTTGTGGCCAGGGTTAAGGCCCGGTAGCGAATATGCGTTTAGAGTAGCNTATATAGCTAAAGACGGAAGACGTTCTGAAATTTCTTCATATGGATTTAATAAAACTTGGGGAAAAGATTATAACAACGACGGGCTGCCTGACGACTGGCAGTTAATTTATTTCGGTTCTGAAAGAAATAATTGGCCAGGCCCAGAACAAGATAGTGATGGTGATGGGGCAACAAACCAAGAAGAGTTTNTGGCTGGTACAGATCCGTCAGATGCCAGTGATAAGTTAACTGTGGAATTACTTAATTTAGAAGATGGCCAAAGGTTACAATGGAACGCTAAGCCTGGTGCTGTATATCAACTTCAGAACTCTAACAATTTAAATGGTAGTTGGATAAATGTTGGTGAACCTGTTTTGGCATCTGAAAGTGAAACAGGAATTTCACTGCGTTCGGTTGGGGATGTGAACTTTTACAGGATCAAAAAGATCCGTTAGTCCTATGTTGAATTTTCTAGTTAGAACAAAATTTTATTTATGTGCCAGTATTTTATGTATTGGCGTGAACTATACCAATGCGTTCACATTGGCCAACGGAACTAATCGTGTAGTTGTTAATAACCTTGGAGAAGAATACCGCTGGAACTCTCCGATTGTAACCTATTCATATGATGAATCATTTCTGAATTATTTTGGTTCAAATGGAGTTGTCGCCATAGAGAAGGGAATGGATATTCTAAATTCAATTCCTTCGGCTTCCTCAATAAAGACGAATTATCCCCCTTCTTCTGCGGAAGAAAATAATTTATGGAACTATCCAGTTCGCCCTGACCGTTTTCATGCAAGGGCATATAATGATAGAATACTGGATATAAAGTCTTACGCTTTAGCTGAATTATTTAGCTTCATGGGATTAGGTAATGCAGAAGACAATGCATTCCAGCTGGAGTTTGGCAGTGTAGTTTTGCGTAACTGGGACCCAATAAGTTACGGGCCAAGTAAATATTTAAATGGTAATTTAATATCGTGGGCTGTTTTGGGTGGGACTAATGCTCAACCATTTCCATTGGATGTAACAAAGTCATTGATGACTTTGGCTGGAACTGCTGATAATAGAGTTCCAAGATTGGATGAAGGTAAATATCTAGTAGCTCCTACTCGTGATGATATAGGCGGTTATCGATATCTCTATAGAAAAGATAATTTTAATGTAGAAAATTTGCCGCCTAACACTTATCAAATGGTGACAAATCAACCTAATTTAACAAATCCTGCGATATTTAGTATTGATTTACGTTATTTTTCAAAAGAATCAGAAACTAATTCACCAATTGCTTTTCAACAATTTATTTTAACTAATCAATGGTGGGGGCCAAATTATACTAATTTAACGGTGCCTCCATTGGTTATTCTAAAAACAAACATAAATTGGGAGATGGGGTGGACAACAAATATTACTCCCTATTTAACAAATTTCCCGTGGACGCCAGTCGGTCAACCNCCTACTTTAGTTTATCTTACCAATAAATTTAGAACATTTAAACCTAGTTATGATTATGTATTTGCGAATGTAATTACGAATATACATGTTCCAGTTGAAAAATCTGAAATATTATATAGATCCTGGGAAGTAGTTCCCAAGGCGCCATTATGGAGTGTGATTGGTTCTGTGCCGACAACTACGAATTATAATACAACTGTAGTTAATGATAAATATCCGCATGGTGAAATAATTATTCTGCCAACAGGAAGTGCAAATATAGGTGGCGGAGGATTAGGTCAGGGTGGTGGAGTAGGCCAAGGAGGTGGTGCCGCTGGAAATGTAGTCGGTTACCATTTTACTGAGATGCAATTCGAAAAAGTTAACGTCTTGACCAACATGATAACAGATACGAATAATTTGGCTAATCCAGGGGGTGCTTTGCCGGGTCAAGGCGGCGGTTTGGGTGCGGGAGGGGCAGCGATAACTAATTTTGTTGGGGTCATGGAAGATGAGGTCTGGGCAAGTACAAATCATGCTTATCTTGCATATCCAATAGTTCTTCAGACAAATTCTTTGTTGCTCGGTGGAATAGATAAAATTAGGTATTTAAAAATGCAGGGAGATTCATTAGTGACTACTAATTATTCTCCGGATAGATTCATAAAAAATTACAAATTTCCAAATTTAGAAAATCAAACTTTTACCTATGTTATCCCTGGNTCAGCACAAGCGCTTACTAATGCTGCNTTACCTTCATACACATATGAGATGGATTANGTGGAAAATAGTGTTCGCAAAACTGGTAAATTTGTAAAATTTTTCACCAATCCTGATATTGTATTCACAGCAATAAATGCGCCGCCNACAGTTACGTCTACTAATACCGNTGGAGCTGTNGCGATAAATAATAATGCGATTAATGGTTTGCAAACAATCGGTTTAAATGGACCTGGAGTAATTCAAGCTGCAGGNAATTTAAATTTNAGCTTTAATAAAATCGGATTACATTGGCAGCTTGATCCNACTTACTTTTTAAACGAAGAGAACCAGTCACCTGGNTGGGTTTGGGGNCATTATGATGGTTCAATGAGNGAACCTATGGTGTTTCCNAATAGCCAAACGATTAAAGATTTNGAAAATCAAATATATTCGGGNGAATAAAGAGGCACAAAAATGGTAAACNTAANTAAATTATATCGATGTTCAAAGTGTCTTTTCNTGGGCATAGCATTCAGTGGTGTCTTTGTTTCTGTGTTTGGTCAGAGTNCAAAANCCGGTGGAGATNGTNCTCAAGGTTCTNNATGGGTTAATAATTCNATTTTGGAAGANGCTCCNTATGTNAATGCAGAAAGAGTTGAAAACCGTGGGCTCATCGAGGCGGGNACTCCCGANAATGTTCCATTTTATTTTTTCAANACAAAGTATTTCACAAATTCTGGAACAATTAATATTAGAAAGGATTTTCAATACAGCACTTTTAAAACTGAAAATCANGGTGTTGATTTTGAGCCGAAGAAAGCGAAAGNNTTNNATAATCATTCTACTGGTAAAATTGTNAGTATANCTGATGAATTNTCCACTGGTAGTATTNNAATAAATTCTGAAAGTNTTGTTAACAAGGGCTTAATCTCAGCTGAAAATGCTGGGGTGCTAGCCATCCATGGCGATAATGTGGTTTTATCACGAGGAGGGGTNGAAATAAAATCCGGTCCTGATTTCGAACATCCAAATGGGCTTGATGATTTTGGTANGCCANTAGCCTGGGGGTACAATTTAAATTATCTTAACGGTTCGACAGGNCCTTATCAGCAAAGAAGATTTTCATCAAATCCANCTGGTGGNGGTACTCTGCTTGTGAAACAGGATTGGGGAGTGCGGGATGTATTTTGGGGTTTAAGGGTTGGTTCTGCTCACAACGGTTCAACTCCTGCCAACGTTTTTGGATTTGGNGATTATTACTCTTTTTCAGCACCAGACGGTTTACTTTGGCAAGAGATAGCTTCTCCTTATGCNTTAACCGGTAAGTATTCACCTCCTTATGGTCAATATGCCATTTGGGATGGTGNAATTGCAGGAGTTGGGTATGAGTCGTCNTTTCGAGAGGATTTTGTAAAAATAGGAGATGATTATCATGAGACATATCAAGGGATTTTGNTGAAGAATACTGGTTCTGATAANNTANTNNTTGATTCGAAATTTGTGCCAATAAATGCACCAGCAAGGAGTAACCCAGAGCGCTTTTTCTACGGAGCAGTCGCTGGTTTTACTGTTCCAGAAGGGATAACAAATGTTATTGCTGGGGCTAATGAGACGCGATCAATCTATATAATAGATGAGCACCCTAACATAGGATATGGGGCAAATGGTCTACTAGTTAACTCTAGAGAAACTGCAAGTACTGATTTTGGAATGCCTCAAAACTTTGTTGTTACTAGGTACAAACCAGAAGAATATGTAGATGGTGTGCCGGGCAGATATGAGCCTAGTTTTTTTGATTTTGCTAGAGGTGAACAGGATACGACAACATTTAATGATTCATATTATGGATTTCGTATTACAAACATTGTATCCAGAATCCCTTTTTCAGAGTTGCCGAGCCCAGATCTTGAAAATAATAACAACAAAACTCAGTCGGGCTTGGTGAGTATAAAGGCCAAAAATTTAGATCTTAGGAATGCGAGAATTAGGGCTGAAGGTGGTATAAGAATTGAAACAGATCATCTAATTGGTAGTACGAATGCTGTCTTGGATTCACAAAATCTGAGTCTTAATTTGGGAAGTACGAATGGACTTTTAGTTATTACAAATATTGTTAAGGAAACTGTTCAGAGATTTACTGGCGGTGTGGAATCTTACAGTGTGACTTGGGCTAATAACTACAAGACTACAGGAACTAATTTAATAAGTAGGGGAAAGATATTTCCTGGATCTGTTGAAGACCCTTCTGCTGAAATTACAGTTAATTTACATTATCATTTTCTAGTAATCGATGCTTATCTCAATACCGAAATTCCGGTGACGGTGACAGATTTGAGAGTTAATAGTGAGACGGTAGCTTTTAAGGATCCTATGAATATCACCGAATTGTTGTCTGTTAATGCTAACAGTCTGTCAATTCACAGAGATTTGAATTTAGGTAAGGAAACATTTCTAGGTAGTGGTATTTTTAGTAAGACAGCAGGTCAGGCAGAGTGGAATATTCAAGTTGCTCCGGAACTGAAACATTTTACAAATTATGCTTCAGTGAGAATTCCTGGGCAGTCTAAATTTGGAACAGATAGGCCAAGTCCATATAAAACTTGGGTAAATAAGGGTTCAACGCATGCTCAAGATTTGTTCATTGATTCTGATTACGTTGAAAATAGTGGAAAGATTGATTTGAATGCTACTCTGGATATCAAGGCTAACCAGCTGGTGTTACAGAATGGCAATATTAACACAGGTGAGTCAGTTTTATTGAATACTGAGAATTTAAAGATGAGATTTCAAACCAATACCATTGGATCTCAACTTGTGTTGAATGTTTCCAATGTATTGTCAGATGGAGGTGTTAACGCACAGAATATTATTAGTGTTGGACGCGGTGTTGTTATGCAGCAAAAACCCAATTCAGGGGATCTTTTGGGAACAACTATTATTGCGACAGCTAGTGATTTTGTAAATCAGTCGATTGATTGGAATTCGGATGATCTTGGAGTCAGAATTAAAGGTTTTCAAAACAATGCCGCACTTGGGAAATTGATATTGCGGAATGGTAAGTTAAGTAAATTTGAATTTCATGGGAGTGAGGAAGGTGAAAATGCTTTATATGTAGACTACCTAGAGTTTTCAGGTTTGACTAAAGATGACATCAAGGATGGAAATATACCTGTTCTAACAATAAAGGAAGGATTCAAGTTGTATTTTGCTGGATCTAATCTTCCAGCAGATGAGATTGATGGAATGTACAACGGTAAATTGCGATGGGTAAAAGAATATCCCGGTCACAATAGTTCAATGCCGTTATACATAGATGGTACTGATAAGACAATTCGTGTGAATAGATCCTTCAGGCAGAGTATTTCTTTTGATAGCGATCAAGATGGAATTGCAAATGGGTATGATCTGTCGCCATTTGGAAATGGCATACCGAAAATAGCCAGTGTTAGCATCGGCCAAGGAAACAAAATTAACATTAAATGGATGGGTTTACCTTCAAGCCTTTACCGTATCGAGTATAAAGAGCAAGTGAATGATTCAGAATGGAAATTGCTTACGGAGTATTTTAATGATGAATACATCGTGAGAGAAATTAATCACAAGGAGGTACTATCTAACAAAAGAGATGCAAGTTTTTATCGAGTGCTGTATATAGAATAAATTAATTATCGATGACACTTTTTTCGAGAACAAATTTAAATAGCCGTATGCCGTCTATTTTAAAAAGATGCTTATATCTTTTTACAATGCTATTTGCGGCAAAAATAATTGCCATAGATAATCAAAATCATCTTTTACCCAAATTCAAAGGGATATCTGCTTTTAGCATAGACAATGGATCTATCGTTCACCCATCACATTTATTAGTAAGAGTTAATAACCAGAAAAAATTATCCGATTTTAAATTAGAAATAGAAGATCTTGATGTAATTATTAAAAAGGAGTTTAGTTTTTTGCCCGGCTTGGTTTTAGTCGAGGTTAACCATGTCGAAATAGATGCAAACAAAATATCCGAGATAAAGCAGAATTTAATTAATAAGATTAATTTATTATCGAGTCTAGATTCGGTAAAATACGTTGAGTATGATGCAGTTGATAAATACACGAAGAAACCGAGTGATTCAGCCTATATTTCTGAAGATTTGTGGGGTTTAAATAATTCTGGTGCAAATGGAGGAATTTTTGATGCTGATATAGATGCGCCTGAGGCTTGGGATATTACTGTTGGTAGTGACGATGTTATTGTAGTAATTATGGATTCAGGGCTTCATGTCACCCATCAGGATCTTAAGAATCAACTATGGATAAATGAAGACGAAATACCGAATAACGGTAGAGATGATGATAATGATGGCTTTGTAGACAATATAAACGGAATCAATCCTGAATCAAATGACGGAGATTTGACGGATAATGTGGGGCACGGCACTCACGTAGCTGGAACCGTTGGTGCATCTGCGAATGATGAGGGAAGACATGTCGGTGTTGCTTGGAATGTCAGTTTGATGGGGGTTAAGGGAGGGGAATATGGAATTAGTAATTCAGCACAACTTGCTGGTATAGATTTCGCAATATCGGAGGGAGCGACAGTGGTGAATTGCAGTTTTGGAGGATATAATTATTCGCAAGCAATGTTTGAAGCATTTGCAGCGGGTGGAGAAGCCGGAATAATGTTTTCATGTTCTAGCGGTAATGAATCTACGGATACAGATACGTTAACAACTTACCCTGCAGGGTATGAACTTGAGTGTATTATTTCAGTTGCTGCCTCAAATCGGCGAGATGAATTAGCCAACTTTTCAAATTATGGTTTTGTTAGTGTTGATTTAGCTGCTCCTGGTGTGGAGATCTATTCGACAGCATCAGAATCTAATGTCGCTTATGAATTTCAAGACGGAACCAGTATGGCTGCTCCACATGTAGCAGGAGTTCTGGCTTTAATGAGGTCTTTGCAACCTGATTGGAGTAATTTGGAAATTAGAGAGCAAATTTTGGGTAGCGTTGATGTACTTCCTTCATTAGAAGGTTTCGTTCAGACTTCGGGAAGATTAAATGCATACAGTGCGCTTGATGGTATGTCTGAAAAAATACCTGATGGTAACATGGAAATTTCAATATCTCCACCATCCGGATCTATGCTTCTAGCGGGGGATGATCAACAATTTTTTGTGACAGTAATTGATGGTGAGCCGGTTCAGAATGCCACAGTTATAGGAATTAAAGATGATGGGAATAATTTGTATTTTAATAATGACGGAGATGCTCCCGATCTTTTGAAGAGTGATAATATATATTCCTATTTTATGAAGCTTCCCGACCAGCCTAGGAAGTTGAAGGTTACTCTATTGGTTGATGCGCCTGGAAAAAAAGAATTGGTTCGCGTTATAAATTATGAAATTGTCCCAATACCATTAAATGATAATTTTTCCGATGCTATCAAGTTGCCAAATGAAGGCGGTTTAGTTGAGGCATTTAATAATTTTGCATCGATAGAGGTTGGAGAAAGAAATCATTCGCAAACGGAAAATCCTGCAGCATCACTTTGGTGGAATTGGTCACCTTCAAGTACTGGAAGAGCTATTGTAGATTTATCAGGTAGCGATATTCAAGGCGTTGTATCTGTTTACTATGGGGCAGAATTCGATGAATTAATTGAACTTGCGGCAAATCTACCTATTGATGGTCAACGTGAAAGTTATGCGTATTTTAATGCAACGAAGGGTAAGACATATAGAATTGCTGTTGCTAGCCAATCTGAAAATAATTTAGGTTACATAAGGTTAAGAGCTGAAATTGGTGGAATAGTTGATGATAATCCACCTTATCTTATTGTCAAGAATCCCCCCAATGGATTAGTGACGACAAATGAGAGAATTGAGATAGTTGGCAATGCTATAGATCCTGATCCTAACTCATCAGGTATAAAAGAGATTCAAGTCAGAGTTAATGATGGTTTCGCTGTTCAGGCTATAGGTGCTGAAGATTGGTCGGTTCCACTATTGCTAAAGAACGGGATTAACCATGTCGAGATAGTGGCTATTGATTATTCAAATAATATTTCCAAACCAACTATAATGGAAATCGACTATAAAGCGCCAGATGTGCCAAATGATCATCTAGGTAATGCAGAACCGCTAAATTGGCAGTTAATTGTTGCTAATGGAAAAATGGACGAATTTTCATTACTAAATGAAGTTAATGATAAACGTGATCTGTACATTGAGTTGAATGGAAATGCATTGAGTTCTGGTGCATATAATTTGGATAGTTTAAGTAAGCGTAAAGTAATTTTGTCTGAAATTCCTGCCAAAGATAGTCAAATTAACATATTTTACAGTAACTGGGAATCAAATGTAGTTAATACTGGGAAAGCCACAAAAGAAGTTGGTGAGCCTGACCATGCGGGAAATGAAGGTGGAGCTTCTGTTTGGTGGACTTTTACAGCTCCATACGATGGAGTTTTGAATATACGGACAGTAAACACTAAAGTGGATACTATTATGGGCATGTATCAAGGAAATCGTATGTCAGATTTGTCTTTGATCAATTCAAATGATGATGATAATAACTTAAAAGATTTAGATGGTAATCCAGGTTTTAGTAGGATTGACCAAGCATTGCTAAAAGGTGCCACTGTAAGTATTGCAGTTGATGGTTTTGGTGGCGGTAATGGCGAAATTAGAGTTTCTTCTGAATTCTCTTCGCAGGATGTATTCAAGCTTGTTGTGGATGATGATGGAAACGGTTTAGTTAAGTCTCCAAATCTTCCTTTCTTGGAAAAAGATGGGAGCCGATATGGGCTATATGCCAAAGATTCAGAATTGGATGTGATTGCAGCTCCATATGAAGGCTATGTTTTTTCAGGATGGGGAGGTTCAATTAATTCTTTGGATAATCCAATAAATTTAACTATTACTGATAATACTAACATTAAGGCAAGGTTTTCTATTAGAAGTTTGTCTGACGATTTTGAAAGCGGTGATTTAGCTCGACTACCATGGATAACGGACAAGTCTAATGGCTGGTTTGTGCAAAATAAGGTATCGTATGATGGAGGTTTTTCTTTAAAATCTGGTGAAATATCCAATAGTCAAGTGAGTGAAGTATCTTTATCTGTTGATAGTAATAACGGTAAGGGGTCTTTCTATGTTAAAGTGGATTCTGAATTAAATTGGGATAAGCTAACTTTTTTGATAGACGGAAGAATAATTGAAGAATGGTCTGGTCAAGTGGAATGGAATAAATATGAATTTAATCTTACTCAAGGTACTCATCAACTTACTTGGAAATATGAAAAAGATTTTGCAAATAATATTGGTGCTGACTCTGCTTGGGTTGATAATTTGAAATTACCTATTAGTTTAAAGGCTTCAATCGGGATGATTGCTGGCAAAAATGGGCATAATCTCCGACTGTGGGGAGTTCCTGGACATAAATATAATATACAAAAATCTGTAGATTTAAGTAGTTGGTCACCTTACGGTAGCGTCATTGTGGGAAAAGATGGCATTGCAGAATTAATAAACGAAATTGATACTAGTTCAGGGGCGGCTTATTTCAGAGCGGTAGCGCCTTGATTGAGGCGGATTAAGTTGAGTCTTTATAATTATAAATAAATGAAAGTTTTTATTTTGAAATTGATGAATAGATTTTTGGCGGTTAAGTGCGCCTTAACCCTTTCTCTATTCATTTTTTCGCTGCATTCGATTAAGGCCGACGGTTCAGGTCTAGCTCAGTTCGCTGCGAGTGAGTATTCCGTCGATGAGAATGAGGAGTCTTTAACTGTTACAATAAACCGTGAACGTGGTGGTGCAGGAGCAGTATCAGTTGACTATGAAATAACACCATTGACCGCGGGTAATCTAGATTATACTGCAACAAACGGTACACTGAGTTGGCAGGATGGAGAAAAGGGAGGAAAAAGTTTTTCAATTGATATTGTTAATGATTCGATTAATGAACCAATTGAAAGTTTTCAAATTAAGTTAACAAATCCGATTAATGGTTTAGTATTAGGGGCTCTTAAAACAACGACAGTTAATATTTATGGTGGGGAGTCTGGGACTTTTCAGTTCGCTTCAGCAGGTTATATAACCTCTGAATTTGACGAAACTGCAGAAATACTAGTGACTAGAGGTCTTGGTGCAAAGGGCGCAGTACAGGTAGATTATGAGATTAGGGGAGGAAAAGATTTAAGCGAACTTGAGATAGGTGGAGTAACATTTTCTAGAAGGTTGCCTGACACTATTGTAGAAAATGCCGATATCGAATCTACTTTTAAGCCAGGAGTGCCTGCAAAAGTAGGGCAAGATTTTATAGGAACAGTTATCAACCCTTTAAAGGGTACGTTGACATTTAGGGATTTTGAAATGTCTAAGAAATTTGAGGTGCAATTATTACCAAATTTTGATGGGCAGGCATTTCCGTTCACAATGGTTGAATTAGTATTATCAAATCCAAGAGCTGTTGAAGGGGAATCTGAAAATATACAGCCAGTTTTGCACACAACTAAATTTCGTTCAACATTGAGAATTAATGATATTTCAGGGCCAGACACTGATGTGATATGGGAACAACAGCCATGGCCTGATGCTCCCGGAAGTAGACGGAGGGGTTTCTCATTCATGCAGGCAAGATATAAGAGGAGTGAGGCGGATTTTGGTGTAAGAACACAAGAGGAATTTGATCACCCTTCATACAGATTGATTTCTATACCTGTAATGAGGGCGCTCCCTTATGATGCAAGTGTCGAGGTTGGCTATATGCTTGGCCCCA
Source organism: Rhodospirillaceae bacterium (assembly GCA_002723345.1). Taxonomy (GTDB): domain Bacteria; phylum Pseudomonadota; class Alphaproteobacteria; order Rhodospirillales; family UBA2165; genus TMED167. Next base: position 13,957 of record PBNV01000001.1, read on the forward strand.
ATAGAGGAATGTTCGTAGATGATGCAAGAGAAAATTGGGTTAATGAAACTCCTAAAGCCAATAACTTAATGGCCTCAAATGGTGATGATTATAATACTGGGATTAAATATCTTCTGTTGCCGGGAGATGAACCCAGAATAAGCCCGTCTACACTTTCTTTTGGTGATAATTTTGGCGACTTTGAGCAGCCAATGCATTCACGGCTAAGTTTGCCACAGAGGATACTAAATCCTGGATCCGATGTTGCTTCGCCATTCGGGGCAAGATTGTTTACTCCTTCTTTTAGTCTACCAATGACCGCTGAGCCGCAAATGAAGGATTTTGGGGTTGTAACGGGAAAACTTAGCTGGGCAGCAGACGATTTGGATCCTAAGCTTATTGAGTTCAAAATTGCAGACGATGATATTGCAGAATTTAATGAAGATTTTGTTATTGTATTGTATAGCTTGAAAACAGAATTTGATGATTTTGCTAGAGACTCAGAAGAGCAAATAGAAAATGATGGTGGAGGAGACGGAGGAGACGGAGGAGACGGAGGAGACGGAGAAGACGGAGAAGATCAGGAAGAGGAAAAATTGATAAAACCTGGATCTCATTTAGGCGTTCAATATTGGACTACAATTACAATACTTGATGATGATCAACCTGCGGGAGGCGCAGTTGGTGATATTGTTGGAAGTGCTTTCCAACCTGATATTAATAATGATGTATATGATTTAGTAATACAGGATTCTCAATATGATTCAGGGGCACTTTTGGAAGTGCAAAAAGAGGAAAAGATTTACGTGGTAGGTGATTTTACTTCCATAGATGGTGAGTTAATCAATCGAATACAAAGACTTAACAACGATGGGACAGTTGATGATGAATTTAACGTAGGTTTGGGTGCAAATTATTTTGTAAATGCGGTTGATATATCAGTATTAGACAATGATACAGTCAAATTGATAGCTGGTGGAGGATTTACTTCCTATGATGGAAAACCACGTAAAGGTATAGTTAGGATTAATTATGACGGTTCTGTAGATGAAAGTTTTCAACCAGGACTCGGAGTTAGTGGGGAAATTATTGACCTAAAGGTTTTAGATCAAAACGGTAGTGTAATCGTTGTTGGGGATTTCAGCGAGATTGATGGTAAAAGCAGGAATTCTGTCGCTAGATTAACCGGAGAAGGTAAGTTAGATATAAATTTCGACATAGGGGTTGGCCCTGATGGACCGGTTAACTCGGTAGAAATAATGAGTGATGGGAGAATCATTATTGGAGGGGATTTTCTATTTATTGGTGATGACTATAGTCCATCAATAGCAATATTGAATCCAGAAACTGGCCAATTAGATAATTCTGTAAATTTTAATCAGGGAATTAATGGTGTAGTTCATGACATAAAAATTGACCCCTCTGGCGGTTTTTATGTTGGGGGTAATTTTACACATGCAGTAGGAGTGCCTATGAATAATATCGCTAAGTTTACTAATGACGGTGATTTAG
>PBNV01000013.1 GCA_002723345.1 Rhodospirillaceae bacterium
CCGGTAACTCCCCCAAACTCTACTGTCCAAGTAATGTCTCTAGGTAAATCTGCATTAATGTCTGATACCGTATACGTGTGATAACCTTCTTTCAGTGCAATACTCTCACTTTCAAACAACAATGTACTTGGCTGCTTTGTATCTGTAGTAAGATAGGCATCACCATCATTCGCATAAATACGAAGTTTAGCTGTGGCCTCACTTGGGGCATTACTGATTTCTGCGTAGACTTCAAAACTTAGTTCACTCATCGCGCTCGTTGAGCTCAGACGAATCTGATCACCAAATTCACTGCCGCTCTTGTAATAAGCTTCATAAACTGAACCATGATTGTTGCTGTAAATAACCTCTCTGGTGTTCGAATTATTCACCCAGAAATCATCATCGCTTGAACCAACAGATGGAGGATTATAGAAAATTAAACCAGCTCTATTTCCTTCTACATCTCCTACACCGTTGAAATCAACAGTCCAAGTGATTGAGTCGGTCGCTTCTAACAACAATCCACCAATCATAACACTGTTAAAGCCCGGCGCAATCGTGAATGAATCGCTTTCATAAAGTAAAGTACCAGGTTTATTGGCCGCTCCAGTGCTATCCCCGTCGTTTGCATAGATTCTTGCAATCGCAGTTTCATCTCCATCAGCTGTGAAATCTCCGAAATATTCGAAAGACAAACTGTCAATCAACCGATTATTCAATCCCAATTCAACTTGATCGCCAAATTCTTTGGTTGTAGCAAAATACGCTCCAGTCGTTGACCCTGTATTATTGAATACAATCTCACCAGATGCAGCTGCGCTTGGAGAAATCACCACGAGCATCTTCCCTTCTACATCTGTTGCATAAGTATCAGCTGCGTCAGATTGTATGACATAGTAACCTTTACCCTCCAACTTGCTCTTGATGATCGCATCACTTGCGGTCAAGTCGCTGGATGATGTTACCAGCACGGCCTCAGGGCCTCTTTTGCTTACGGATACAACATAGCTAATTTCCTTGTATCGCTTGACCCATGGAGCATCTGGATCTGTTGCCTTAATCGTGTAAGTACCGGAATCACCCTGTTCAAGAACGCCAAGATCAAGGCTGGCCCCACCCTCGATGGCAACTCCATCCTTGTACCACTGTACAACAATGTTTTCGCCTACTGCACGTCCATCCAAAACTAGTGATTCGCCTTCAACCAAATCCAAATCACCACCGGATGCGAGTATATCAAACTCCATAACCCAATTCACTGCAGCACTAATCAAACTAGAGCTAGCTGTTGTTGCAGTCGCAAGACCATCTGTCGTTGTATGCAGATGAACGCGACGACCTGCCGCATCAATTCCACCTCCCATTCCGACACCAACTTCATAGGCGTAAATTGCAGCCTTATCAGTATCACCAATAGTTGCGATCACATTTGCATTACCATTTGGCATGCCCCAATTTATGGCTTGCCCCACAGTTGCAATTTCCTGTGATCCAGCAGTTAAACCTCCAGCCAAAGGATGTGACGCATCAACAATGTTAATTGATGCAGCCACTGCTGGAGTTTTAACATCACCAATAGCTTTACCTTCAGGAATTTCATCTCCCTCAACGTATAATTCTGCTTCTGACCCCGATACAGTGCTTCCTGTAAGAATTACATTCCCTACAAAACCCAAATCATCTTGGAAGGAACCAGACATATTAATAATTGGTGCAGTTGTATTCTTATAACTAGTTACTTGAGCAGAATCAGTCACCGTTGACGAAATAACAACAAATGCTGCGTGACGTGGATCGATTTTATTTTCAGGATATCCTGCTCCCTGCATAATCACTGAGTAACCCTGTGATTCGAGTAATTTCTTCAATTCAATATCCTTCACATAGTCAGGATGATTATCGTTAGCACCTTGAACTGGGACCGAATCATCACCTACAACAAGAAAGACTTGGTTTAATCTTTCAGAAACCTTGAGTCTACCCAGCTTTCTTGCCTTGCCCTTAAAGTTTGATGCAAAAACCTGAACTCTTCCTGCCTGATCAAGTGTAACATCATTCAAGGTGAGAGTATTACCCGTTACACCCTCTACCTTATCCGAACCCACAAACCATTCATAAGTGAGGAGATCGCCAGTGGCTGTTGCTGTAAATGTTACCTCATCACCTTCAAGAGCATTAGCCTTGCTGACTGCCAATCCTGTTACCTTAGCCTTGCCAACGGTCTTTATTTTCATATTGCCGTTAACATTGTTTATTGTGTAATTCGGGGCAACTGCTCCAGAAACAACAATTGCATAATCGCCAGGTACAGAATTATCAGCATCAGTTGAAATAGAGCTGTGAGTTGTGACTATTGTTTCATCCTCACCATTTAAGAACCCGGTATATGCATATGTGAGCTCTGGTAGTGCCAATGACTCGAATACTTCCTTGTTAGCGGCAGTTACCGTTAATGTGGCAGGATTAATAATTAACTTACCATTTACATGTGTAATATCATAATTGGCTGATTCAGCGCCCCCGATGACTATATCATAGTCTCCAACATTTGAAGTTGGCGATACGTCAATGGTTCCTGATGGAAGTGTAGTTAAATCACCTGCCGTTTGGTCTAGTTTTAATCCGGCATATGTATATGTAATTGAACTTGCAGGAGTTAAAACATCACCAGGAATTGGCAGCGCATCCGCAGCCGGGGCAGCTTCACCCTTCTTAATCCAAGTTACAGCGAAGTTATCACCGCCGCCACCTTCCTTCATCAAGGCCTTCACGTAGTATGATTGACCTGCAACTAGCGTAATGAACTCGGAAACATTTTCGTTCCGACCGCCAGTAATATTTAACTTCAGCGAATCACCCGTTTCGATCCTTCCTGAGATAGTTACAGTCGTGACTTGCGCGACCCCCTCTGCGCTTGCGGTCGTTGTCTCCACAACAACTTTTAGAGTGTCGTCTTCACCTCCAGCCACTGCTGGTGTTTTAACATCGCCTACTGCTTTTCCTTCAGGAAGTTCATCCCCTTCAACATAGTATGTCGCCTCGACAGCCGCTTTGTTAGAAGCAGTTGCTGTGATTGTAATTGGCATGTTAACCTCTTTGGCTGTAATAGTAATTACACCCCCGTCAGCAACCGCAGTAACTGCGTTACTGTTTTCTGTTTTTGCATTAATATCAGCTGCGATCTGTCCAGCAAAAACTGCTGCGGTTCCCGCAGTAGTTGCATCATATGTAGCCTGTGCCGTGGCTAGTGCAGTCGCGGCATCAACTTGATTTTGAAGTGCTGTCAACAGGTTTGCTGCTGCAGTATCTGCTGCAGTCTGTGCAGTTGCTGCTGCTGCGATATCTTCTTCAGTAGCAGCAACCTTGGCAGCTATTGCTGCAGCTGCATCTGATGCAGCTTTAGCTTCAGTTAAAGCAGTCTCCTTGGCAGTAACATCAGCATTAGCCGCGGCTAGGCCAGCCTCTGCAGTAGTTACTTCAGCTGTAGAGGCAGCCCAAGCAGTTGTGGCGGTAGTATATTCAGCAGTGGCTGCTGCAATTGCATCTGCATCACCGCCCGTTTTGGCATCAGATAGAGCTTTTGTCTTGTCTACAACTACAAGCAAAGCATTTGCATCTGCTACCCTTGCATTCAACAAGGTTGTATTTGCCGCATCTACTAAAGTCTTGGCTGTTGTTAATGCCTCTTCAGCAGTTGTCACAGCAGCGGCAGCTGTTACTGCTGCATCTTTTTCAGCCTGAGTCGCATCTACTTGCGCAGCCTTTTCATTAGCAGCTGCTAATGCAACTGCCGTATCGTCTCTTGCTGTAGTAGCAGCTGCTGCTGCAGCCTTAGCATCTGCATCATATACTTTTGCGGCCGCCAAAGCTGCTGCTGCTGAATCACTTGCAGCCGAATCATCTGCAGTACCAGTAACGGTCAACTCATAAACATCAACTTTTGACCTTCTATCATTAGTTGGATAATCTCTTACACCATTCGAAATGGACTCCGTAGCAATTTTTACAAGATTGCCTTCACTTTCGTCAGTGCTAAGCCACAGTTCCGAAGCATCGTCTGAAGATATATAGAACTGATATTCAGCTGTTTCAGCTGGCGTTATATAACCAGCCAATTCAATTCCGTAGTTATCACCTTTGTTACCTGGCTTCTCGTTTATATCCCCTGATTGAGGCCATTCGAAGTAGTCTGCAACAGCCTGAAAATCAAAACCACCTGGATACTTTTCATTTGTTGTGAGGTCTGAGACCTTACCGCCCCCGATTCCGTGATATTCACGCACTCTCAAACCGCTTATGACTGGGGCATCTGGGTTTTCATCGCCATATATTCTAGCTTGATCAACTGCAGTTATAGTTAGAGGAGCTGGCGTTACTGTTAAAGTACCCTCAACATGAACCACTTCATAACGCCCACTACCATCAACTGCTTTAGTTGCAAATGTAATAGCATGAGTTCCTGCATTAGAATTTGCGTCAGCTGCAGTTGTAACAACTGGGATTGATGACAGCACAGACTCATCCTCACCTGGTGCATAACCTGTAATTGTGTATGTTAAAGCTGGGTTTGCATCACCATAAGCTTTTGAAAGATCAGATGCCGTTACTGTAAGTGCCTGTTTTTTAACATTAAAGCTTATGGCAGAAATCCCATCACTCCAGGTGCTGCTACCAACCTCATATCCTAGTACATTCACTCTTCCAATATCGGTTACAGCTATTTTACCATCACCTGTTACATAAGCAGGACCTGAAACAAATAATAAAACATCTGAACCAGAAGAAGACTTTGCACCCATATCAATTGGGGCCACCCCATAAAAGACATCACCACTGTGGGCGAATGTAATTGATTGGTCCCCCTTCGATATTGTCAAATTACCAGAATCTGTTCCTGTATAATTTTGATCCACCAAGTTTGCTTCTACAGCATAAGTACCTAAAGCTGAAGGAACTGCACTTGACCCGTCATATGTAACCACAACACCCGACTCAAGCCCAGATGGATTAGTCGTGACGGTGACTGGAATAGGCTCACTAGTATACTGCTGAGAAGTTCCGGTTATTGTTAAAGTTGCTGCTGCTTTGGTAACGGTTAAAACACCATTAACATAGTTGAATGAATAATTATCATCCGACCCGCCCACTGCAGAAGTAACATACCCTCCTGTTACAACGGGACTCGTTGCCGTTGCTAAAGTCGTTGTCGTAGGCGCTGTATCAATACTCGACGCAGTATCACCATTTACAAAACCGTCGTAATCAATACCAATTGCCGGAACAGCTACCCCATATACTTTCGAAAGTGACTCTGCAGTCGCAGTTAATGCTTTCTTTGTGACAGTCAACTTACCGTCAGTATTTGTAATAGTGTAGTTGTTATCTGAACCCGCGGCCAATGTAATATCGTAATCACCAACTCCACTCGTAGCGTCAGCGACAACAGTAGCAGCAGGAGCTGTATCCAAATCCGAAGCACTATCACTACCTAAAAACCCTGTATATGTAATTGTAGCTGTTGGATTAGCTTCGCCATATACCTTTGTAAGATCATCAGCCACCGCTGTTAAGGCAGCCTTCCCGACAACAAAAGCATTGGAAGTTGCTGAACCTGTGTAGTTTGTTTCATTTATAGTACCTGTAACTGTATATGTTCCAGCGTTGGTCGGGTCAGCTGTTGAGTATGTAAAGTCAACTGTAAGTCCTGCCGGATCCGTAACAGCTGATGCTCCAAGCACTGATCCTGTGTATGTTGGCGTCAACGACCCCAGAGTTATCGTTGCATTTGCCTTACCAATTGTAAGTGTATCACTGGCTGTCCCAGTGTAATTCTTGTCATTAATAGCCGCAGTGACAGCATAGGAACCAGCGTTTGTCGGAGAAGTGACTGCAACCCCATCCAAAGTGTAAGAAACATCAACCTGCAATCCATTTATAGACGGGGTAGCCGAAACTCCCAAACCACTACCGTTATAAGTCTGGGAAGTGTTCGCAATAGTTACTGTTGCGCCCTTCTGTTCAACCGTCAAAGTACCCTTCGCTGTTTGATCAATTGTGTAGTTCGCAGAGTCTGCCCCGACTACCGTAATGTCATAAGTGCCGACTTCGGAATTGGCATCGGCAGTTGTGCTTACGGTTGGCTGAATACTCAGTGCTGTATTGTCCTCACTATTTTTAAAGCCAGAATATGCAACTGTGAGTGCCGGATTTGCATCCAAATAAGTCTTAGTTTTATCAGCGGGTGTTATTGTTAACGCCGCCCTGCTCACTGTCAGCGTTCCATCCACATAAACGAAAGCGTAGTTATCAGCAGCTGCCCCACTGGCATCAATGTCATATGTTCCCACTGTGCTTGTCGCTACTGCAGTTGTGGTTGCTGTAGCTTCTGTAGTCAAATCGCTAACTGTCTCAGAACCCATGAAGCCTGAATAAGAAACAGAGAAATCTGGGTTTGCATCTCCATAGACCCTGGATGCGTCTGCAGCTGTTACGGTAATTGTAGCAGGATTAATTGTGAACGTACCATTAACGGTTTCCGAATACCTTGAATCATTCACCGTCACAACTACTGCATAATCACCTGCATTTTTAGGGTTAACATCACCACCATTGTATTTTATTGTGTGGGACAAATCACTTGGCGTAAGAGTTAGAGTCGGCACCTGTTCCGCACCACTGTAGGAAACAGCAGCAACATTTAAATCCACCTTTCCAATGGTTAAAGTAGCACTTTTAGTGCCCTCATAGTTTGCATCAGAAATTGTTGAAACAACTGCATAATCTCCGGCTGCACTTGGAGCCGTGCTAGAACCGGCATATGTAGTATTTATGGTAACTGTGATAGCATTATCAGATGAATCAACTGCGGAAACTGTTACTGGCTTTGCGTTTCCATCATGTTTAACACTAGTCCCGGCAATGGCAACAGTAGCTTGAGCCTTGTTGATTGTTAGCGTTGCAGATTTAGTTCCGCTGTATCTTGAATCTGAAATAGTAGCGGTAGCAGTATAAGTTCCTGCATTTGTCGGGGAAGCCACAACAGCGCTAGAAGAATCAGTATATACAATCCCTATTGTCACATCCAAAGTGTTGCCTGAAGAGTCTGTTGCAGTAGCAGTAGTGGACTTAGCAGCACCATCGTAATCAATAAGAACATCGCTCATAGCAACATTTGCAGCAGCTTTACTGACTGTGAAAGTTCGAGTTACATAGGCTCCATTATAATTATTAGTCCCCTCTACATACGCAACAACTGTTATATCTCCTGCACTTGTTAGCGTAACTTTATTATCAACAGCAGTAGCTGCTCCAGTTACGAAATAAGTAATTGTTCTTCCATCCTCTGAAGTAGCATCAAGCGTAATCGCAGACGAGGTGTATGATAAATCAGCAAGAGCATCCAATGATACAGTAGTATCTGCCTTGGTAACAGCTAGAGTACCCGTAGCATGGGTTATCGTGTAGTTACTCGCCGTCAAACCAGCTGGAGTCGCAGTATAATTTGCCACATTACCAACAACCGCGTTGTATGTAACTGCAAGGGAACTCGTATCAACCACTGATGATGTATCGGAACCAGCAAAAGCACTATAAGTAAGTGTGGCCGCCCATTCAGTATTAGTAGGCGCATCAGCTCCGTATTTTTCAGAAAGCGAGCCAAGAGTTGCAGTTAGAGCTGCTTTATCGATTGTCAAAGTATCACTAGCCGTACCAGCATAGTTTGTATTATTTATTGTTCCTGTGGCTGTATAATTCCCTGCATTAACTGGATCAGCACTATAGCTAAATGTAACATCCAAACCTGCAGGATTAGTTGTTGCGGTTGCCGCAAGCGCTGAACCAGTATAAGTCTGCGATAAGGCTCCTAAAGTCACTGTTGCCGCCGCTTTTTGAACCACCAATGTCCCTGATACTGTACCTGAATAGTTAGTGTCGTCTATAGTTGCTACAACAGCGTAAGAACCAGCATTAGTTGGGGCTGTAGTTGAACCATCATAGGTGATGCCGAAAGTCACACCCCCGAGAGCATTATTTGCCGAGTCTTTAGCAGAAGCGCTTGCTGGCGAAGTATTACCATCATATGTCTGAGAGAGATCAGAAAGAGTTACCGTTGCTGCAGCCTTTGTAACAGCTAAAGTACCTGCAGCGTGAGTTATCGTGTAGTTACTTGCTGCCAAACCAGCAGGAGTCGCAGTATAATTTGCTACATTACCCACAACCGCGTTGTATGTAACAGCAAGGGAACTGGTATCAACCACTGATGATGTATCAGAGCCAGCAAAGGCACTATAAGTAATAGTTGACACCCAATCCGCAGCCGCAGGAGCAGCAGTTCCATATGAAATTGATTTAGTTCCAAGTGTTGCTGTTAAAGGCGCACGATTAATCGTCAATGTTGCATTAGCAGTTCCTTGATAGTTAGCGTCGTCAACAGTGGCTACTACTGCATAAGTTCCTGCCGAAGAAGGAGCAGTTGTATTACCCGCATATGTCTCGATAACTGTTAGCACATTGCCACCGCCCGTAGCAGAACCACTTACCTCCTTAGCTGCGCCGTCATATGTGACAGTACTATCAGCAACCGTCACGGTTATAGTCTTCTTAGCAATTGTGAATGTCTTCACAACTGGTGTTGCGGCAGCATAAGTTGCATCACCGTTTTGGAAGAAGAAAACCTTAACGGTACCAGCACCAGTTATGGTTAACTCGCCAGCTGTATCAACACGGGCAGGGCCTTGAGCGGCATAGCTGACTGTCAAATTAGAGGATGAGGTTGCCGCAACAGAAAATGCGGCATCTTCATAAGTCTTATCAGCAATGTCAGGCGCAGTAATTGTTTGCGCTGTGTCACCGGCTGAGACGTTGCCTGGCAGGGCAAAGAGCATAGCCGTGGCTGTCACAAGAGTCCCTGTGATGAAGCGTTTGAATGTGGTTCCTAGTTTGGTTCCGTTTGTTTTTTTCATAATAGAAAATTTAAATACTTTTATTGGGCGCAAAAACACACCCGTACACAACTTATTCACAAACCGCCCCGCAGTTGGCCAAAAGCCGACAGTGTTGGCAAGTCTTTTATTTTCAAGAATTTCCGGATTCAAAAAATCCGGATCTCAAAATCTAAGTTGCATTATTTATTCGTTTTTTGGCTTGTTGTTCGTTCAGTTCTGCGACCGACATCCTTTTCCGGCCTGTTTTCAGGCTATTTCCGCCCAAAAAGTCCTTTTTTCTTACGAGTAACCTTCAAATCACCCGTAATATATTTGAAGCTGTAATTAGCAGATTTTGCGCCGCTAGGCACTATTTGTTTCTTTTTTCTAAATCCCTTTCCAGTTTCGACAATTTTCGCTTTTGCAGGATTTTCTAAGTTTTTTTCAGTTTCTCCATTGACAAACCCCTTGTAAACCAATGTTAATTCGGGTTCTTTGCCGCCTTCGTCCATGGTTTTATCCTCCGCTTTAACGGTCAATTCAGCCTTTTTAACTAAAAAAGATTCAACAACAGGTTGGGCTGGCTTAAAATGTTCATCACCTGCCTGAATGGCAAAAATCCTTACTGTGCCCGCTCCTTTGATGGTCAATAACCCACCCTTGATCACTGCAGGACCGTTAACAAATAGCGAAATAGGCAGTTTTGAGGTGGAAGCCGCTTTTACGGAAAGTGGTTTTGCTCCGTATTTCTGTGTGGTGATCTTTTGGATAGCAATCGCCTGATTTTCTTTTGCGAAACCCTTAATAGACAAAAATATGCCCATTAAAAATACGATGATCCAAGTCGCCGAGTAAGGCGTCTTACTTGCCCACATCGATTTTTTTTGCTGTCTATTAGACATCAATTTTGGGGATCAATAATCCAAAGCTCCCCATTTGGCAAGTCAAATTCAAAAAAACTTCATAGCACCTTGGCCACGATCATTGTGTAATCGTCCTCCTGCTCGGCTCCCCCGGAAAATCTGGCCAAGGTCTCGAACACAGTTTCCACGATTTTGACCGCGTCCAACTCTCTGTTTTCATTCACCACCTCTATCAATCGTTGCGATCCGAACAATTCCCCTTCCCCGTTTGTGGTTTCCTCCAAGCCATCGGTGAGCAGCAGCAGCGTGTCCCCCTTGGCCAAGTGCAACGGCCCTTCGATCGCGTATGCGGCGTCCGGCATCACTCCAAGTGCCATACCAGTCCGCTTGAGTTTCGCCTTAATGTTTCCCTGCCGGTCGAGAACGTAACCAGGGGAATGCCCAGCACTGCAGTGGACGATCGAACTCGTCGAGACATCCAGCTTGGCCAAGAGCATCGTCACAAATCGTTCCTTTCCGACATCCTCGCCGACGATGTTGTTTGCACGCGAAAGAATTTCTCCCAAGTGGTGACGATTTTTGGTGAGCAGTCGTAGGTAAGCCCGGGTCTCTGCCATTAGCATCGCCGGGCCAGCGCCGTGTCCGCTGACATCCCCCACTGCAAGAGCCAACTGTCCGTCACTCGTCGGCAGGTAGTCAAAGTAATCTCCTCCGGTCGCTGCCGCTGGCCTCGAGGCACCGGCAATATCAAAGCCCTTCACCTCGGGCGCCTCCTTCGGAAACAAATGTTGTTGAATCTCCCGTGCCACGCGGAATTGTTCCTCGGTCTCACGGATGGCGGCCTGTGCCTGTAAGCGTTCGGTTATGTCACGCGCGTTGACCACCACCCCGCCGATCGCTTCATCTTCGAGACGATTCTGGGCTGTGACTTCCAAGATTCGGCTGCTTCCGTCTGCCGCAACGTATCGCCCTTCAAAAGTGAATTCATTGTCCGCTTGGCCAAGCGCTTGGCCAAACTCACCTTGCAGCCGCTCTCGTTCTAGTTCATCGGCTAGACTAAACCAATTCGTATCCAGCAACTCTCGTTCATTCTTGCCAAGCACCCGTTCACATGTCGGACTCACAAACTGGATCATCCCCTTGGAGTCCAGCACAGCGATGATGTCGGAGGCGTTCTCGATTAACGAACGGTGGCGCATTTCACTCTCGCGCAATTCCTTCACCGCCTCGCGCCTTGCGGCACGCACCTCGGCATCGCGCAGCTCGCGCTCGACGGCGGGAACCAGACGTGCCAAGTTTCCCTTCATCAAGTAATCGTGCGCCCCGGCTTTCATCGCAGCGACAGCCGTGTCTTCGCCGATGCCTCCGGATACGATTATGAAAGGGATGTCGAGCTTGGTCTCCTGCAGCACTTCAAGCGCTTTCGGGGCACTGAACTCAGGCATGTTGTAATCGGCCAAAATAATTTCCCAGTCGACCGAATCGAGTGCCGCGCTCATTTGGGTGGCAGTCTCCACTCTCATGAATTCCGGCTCGAACCCTCCCGCTTTCAGCAGCCCCTCCAACATTCGAGCGTCGAATTCCGAGTCCTCCACCACCAGTACACGCAACGGCCGTTTCTCGGGCGCGGACTCGGTGGCTTGGTTCACGGTGTCGCTCATGACTGCTTCGCTTGGCCAAGCTAAACCGTGCGCTTGGTTTTGCGAAGCCTTGTTTGCACCGAGGATGTTTTGATTGACAACGCTTGGCCAAGCGGAAAGCATCGCTGCTGCCACGTACTCGCAAACACTCATGAAGCGACATTCACGATTCATAGCGCTTGGCCTCTGCGCTTCATTTCTGGTGGAGCACGTCTCCGCCGACTCGTTAACCCTTAACACGAGACACCGCGTTCGAGATGCCGCCGGGCTTTGGGCCGTGAGCGAACAAAAGGTTCTATGGGAGTCGAGCAAGACCGCGGTCATCGTCTGCGACATGTGGGACTTGCACCACTGCAAAAACGCCGTAGGCCGGGTGGGCGAAATGGCACCACGCATGAATGAGTTTTTGAACAAGGCTCGCAGCAAAGGTGCGTTCATCATCCACGCACCCTCATCCTGTACCAACTTTTACAAGGATCACCCCGCGCGCAAGCGAGCCATCGACGCCCCGAAGGCGGCCAATTTCCCGAAGGCGATTGAAAACTGGTGTCACTGGATCGACAAGGTGGAGGAAAAACAGGGCTACCCCATCGACCACTCCGACGGAGGCGAAGACGACGACCCTCTGGAACACGCCGCCTGGGCCAAGCACCTTGCCGACATTGGGCGCAACCCACGAAGCCCATGGCAGAGGCAGGTCGATCTGATCGACATCAATGCCGAGCGCGATGCCATCAGCGACAACGGATTTGAAATCTGGAACCTGCTCGAGGCGCATGGCATCAAGAATGTGATGCTCGTCGGAGTACACACAAACATGTGCGTCCTCGGTCGACCGTTTGGCCTGCGCAACATGACTCGCAACGGGAAAAACGTGCTGCTCGTCCGCGACCTGACGGATGCCATGTACAACCCCGCCCGCTGGCCTTATGTGAATCATTTTCGCGGAACCGAATTGGTCATCGAACACATCGAGGAACGAGTCTGCCCGACCACGACCAGCGACCAGTTGCTTGGCGGCAAGCCGTTTCGGTTCAAGGGCGACGATCCCCTGCATATCGTTTTCATGATCGGCGAAAAGGAGTACAGTACCTCGACCACGTTGCCTGATTTTGCAAAACGCCAACTTGAATATCGTGGTGTGCGCTGCACGTTCGTTCATGTAGACTCGGACGACTCAAACAACTTCGCCGGCCTCGAGGCGCTGAAAGACGCCGACCTACTTTTCATCAGCGTCCGGCGCCGCACACCGCCGAAGACTCAACTCGACCTCATCAGAGCACACTTGGCAAAGGGCAAACCGGTCGTGGGCATCCGCACTGCGAGCCACGCTTTCGACCGAGAACCGCCAGACAGCGAACACATCCGATGGGCGGATTTCGACGATGCCATCCTTGGTATCGATTATCAGGGGCATTACGGAAACAAACCGCCAAAGAATCCAGCCACCGTCGTCAGCATTAAAAATAATGCAGCCAAACACCCCATTTTGACCGGGGTCGATTCAAGCCCATTCGAAGCCAAGAGCCATTTGTACAGGAATAAAAAAACCGCCATCACAGTCGAAATTCTCCTGACCGGCACTCTCAAGGGTCAGAACGAAATCGAGGAGCCAGTCGCTTGGACGAATACCGTCGACGGAAGCCGGGTTTTTTACACCTCACTTGGCGGCCCCGGCGATTTTGAATTGCCCGCGTTCCGGCGACTGATTTTGAACGGCATCTTGTGGGCTCTCGACGAACCCATCCCCCCTGCTGATCCGCGAGTGATCGCCCACAAATAAACGGTTTGCATGCAAAAGGAAATCGAGCCCATCTCTGCAAAAAAATTCACGGTCGATCGTGCAGTCGAAATGTACAATCGCCAACTCGCCTTGCGTATGCGTGAGGCGGAATCTTACGGCTTCGGTGATGTCGCGGTGAACCGGCTGCTTGGCCTTGGCTCACTCAAGCGTGAGAACATCATCGTCGAGGAAGCACGCCGAGTCATCGCAGAGTTCACGACGTTCCCTCCCGAGATTTCCCGGCGCTGAATCCGCTTGACCAAGCGACAATAAAGCCGACCCCAAGGAACCGGCTCTTTGTGACTTGCAAAAAATATTATGGTTTAGCCGGAGCCAGTACTGGTGTGCGATTGATCTTTGAGGTTGGTGTCGCATCCGCCTCAAGATCACCTAAAGCATACTGCAAACCATCCAAATAGTGTTTAAGAACACCAGTGTTCCAGAATAAAGAATCGTTATGACCAAGGCTAGAGTAAAAGACTCGCCCCCCCTCAAACTTCCGCAACCATGATACAGGAACGTAGCGGCCTCCTTCGGTGTACTGCTTGCGCAGCCCATCGTTGCGCTTAAGAGGGCCCATTGTTTGATCCTTGCTTAAGTCAAGGCTAATTAGGATGCGAATTTCATTCGCTCCGACGAATGTGTCTGGCTTGTATTGATATATTTCATCTTTAAGCCAAAATCCTTTACCATTGAAGGCTCGGTTTAACACATGCTTAGGATCGTCTAGCTTGAATGACCACGTGCCACCGCTGTTCCAAGGATGACCATCAAACTGCCCTCCCATCATCCGGGCTCCCGGTTTCCATTTATAAAAATTATCGGTAGCTGCGTGAATACCTGCAACTCCTTTCCCTTGTTTTAAAAAATCTATTAGGGCATCACGCTGATCATCATTTTGAAAAACTAAGTGAGTTGTATTATTAAATAAAATAGCGTCATATTTAGCCAAGGTCTCTTTATTAAAAACCGAGTATTCATCAGCTAAATCAGCTAAATATGCACCAGTCTTTTTACCTAATTCCTGGATTGTGTAATTTCCAATTGCTATTGAACCGTGCACAAACCCTTCGCAACGGTAAAAGACCAACACACGTCGCTGTTTCTTCGGTTTAGCTAAAGGTCTATCAGGTAGAGAATCTAGGACCTTCGCTTTCTTCTCTTCGCTTACAGGCTTAAGGCGGTTCCGATCCCAAGCGGCTTCCGCCACGGAAGTGGCGAATACACCGAGGGCCAACAGTGCAAATGTTATACGTTTCATTGGTGCAAAAATTGAACGGCCGCAAGCTACGCCAAGTGAAACGGAATGTGTAGCCCTTTCGCAAGAAAAGTCAGGGAAGCGCCCGGGCGCCGCACCGGTCACATTGCAGCGATCTTTCTGAAGGCACGACAAATCCGACATCCTCGAAATCCTCCTCAAAACACTGCGTGAACACCGCCGCGAGAATGTGATGCGACGCTGACAAGATTCGTGCCTCGCTCGGCTCTTCGATCCTCCCAAGTCGATCCTGAATATCCATCCTCAACCCGCGCGGAAACTTTGCTAAGGTCTCTCCGAGTTCCTGCTCCGTGCACGGCTTGAACAGAGTCGCAAGAGAACGAACATGAATGTGACTAAGATACCGTCGTGTGAATTCCGAAACCATACCGGGGGGCATCGATGCGATAAAACTCATCTTCTTCATACGGGTCACCATCGCATCAAACAGAACGGTTGTCCCACAGTCCGGGCATTTGGCCAGGCGCCGCAGATTCTCCAGTACAATGGTCGCCTGCCGACACACCGGACATCGCTCCGGCACATCGTCCACCTGAGGGATACCCAGGCTCAAGTCATTTCGAATCTCCATGATCCACACCGGCCGAATCGTGCGCGCCAACGCATCTCCAAGATCCACATTCGCGATGTTCACACGTAGGTCTGCATCCAGCCGGTCACGGTTGTAACTAGAAAGATTCTCCCGAACGCGCTCGCGCAACGACAAAGGAGCCTGCTGCAAAAACAAACCAGCCGCCCCATTCCGCATGACCTCCGTCATGACCTCCTGCAGCTTGAGATCATCGATGTCATCGAACATTTCGAATGACAGGAAGCGCTCCTCGATGCGCTTGGCCAAGGCGTCATCGGCGCAGTGTGGACAAAGCGGAAAAGATTCCTGAAGATCAAATTCGGTAAACGTGGGCATGGCAGTTTGCTCCGATGTGTCGGCCGAAACTACTTTGTTTCAGGCGGAGAGCCAATACTGAGCAACTCACGGGCCACCCTTGGTTAATCTGTCTTTTTCGGCGCTGGGGAATTGGATTCACCGTCCGGCACCAGATCGTCGATCAATTTAAACGGTAATTGAACCGGCACCAACAGCACCTTCGGGATGTGTTTCAGTTCCATCTCCGGATCGTTCAATGTGCCCGTGACGTTGAATTTTAGCATCCGCTCAATCGGCGACAGCGCCAAGTTCAACACCAGGCCAAGCACCGGACCGATCACCCAAGTGTCGCGAAGCGCCTCAGCCACCACGCCGGCGTCGCTGATTCGCCCCTCAAAATCCACATCGCCCGTGTACTGCAACCGCACCAACTGCGACTTCAACTCGAGATTTCGGCTTTTGACGATGCTGTCCACGATCTGAAAATCCGCCGTGCCTTCCGAAAATTTGCTCGCTCCCAGACCGGGTGCCATCCGGTCAAGCAACGGCGAAAACATCCCGAACAACGGCAACTCCCAAAGATAGCCATCGTTCAGGGTGGCACTGGCCGTGCCATCCCAACTGGACCAGTCATTTGAAATCGCCCTGATGTCGAGCACGCCATCCACCTGTCCGCTCAGGCCGGAGTCGCGCCCCAGTACGTCCGACATGAAACCGGTCAGCTCCGTCTGTTTTGTCTCCAGATGAAAATCGATCTCGGCAGAACGATTCTCATCAAAATCAGCGAAAAGATTCCCTCTCAATTCGCCGCCATAAAACTCGGAGACTACGTTGGTCAATGTCAGTGTGTGCCCTCTCCAAAAAATGTCCCCGTCAATGTCGAGCGTGTTAAATTTGCTGAACTGAAACGCTCCGCCATCCACATCAAAATGCAGCCCGGCCGGGTTCCTGCCTGGACCGGTTTGCACCCAACCATTCACCACGGCCTTGGGCGGCTCCTTGAATCGATACGGTTTAAATGCCTGGGCGGTTCTCGGCCCGATGGCCGTTGTCACGGCAACAGGATTCAAGCACCCCACGGCGTTGGTGAGATACAACCGCTTGGTTCCAACATCGAATCCAAGCGCCTCCAAGGTCGCACTGCCCTCGGGACGATGCAGCACAGCGTTCGTGGCATGCAACACGCCGTTGGTCAGCATCAATCCCACTGTCAGGCTGTCAACCTGTTGCGCCCTGAAAGCGAAGTTCGTCGCCGCCACGGATGCCCGAAGCCCAGTCAACTCCCGCTCGCGCCATCGCCCCCAGATTTGCCCCTCAATGACCGGCGTCCGGTCAAATTCAAAGTACTCAATCCCCTTTTTTTGCTTCTCAGTTTCCAGAGCCGGCTTGATCGCGTGAGGATCGATCGCGCTGTGAAAGTCGAAATGAAAATCCTGAGTCTCGGTGTGGGAGCGCATCGCGAATCGCACCTCCCCCTCGGGCCGCCGGGCCACCATGTTCGGTAGCAGCCACGTCAGGTTGGTGTACCTCAAGTCACTCTCCACGGCCTCCAACCGTATCCCGCGAAACGTCACCGGGCCGGAGTTGACCTTTCCATCGATCGTCATCGTGGGGCG
Organism: Rhodospirillaceae bacterium; assembly: GCA_002723345.1. Taxonomy (GTDB): domain Bacteria; phylum Pseudomonadota; class Alphaproteobacteria; order Rhodospirillales; family UBA2165; genus TMED167. The sequence goes on from PBNV01000013.1 coordinate 16,956, forward strand.
CACCTCCCTGCGCCAGTCCGGTTTTTTGTTGGTCCACTCCGGCAGCGTTGCCTTCACTGTGGCCTCGACGACGGGTGCCTCTTCCCACTCGTACTGGCGAATCCAGCGCTGCACCTTCGGCGTCAACAAATCAATGATTCTGTGAAAGTCAAAATCGGTTCGGTTCGTCGCCTTAGCCAAGCGCGTCACCACATCCAGTTCAGCCGAACCGGTCGCTCCACCCTCGTCGAAATGCGCCTCGTACTCATTCACCACCAGCCTTGGTGCGCTCCACTCACCCGCAAGGGAGATGTCCTCGATGGCCAGTTTTTTGTCGTCGGCCAAGCGCTTGGCCAAGCCGGTGAATTTCACCTGATAAGGAGCCAGAAAGGCCCAGTAAGCCCAGCTTTCATCCGGTTCAGGCGCCGTCTCATCCCTCCTGATGGCCGCACTCAATTCCGCTGAACTCAGGCTCCCTCCCGGGACTCCCACACGGCCAAGCTTCAACGTCACTTCGGCTTCGTTTGGAATGGGCTCCGCGATGGAGTTGGTTAATTGCCCCACCCTCCACTGCACTGAATCCACCTGCGACTGGCCAAGCGCAAGCTCTTGCGCTGTTCCGCTCAACTGATGAGAGAATCGTCTTTGCGATGATTCCAATTGAATCACGCTACCCTTCAGCCCCACGCTCTTGAACTGCATTTGCTCCAAATCGACCTCCCTAGCCGAAAGCTGATATTCAAGCGTTGCCGGTAGGAGATTTGTTCCAAGGGCCGGCGATGAAATTTCACCGGTCAACGTCTTGAGCTTGGCCCGTTCCGTTACTAAGTCTGACACCGCCAACTTGCCGGAAAGGCGCTTTGACCCCTCTCCTGCTGAGTCATCATTCAACAGGTTCAGCCCCAGTTCAAATTGGCCCACAGTTGCGTCCGGGGTTGTGAACCCTCCCGCCTTGATCGTGATACCGCCCGACAACGTCTCTGGCACGGCGGCGTCTCCGCCTAACGCCAATTGAACGACCGGCTGTTTGTCGGTCCCAATTACATCCCGACGCTTCAAAAACTCCACCAATCCGTCCTTGATCGGGCGAAGCGCACGGGATAGTGACTCGGCCGTGATCGGCTTGGGTTCCATTTTCGGTTTGCCGCTAATCCGGGTAGGTAACTCCCGCAACTTCAGCGCATTGGTCACGTTCAGCGAAATGCCCATCTGCACACCCAACACTTCGCCCTCGAGGCCTTCCGTCGAAAAAATACCCGTATCCCCCCAGCGAACCCCAGCCTTCGGCAAATTGACAGTGATCGGCGGGAGGTTGGTGCCATCCGCCACGAGCGCAGCGCCCAAGCCAAGACCGCTCAACCCCAACTCCTCCATTGAGGGTGCCCCCGAAAACAGCGACTGATAATTGGGCCGAACGTGTACGTCCTGAATGGCCAAGCTCAACTTTCCAGCGGAGTCCGCTTGGCCAAGCCGCAGCCACTTGGCCTTCCATGCCCCGTTAAATTCCAGTCGCAGCCAGTCAAACTCCAGTTCGATCCCGCGCTTGGCCAAGCGCTCCTGCAACTCGCGCTTGGCAAAATCGGGTAGCCCGACCTGGTTCAAGTAACCAATCGCCGTCATTCCCAGCAAAGCCAATACAAGGCACAACCATAACGAACGTCTCAGCCATCGACGCTTGGACTTGGGAGCTTTGGATTCTTTCAACACCAACAAAGAGCCGATCCTACGGCAAAGGTCAGACAAAAAAAACAGCGGAGCATTCAAACTCCACCGCACAAGTTTCTACTCCGGCAAAAGCGTCTTGGTTACGGCGTTAATTGAGCTTTTGGATCGCCTCCCGGTTTTTCTTCAAAATGTCGTTAACCTTTTTGAGTACCTCCTCAAACAAGGCCATCTCTTCTGCACTCATCCAGTGATCGACTATCTTGGACTTGGCCGCGGCCCCGCCCTCCCCACCCGCTTGACCGCCAACAGCCTGCGCCGTCTCCTCCAGTCCGTTCGGGAAATCCTTGTCCTTATCGAACATCAAATTCGTTTTTCCATCTGATCCACGCATGAACAACAGCGGCAGCTCCGTCAGGGTGACCACGTTGTTGGCTACGTTCGTCACCGGCCAAGCCATCGATTCGGGAAACGGGCGACGTAACTGTGTCCCCTTCTGTGAGGAATCACTACCGGTTTCCCATTCCTCGAATTTTGTCAGGATTTTTTGGATACCTGCCCGATCCATTTCCGCAAAACTGACAAAACTGGCATCGAACAACGGCCGCGCGAATACGAGTGAAATCTGGACAACCGGCCCCTTGTCCTTGGGTAGAGTGCTCGGGGTTGTTTTTTTGCGCAAATTGGACACCGCAGCTTTTTCGTTGAAATGCTGCACCGTCACAGTGACTGAGTTCGTAGCCTGTAAGCCTTGACGGTACTGATCCAAGTACTCCTGCCTCGTTAGCAGGAGTTTCCGGTCTGGAAAAATGAAGTACGTCGTTTGACTCTCCAGTTCCAAAGACACTTGGGCACCCGCAGACAGGCCGAAAATCAACAGCCATCCAAGCGTCAGCATGGTTTTGAACTTAAACACGCGCATCCGAGCGAGCCAAACCCGTGCCAATGTGGATGAATTGGAGTAGTAATTGAAGCCGCGAGATGGCGGAATGCACCCTTAAAAAAGCGACTGGGAGCGAGACTTGCCGCCTACCGGAGGAGATATGGCGGACAACCGGAATGTTCGTCTCGCTCCCAGTCTTTCCCCAAAAGACGTCGTAGCAACCCGAAGAAC
>PBNV01000014.1 GCA_002723345.1 Rhodospirillaceae bacterium
GGGCGCCGATTGCGTCGTTCCGGTCAGGCCGAGGAGTTGTCAGTGACGATCATCCATTGACTGTCATGCTGCCAGTGGCTGCGGAACTCTGGGAGGAGACAGATCTGGTAATTGGAATTGGCTCGCGTCTCGAGGGGCCTTACATGCGTTGGAACCAGATGCAATGGATGGAGCGTCCCGCCGATCCGAGACTTGTTCGCATCGATATCGATCCTCAGGAAATGGATTATTGGGCGCCGGATGCAGCCCTGGTTGGAGACTCCAAGCCAACAACAAAAGCGTTGACGGCGGCGCTAGCGGCGAGGGGCGTCAATTTTGAGGACCGGAGCGCAAAAATTGCCGCTGCCAAAGCGAAGGTGCGAGAAGAAATTATCGCCGTGCAGCCCCAGATGGACATTCTGGATACCGTTCGCGATATTTTGCCAGCGGATGGTTTTGTGACGGGTGAGATGACCCAGGTGGGATTTACGTCTCAGGTAGGCTTTCCGGTATATGCGCCTCGGACCTACGTGACCTGCGGCCACCAGGATGGTCTGGGGTATGGCTTCCTGACAGCTCTCGGTGTTAAGGTCGCAAACCCCAACAAAATGGTGATTTGTCTGACGGGTGATGGGGGTTTTCAGTTCGGCCTGCAAGACCTAGCAACGGCGAAACAATTCAGCATAAATTTAATCACGATTGTGTTCAACAATGCAGCCTATGGCAACGTCCGCCGGGATCAGGAAACCCGATATGGCGGTAGGGTTATAGGGGCCGATTTGGAGAACCCGGATTTCCCGGCTCTGGCAACCGCATACGGAGTGGGAGCCTACCAAGTGATGGATGTGGCGGGCTTGCGAACGAGTCTGAAGGAAGCGGCGGCGAAAAGCGAACCCGCAGTTATTGATTTCGTTCTCGAAAAGGGCAGCGAGGTTTCACCCTGGCCTTTCATTATTCGCGATACCTGGGCAAATGGCTAAGCATGCGCTAAAAATCATAACATCGATTTAGTAATTGAATTCCCTCCAATTGGGTATAAGTGAGCCGAGAGATGAGCTGGAGGTAAGATGTCGGACTCTTTTAAAATACTCTCCCCAGATGGCGCCATTGAACCGACGGGAACCTGGTCGCTGGGCACGCGGGCCGGCGATTTTGTTTTTATTGCTGGCATGCGCGGGATTGATCCTCAGAGCAATGAGTTGGTCGAGGGGGATGTCGCCCGTATTCGTCAAGCATATAAGAACATGGAACTTATCGCAAAATCCGAGGGGGCCTCGCTCACTGATGCAGTTCGACTGACGGTCTTTGTAACGGATATGGAGCGCTATCGGCCAATTGTGAATGCCGTACAGGAAGAACTTTGGTCGGGCGGCCCTTATCCGCCCCGGACGATCCTCGAGGTCTCAAAGCTCAACCAGGAAGATATATTTGAGGTGGAGGGTACGTTTTACGCCCCCCTGTCCAACGGCCACGTCAAAATCTGAACCGCGCAGCGATCTCATTTGAAGCCTCAATGGGGACGGCGCGGATGAGACGCGTCACACTTTTATGATCCCGCCATTGCGCCCACGGTGCATCCCACTGCGTAAATTGGTATCGGAGCGTAGAACCAGACGTCACCCGGATTGCCCTCACACGCGGCAGCAATGGCGATGAAGGTGCGAATTTCAAATGCGCCTTGACCGCCCTCGGCGTAGCACTCCTCGTCAGTGTAGGCGAGCATGGCATCCTTGTCGTTGGCGGCCCATTTTTCGAGAAAGGATTGATCCCAGGGTTCGTTGATTTTGCCAGAGTCCGGTGTGGCAGGCCAGTGGGAAACGCCCCCTGTACCAACCAGAGCAATTTTTTCTGGCGCCGCATCGATGGCACGGCGGAGCGCTTTACCAAATGCCCATGTTCGGTGCAGGGGCGTAAGCGGTGGGCCCTGGCAGTTGATGTTCACCGGAATAATGTCCATGTCGTTATCTGGTGTAAGAAAGTGGAGCGGCACCATGATGCCATGGTCGAATTTCCATTCCTGGGCATAAGACACGTCGACGTCTTGCATGATGTCTTTAATGAGTCGGTGGGAGAGATCCGGATTGCCAGGAATAGTGCGCCGTTTGATGCCCAGCCACTCTTCGTCCTCGATAGGGCCTTGGTAGTCGTCGGCCATCCCGATGCAATATGCCGGCATATTATCCATAAAGAAATTTGCAAAATGCTCCGCTGCGACAACCACGAGGGTTTCCGCTCCCGCCTCTTTAATGGCATCACGCATCCGATCAAAGCTGGCGTAAAGGCCATCTTTCAAGTCCGGTTCCGCCCGGTCCGCGCGACCGGTAATGCCCGGTGCGTGAGAACATACGCCCGCAAAAACCAAACTCATACGGCGCCCCCTCCTGTTCTTAGATAGAGGCCAGCGCGAACCTGGCCGTGTTCTTCCAAACCGTTTTTCATGGCCTGAATATATTCATCCCACTCATAATCCATGAGTGCTGCATAGTGCATCAAGAGTTGACCATTCACTCCCATCACATACAAAAGCCCGATGTCCGGCTTGCGGATGGCGTGCTTTTCCTCATCCGTCAGGGTGTATTCTTTCAGAACACCGTCCATGTCCGTTTGAAACTGCGCCACCACGTTCGGATCGCGATTTAATGTGTAGATTAACTTCTGGACATAATACAAGCTCATGGGCGTTTTCCTAAGGCCGGCACTGTGTGTGTGTCGAAAGCGATGCAAATATTTTTGGTTTCCATGTAAAAATCGAAACTGTAGTCGCCGCCGTCGCGGCCAATTCCGCTGGCCTTCATTCCACCAAACGGGGCCGGAAGATGGCGGTTGTTTTCTGAGTTGACCCAGATCATGCCAGCTTCCAGCCCGTGAGCCATTCGCAGGCCTCGGCCTGCATCACGGGTCCATACATAACCGGTGAGCCCATAGCCGATGTCGTTGGCAATTGCCAGGGCCTCTGACTCGTCTTTGAAAGTCATTGCGGTAAGGACGGGTCCAAAAATTTCCTCCTGGGCTATACGCATTTTATTGTCGGCTTGGGTAAACAAAGTGGGTTCGATAAAGTAACCGTCGCTATCGAGGGCGTGGCCGCCAACCGTAATCTCAGCGCCATCCTCCGTCGCGAGGCTAAAATAACTTTTGACCTTATCAAAGTGTCGCTGATGGATCAGCGGGCCAACCTCCGTGGTCGGATCCAAAGGGTGGCCGACCTGAATGTTTCGAACCCGTTCAGCCACGCGCTTTATGAACTCCTCGTGGATGCTTTCCTGAACCAACAAGCGGCTCGACGACGTGCAGCGCTCCCCATTCAGGCTATAAATCATAAAGACAACGGCATCGAGGGCCCGCTCCAAGTCGGCGTCCTCAAATACGATAACAGGGTTCTTGCCGCCCAACTCAAAGTGGACCCTCTTCAATGTGTCGGCACCTTGTTTCATAATGGCGCTGCCAGTGGCGCTTTCTCCCACAAAGGAGGCAGCCTTAATGTCCGGATGTTCCGTGAGGGCCTTACCGGCGTCCTCGCCCAGCCCATTCACCAAATTGATAACCCCGTCCGGAACGCCAGCCTCTGCAGTGATCTCGGCTAGCAGCATGGCGGTCAGCGGAGACCATTCGGCTGGCTTGTGGACCACGGTGCAGCCAGCGGCTAAGGCTGGTGCAATCTTCCATGTCGACAGCATAAAAGGCGTGTTCCAGGGGGTTATCACGCCAACGGGCCCGATAGGACTGCGCACCGAATAATTCATGTGCTGAGCGGCGGGCATTGAAAGACCGTTTGCCGCCTCCGATGCCTTATCGGCAAAAAATCTATAGTTTTCTGCTCCGCGGATGGCTGCTTTGCTCATGAAGCGCAGTGCCTGGCCCGTGTCCAAACATTCTAAAAGAGAGATCTCATCTGCCCGCGATACTATCAAGTCCGCAATTTTATGAAGAATACGGCGGCGTTCAGTCGCGGGCATGTCGCGCCATTCCGGAAAGGCGTTCCGCGCGGCCTGAGCCGCTGCATCAATATCCTCTGCCGTGCCCGCAGCGATTTGGTTGATCACGCGACCATCAATGGGTGATATATTATCTAACACCTTGCCGGAGGTCCCAGGTGTGTGTTTCCCATTGATGAAATGGCCAAGCACGCTGCCTTTGAAACGCTCAAGATGCCTCTCGGCCTTTTTGGCGTTTTCAAGATATATCTCGTTTGTGGGCAGGCTATCAGGCATTAGCGGCTCCCTTTTTTCCAATATTGGCTTCTTCCGGTGACACATAATCGGCCAGATTATGCTTGTTGACGCGGAGCACGGCAGGCAGTTCGAATACTTCTATAGACAAGGCGAGTGGGGAGGTGTCCATGAGCGGCTGGACAAAAGCTCGCAGCGCCTCAAAGACCTTTTCCATGGCTTTTTTCTTCACCTCCTCCTCACGGCCAGGGCCTAGCTTCAATTGAAGATGAATGAAACATGCGTCGATTTTTCCATTAGCGATTTTATAGTAATCGCGCCGGGCACCCCGTGTTCGCATGCCAGTGAGCGGGAACACGCCAGTATTTAGACAGGCCTCATGCACGGTGCTAATCAGGTTATCGAGGTCGACTTTATCTTCCAGGTTGGCAGAATATTCTACAATGGCGTGGGCCATACCGTTTTCCTCATTCTTTCCTTTTCCACCTCTTTTTGAGCCAGAAAATTGTTACTTTGCAATATTTATTTAACATGTTAAATAAATCGGCGAGTGAGTCAAGAAACTAGTAGAAGGAAGGTGGCCATGTCTGCCGATATCGCGAAACTTAGAGGATCAATCCCCCCGCTCATCACGCCCTTCAGGAACGGTGATGTGGACTATGAGGCCTATGCCGGATTAGTGGATTTTCAAATTAAACAAGGGTCCCATGGGCTTTTGGTGAACGGCACGACATCTGAACCTTCGACCTTGACTGTGGCGGAGCGCAACAGGGCTGTCGATGTTGCGATAAACACAAATGCGGGCCGGCTACCTGTTGTGGCGGCAACGGGATCACAATCGCTTGCTGAAACAAAGGTGCTTACTTCTCACGCCGCAGCAGCGGGTGTTGACGCACTTTTAATCGTCACACCCTATTATATCCGCCCACCCCAAAGAGGGATCATTGAATATTACGTGGAGGTCACCCGAGGGATCAATGTACCTTGGATGATTTATCATATTCCGGGCCGAGCATCGGTATCGGTGACGTTGGACACAGTAAAAGAGCTTAAGGACAGATCGTCGACATTTGTCGGTATGAAGCACGCGGTCAATGACCTGGGGTTTGTCTCTGAGTGCCTCGATGCCTTTCCGGAGTATCTAGTGTTCGTGGGCTTAGAAGAGTTGAGCTTTCCGGAAATGGCTATTGGGGCCGTCGGGCTCATGAACGCGGTCGGAAACTTGCGCCCTGATTTGCTAGCGGAAATGTGCCAGGCGGTCTGGGATAATGATCTTGCAAAGGGGCGGGGCTTGCACCAACGTCTGTTGGAGATCAATCAGGCGGTCTTCTATGACACCAACCCGATACCCATTAAATATATGATGAAGCGTCTCGGTATAATTCCAGAGAATGAACATCGCCTGCCCATGTCCCCAGCAACCCCCGAGCTTGAGACGCGCCTGGACGGCGTTCTCGAGCGCGCTGGGCTATTGTAAAATAACGCCCAAGGGGCTCCGAGAAAGGGCCCATCACATTCCGCTTAAGGACCCAATACCATGAAAATTGCATCATATTCCCACAGAGGCACAAACTCTTACGGCGTGGTCACAGAAGACGGCATTATCGATCTGGGCGCCCGCATTGGAGATACTTATCCGGGCATGCTGGAGCTTCTGCGCTCAGAAGCCTTAAACGCCGCCGCTCACGCGGCAAAGGGGGCCTCCATCGATCTTTCTCTCGATGAAATAACCCTACTGCGCCCAATTCCCTATCCGGAAAAGATTTTCTGTATTGGTGTCAATTACGGCAACCGGAATGCTGAATATAAAGATGGATCGGACGCGCCTAAATATCCTTCTATGTTCATGCGCACGCCTGAGTCCCCGGTTCCCCATGGCGGCAATTTGGTGCGCCCACCCGAGTCGCATCAACTGGACTATGAGGGGGAGATCGTAATTGTTATCGGGAAAGCTGGCCGACGCATCAAACCGGAAAATATCAGGGATTATATCGCGGGCCTAACCATCATGAACGAGGGCACCATCCGTGATTGGCTGCGACACGCCAAGTTTAATGTTACCCAGGGTAAAAACTTTAATGCCTCCGGCGCACTGGGTCCCTGGATGGTGACGGCAGACGAGTTCCCAAATTTTAACGACCTGAGTGTTGAGACCCGGGTGAATGGGGAGGTGCGTCAGCAGGATAACACTGATAACATGATTTTTAATTTTGAATATTTGCTGCCCTATCTTTCCAGTTTTATGGAATTCAAACCTGGGGACGTGATAGCCACCGGCACACCGACCGGGGCGGGGACCTATTTTGATCCACCCAAATGGTTGGTGCCGGGAGACGTTGTCGAGGTTGAGGTCGGCGGCATTGGAACGCTCTCGAACACGGTGGTGGACGAGGTTTTCTAGGTGCCAAACGATGCTAAACCGTCCAAGTCAATCCGGGCTTTCGATCGTTCCCTTCCGATGGTTTTACTGCTTGCCCGCGAGGCTGTGATGGAGCGTTTTCGTCCCATGCTGCGGGACTTCGGCGTTACAGAACAGCAGTGGCGTGTGCTCCGTTCCTTGGAGGAAGTGGGGGCCATGGACTTGGGAGATCTTGCGGACTCCTGCCGGCTCTTAGGCCCGAGCCTAACCCGTATCGTGAGGGATTTGGAGGAGCGAGAGCTCGTGCATCGATCGGGTGATCAACATGACCATAGACGGTCGCTTATCTCCATCAGTTCTGCCGGGCGGGCTTTGATCCAAAGGGTCGGTCCGCATTCAGAGCGTCACTATCGGGAGATATCTGAAGCTATCGGCGCGGAGACGCTTGAAGACTTGTTTAATAAGTTAGAGGCACTCGCTGATGGGTTGAACAGCACGCGGTCCCTATAATCCTCGTTGTTCAGCTCATTAACTGCCCAATCGGTTCGCACAAGGGATATATTCGCATTCCACCGGAATCGGGCAATGAGCGTCGCGGGGCCTTACCAAGGCAATTCCGTACCATCGAAATCCCAGGCGCGGCCGGTGTGCTCCAAGGTCAGGCTGGCAATCACCTCTCGCACGCCAGTCACAGCATCTTCAACGCTGTTCATAGCATTGGGCCCCCCCATTTCCGTGCGTGTCCAGCCTGGCGCAATCGGGACAATGATCACCCCTTGAGGTTTGAGCCACTCAGACAAACCTCTGGTTGCCATGTTGAGCGCGGCCTTGGAAGAACAATATCCGTACTTTCCGGCCCCGGACAAATTTGTGATTGAGCCGAGACCTGAGGAGATATTCACAATTTTTTTCTGGTCCCCGACTTTGATATTATTTAGGAACGCCCCCGCAACTTGGGTGGGCGCGATGGTGTTGATGCGGAGCAACTCTGCCCAAAGATCGAAGTCATAATTGCGGATATCAGGATCGTCTTTTTTTTCATACGCGCCATGGCCATAGCCATCAGCGATGCCCGCATTGTTGAGTAAGACGTCCAAGGGCCCCCCATCAAGAGCATGAGCTACGGCTTCAACCTGCTCTGGCTCGCCAACGTCCATTACGTGAATGTGCAGTTGCCCCGTCCCGGTAGCCCCGGCCGCAATAAGCTCGTTGGCATTGGCTGGATTGCGGCAGCATGCGTGCACCAGCCACCCCTCGGCCAGGTACTGTCTACAAAATTCCAACCCCAGCCCGCGGTTCGCGCCCGTAATAAGGATAGACGGCATAACGAGCTCTAATCTACAACGGCTATGGCGTTGATTTCGATTTTACACCTTGGATCGGTTGCCAGGCGGACCACCTGAACCGTCGTTGTGGCGGGTTTGGCATCACCGAAATATTCGGCCCACACCTTGTTAAGATCATCCTGCTCTTCCATGTCCGTTAGAAACCGGTCAGCCGAGATAACATCTTCAAAGCTGGAGCCCGCGGCTTCGAGGCCTTTTTTAAGTTGTTCCAACGCGGCGCGGGCCTGACCCTCCATGGTGTCTGGCATAGCATCGAATTCTTCTGCGATATGGGGGTGATGATGGTATACGGGCGCCGCGGTCACGCCCGCACAAAAAATCATAGAGCCGCCAGTAACCTTAATTGCGGGCGCATAGGGCATCCACATATCCGGCGCGTCAGGCCAGTGCAGATTTTCAACTTTTTTTGACATGGTTTTCCCTTCGTTTGAAGACCAGCAAATCTAGGTGTCCCTCATCCACTCTGCAATCGAATTTCTTTGCGAACTTTCTTTGCGGCGGCACCGGGATATAGTACGACGACCACTAGATGATTGCAGAAGTTAAGGAAGGATCGAGTTATGACTTTCGACTGGCGCGAGCACGACGACGACACCGTTGAGTACCATTTTAATCCGAGGCTGACTATTCCTGACGCGATAAAGCTTCTGAAGGGCATGCCCGCACTCGCAGAAGCGGCCCGCCAGGATTTGGGGGGCGCGTTGGATGTACGGTATGGCGACCGACCCAAAGAGACCCTTGATGCCTTTCCCGCTCAGTCAGATGCCCTGGGGTCGCCTCCGCCCGCACTCATTTTCATCCATGGTGGCTATTGGCGAATGATGGATAAAAGCGATCATAGTCACGTCGCGTCGGACATGGTTAAAGACGGTGTAGCGCATATATCTCTTAATTACGACCTCTGCCCGGATGTAACCCTAGACGATATCGTTGACGAGATGCGTAACGCCATAGTCTATATCTATTCGAATGCAGCTGACTTGGGAGTAGACGAGAACCGTCTTTTTTTATCCGGCCATTCTGCCGGCGGCCACCTGACTGGTATGATGCTGAGAGAAGACTGGACAGTGCATGGCCTACCCGCGGATGTAATTAAAGGTGCGCTGCCCTTATCACCTGTGTTTGAGCCTGAGGCCATCATGCACACGTCCATCAATGATGATGTGAGGCTCGACATAGATATGGCCGAACGGAACAATGTGCTTGCCGGACCGCCCGCTATGGAGGGGCCTATTATCGCCGCCGCGGGCGCACTAGAGCCTATAGGTTTCCGACAGCAATCAGTTAGTTATGCCAACATGTGCCGAGCAAACGGCCTTGGGACGGAATATTACGAAATTGAGTCATGCCACCATTTTACCGCATTGGACGCCTTGCGGAACCGGGATCACGAGCTGTATCAAAAGTTGTTGGCTATGATCAGAGAGGCATAGATTCTTATTTGGCCATGGTAAAGTTAACGGCCTGCAAGTTACTTCAGTGCAGGTTCTTTGCTACACCGGTTATACCGGTTAACATAGACATGATTTTGATCACGTATCAACGATTAGAGGTAGTCCATGCCGAACATTAGCATGATAGATATCGCAGACCTGGAAAAAAGCATGCTCGCGCCATTTGTCAAAAAAGCCCTGAAAAATAAGGCGCCAGATCCGGCTTTCCACGCCATGATGGGGCACAACCCCGAGCTCTCGAAATCCATGTATGTTGCTTGGGGAACGGTTTTCCAATCTGGCGTCGTGGATCATAAGCTTAAGGAGGTTATCCGGGTTCAGCTCTCCCGTGCTGCTGATTGCAACTACTGAGGCAACGTGCGTTCTGCTTCGGCGAAGCAGCAAGGTTTGACGGAAGAACTGATCGATGACGGCATCGACAATTACGAGACCTCTGATAATTTTACAGAGGCGGAAAAAATGGCACTCAAATACAGTGAGCTGATGGACACAGCCCCGGAAAAAATAGACGCTCAATTTTATAAAGAGCTCGGTAAATATTTCACGACCGAGGAAATTGTCGAATTGGGTTCTTATATTGGCTTCAACGTGGGCTATCACCGATTCTTTGGGACACTGGGTTTCTACCCAATGTTCACACCGGACGGGCGGATAGTCAGCCAGGAGGAGTCGCGCAAGATCTATGGCGAAAAACCAGTATCGCACCTTGATGGTCCGATGCAGCGCGCAACTATTGAGGACGCGGCTAAATAAAGCCGGAAGGAATTAATCATGCCTCATATTGACATGGTGCCGCTGGAAAGTCTGGCTCAATCGAGCCTGCGCTCCCTCGTGGACCAGGCGCGCGACCTGAAAGTCCCAGACGCCCTTTTTTTTCAGATTATGGCGCACGCGCCAGGCTACAGCGAAGCCCTGTTCGATGCGCTCCACCGATCTCACGTTGACGGTAACGTGGATCATAAACTGAAGGAAATCATTCGGGTGCGCCTAGCGCGCCAGGCTCAAGATCCTTATTTTTCGAATCTCAGATCGCAAATGGCCAAAGATGCGGGTCTGACAGAAGAGCGGATCGAGGCCGGCTGTGGCGAATTTGAGAAAGACAAGAAATTCACTAAAGCGGAAAAGTGGGCGCTAAAATATTCTGAGATCATGTATACGGAGCCAAACACGGTTTTCGTCGATTTTTATGAGGAAGGCAAAAAGCACTACTCGGAAGCTGAGATCATGGAACTCGGGGCCTTCATCGCCTTTCACTACGGGATGCAGGTCTTTATGGGGACATTAAATGCTTTTCCCATCCAGGATGAAGATGGCAACCTCCTGACCCCGGCTGAAAGCGAAAAACACTTCAGAAAATAAGTTCCGACAGGCAGGCAGATATCACGTTGACTATTACGCCCGTGAAATATGAGCTAAAAAGGAGATAGATGCATGATTGCTTTTGATCTTAATGCCGAACAAATCTTCACGCCAGACCGGCATATTGAGAAAATACTTGGTGCGGAGTCAGGGGGCGACGTGACGATCGCGTGCTGGGAGCCTGGACAGATTAGCCCTAATCATTCTCACCCATGGGCGACTGAAATCTATTTCTGCATGTCAGGTGGCGGCGTTATGAATGTTAATGGAGAGGAAGTCGATATTTCCCCTGGAAAATGTATCGTTCACCCCCCGGGGGAGTTGCATGAGTATGTGAACGGACCAGAGCGCTCGATCCTGTTTCGTGTGCGCTACGGCGATGACATGGCTGCTAGGATAAAGGAATGGCCCAGTTATGCACCTTGGGAGCAAACAGAGGAAGATCGGGCTTATTTCGGTACATGAGGAGCAGTGCCCGAAACCATCGTGGATAAGCTCATACGAACAATTTGGGCGCGAGGAGTGCGATGAGCGGGACCGACACAGATATCCGGTACTTTGAGGATTTTACTGTTGGAGAGGTCCTCACCTGGGGTAGTCTCCGTGTGACGGCCGAGGACATCATTCGGTTTGGGATTGAATTTGATCCCATTCCTATCCACACGGACGCAGCGGCAGCGGCGGATAGCCAATTTGGAACATTGATTGCCAGCGGCTGGCATGTCGCCGCACTAATGCAGCGCATGCAATATGAGTGCTACATCAAGCGATCCTCGGTCATCGCGTCGCCGGGGGTGGACGGTATGGCGTTCTTGGTGCCTGTTCGGCCCGGCGATCAACTCTCTCTGCGGGCGGAGATCACAGAGGTTCGGAGCTCTAAATCGAAACCTGACCGCGGTATCGTCCGGGGCTTGATCAGCGTGATTAACCAGGAGGGGGCCACAGTGATGACCAAACAAAGTAAGGCTTTGTTTAAACGCCGACCCGAGGCTTAGATGTATTGAGAAAAATTTGGGTTACTTAGACTGGGCGCCAATTTGCCGCGACTTCTAACATCGCTATAAGGTTGGGTCTTACCTGATCTGCGAGGTCTTCACGCCACGCAACTGCCGGCTCTTCTTCCATATAAGTTGCGGTCGAAAGTTCCAACTGAAAAGCATGTATGTTATCGCCCGGATCGCCATAATGCCGCGTGATATAGCCCCCTTTAAATCGGCCGTCCACGGCCAGCGTATAGCGGTCATCGCGGGATAGCACATTCGATAATTCAGCGCGTAATTCAGGTGCGCAACTTACTCCTTCTGCCGTCCCTAAATTAAAGTCAGGCAATCGGCCGTCGAAAAAGCGCGGCACGAGTGATTTTATTGAATGGCAATCGAATAAAACCGCGAAACCGTGCTCGTTTTTCAAGGCTGCAAGTATCTCCTGCAGCCTTGCGTGGTAAGGCTGCCAATATGTCTCCAGGCGCCGGGTAATCTCTGCGTCATCCGGTTCTTGGCCAGCCGGGTAGAGAGGCGCCTCCGCAAATGTTGATGTGGGCACCAATTCGGTTACGTTTTGGCCCGGATATAGAGAGGCATTATCGGGCGCCCGGTTGAGGTCGATCACGTAACGTGAATAGTTGGCCTTGAGCACATAGAGCCCAAGTGTCGCGGTATCTCTGTAAAGCCGGTCCAAGTACCAATCCGTATCGCTCCGCTCGGCGGCTGCGTGGGTCATCTGCGCCTCGGTTTCAGGGGGAATATATTCCCCGACATGGGGAATGCTCATCACAAGGGGGATGGTGCCCCGCGTAAATTCGTAAATATCCATCGGTTTCCTATATCCCTCACAGATGATGAGCGAACCTTGACGCCAAGCTGCATATACAATCCAATGGCCGTTCGCTTGGTTCTAAAGTATAGAACAGAAACTCACCTGCTAAGAGGATTAAAACATGGGATTCATGAAATCACTGGGAGAAGCCCCCCATTTATACGATGTCATGAAAACGTCGCCCCGGATGGCGGTATATCTCTTCAAAATGACTGATGAAATTATGTTGGTTGAGGGGCCACTCAGTGACACTGAGCGGGAGCTGATCGCCGCGTATGTCTCGGGGTTGAATACATGCTCATTTTGTTACCGTGGCCACAAAGCGATTGCCGAGATGTTCGGTGTTGAAGAAGGCCTTATTGACAGTTTAGTCGAAGACCTGGAGGCTGCCGATATCAGTGAAAAACTGAAGGCGGCATTGCGGTATTCAAAAAAACTCACGGAGCAGCCCGGTAAAATGCAAAGCGCCGACGCAGAGGCCTTGTATGCGGCCGGCTGGAACGAGGCAGCGCTTATGAACATCGCTGAGGTGTGTGCGCTGTTTGCGATGTATAACCGGCTTGCCGATGGGACCGGCGTGATCGCTGGAAACACCACGACGACACTCACGGCAAATAAAAAACACGGCACCTACATCCAGAATCTTATCGATTTTGGTTTAAAGGTGCCTGATGATATGACACCGATTGTGGGCATTTAAAAAGCCAATCTAGATGGGTTGCCAGCACAGCGCTCACAACCGTGAATAAAACTAGAGGTGCGCGTATTTCCATAGTTACCATCATACAATATCAGATAGTGAAGCAACATATCCCCGACGGCCTTAGAGAGGGGGTTTCGTCTGGGCCGCGCGTCGCCACCTGCGTTAGGCTGTTTTATCCGGTAAGATAGTTCCGTCTTAGTACCCGTTTTTCGTATTGCCCAGGTGAAGACAAGAGAGCAGCGAGGGACGCCGGACGATTTTTAAAATCCATGTCAAAAGGATCTGAGGAATATGAACAGTGTAAATCGTAGAGATAACTCAAGACATGTAAAAGCGCCGACCGGCCCGGAGCTTACCTGCAAGCATTGGGGGGCTGAGGCACCTATGCGCATGCTTATGAACAATCTGGATGATGCAGTTGCCGAAAACCCCCAAGAACTTGTCGTTTACGGAGGCATCGGTCGGGCAGCCCGAAATTGGGAGTGTTTTGACAACATCGTGAAGGCCCTGAAGAGCCTCGGGGAAGACGAAACCCTCCTCGTTCAGTCTGGCAAGGCGGTCGGTGTTTTCCGCACCCACAGGGATGCTCCTAGGGTTCTGATCGCCAATTCCAATATTGTGCCTGCCTGGGCCAACTGGGATATGTTTAATGAGCTAGACCGGAAGGGGCTCACTATGTATGGACAGATGACCGCGGGTTCATGGATCTACATTGGCACCTAGGGCATTGTTCAGGGAACCTATGAGACCTTTGCCGAAATGGGCCGTCAGCACTTTAATGGGGACTGGGCCGGCAAATGGATTCTCACAGGTGGCCTTGGCGGCATGGGAGGAGCCCAGCCTTTGGCGGCAACTATGGCGGGTGCGTCGCTGATCGCGGTAGAGTGTAAGCCATCCTCCATTGATTTTCGCCTGACTACAAAATACCTCGATACCAAAGCTGACAGCCTCGAAGAGGCTATCGCGATTGTTGAGCGCTCTCACTTGGAGAATAAACCGATTTCTGTCGGCCTGTTGGGTAATTCTGTGGATATTTTCGCGGAGATCGTCGAGAAAAGCAAAACTGATTCTCGCTATCTCCCGGATGCCGTGACCGACCAAACCTCAGCTCATGATCCGGTGAACGGCTTCCTGCCTCGGGGTTGGAGCGTGGCCGAGTGGGAAGAACGGCGTGAACGGGATCCCAAAGGCACTGCGGAAGCTGCCAAAGCCTCCATGGCCTTGCAGGTTCGTGCCATGTTGGATTTTTGGGATATGGGTATTCCTGTAGTTGATTATGGAAACAACATTCGCCAGATGGCACTAGAGATGGGTGTCGAGACGGCATTCGATTTTCCAGGCTTTGTACCGGCCTATGTTCGACCGCTATTCTGCCGGGGAATAGGGCCTTTCCGGTGGGCAGCACTCTCGGGCAACCCGGAAGATATCTATAAAACCGACGCGAAGGTGAAAGAGCTACTACCAGACAACTCACATCTGCATAATTGGCTCGATATGGCGGCGGAGCGCATCAGTTTCCAAGGACTACCGTCCCGCATCTGTTGGGTTGGTCTAGGTGACCGACATCGTATCGGGTTGGCGTTTAACGGGATGGTCCGTTCAGGTGAACTGTCCGCACCTTTGGTGATCGGGCGAGATCATTTGGACTCCGGCTCTGTTGCTAGCCCAAATCGGGAAACGGAAGGTATGATTGACGGTTCTGATGCAGTCTCTGACTGGCCGTTCCTAAATGCACTTCTCAACACAGCTTCTGGGGCAACATGGGTTTCCTTGCACCATGGCGGTGGTGTGGGCATGGGGTTCTCGCAGCATGCCGGTATGGTACTGCTGGCTGATGGAACGGAAGAGGCCGATGCGCGGATTGGGCGGGTTCTCTGGAATGATCCTGCCAGCGGCGTTATGCGCCATGCAGACGCGGGATACGAGGACGCCATTGTTTGCGCCCGGGAGCACCAATTGAACTTGCCCGGAATTTTCAACTAATCGTGGGCAACTGGAACCTGCTAGTCACGCAGTGTAATAAATCCCGGCAAAGAAATCTGAGAGATCATCATAGCCATCCAGCGGCAGAATATGGGCTATATATTGATCGGGACGCACTACGATCATGCACCCGGACTCGCGATCAATGCCGCGCATGTCGAAGATGTCGCCGGCGTCTTTATGGTCTACGCAAAAGACTTTTTCGTGGTCCTGCAGCCCGAGTTTGCCAGTGGTTGGTATGAGCAACGATGGCATGTCTTCGTAGGAGAGTGCTTCGAAGGTCTGCTGAAATACAGCGCGTAGGTCTATGAGGCCGTCAATATCTTCTTCCGCCCGCGTGTGCTTCACGAGGGGAGAGGCCGGATCAGTCTCTAGCCAGTCAGCGAGCTGGTGGATGGCAGATCCCGGTGCGGATGCATCATTCCGTCCCGCAAATGCATAAATACGCCAACGCGCGTCCGCGCTTGCGACATGCCCGAGTTGCATCTGTTTAGCATCAGCGACACGGACGACGGGTGCGGAATGAAAGCGTCGACCGATTTCCTGGCCGGTTGCAAGAGCCTGATAAGCTGACGCTGAGGTCAGCGCGGATTTATCATATTTAACTGCCAGGCCTCCGGTGAATTCGAGGTTCTCTTTGAACTGTCGCACGAAGCGAGGTTCAATACTGCCGTCGACTTCGGCTGGTTCCGGTGGTGCGGACATTATGCGCGCCCACGCATGGTCAGTTTCGATCAGGCGTTTGGCCTCAGTCCATCTCTCGGCGGAGTAGCTGTGAAGCAGGGATGCTCCAGCCCGTCCCTGGAGAACGTGTACTAATTTCCAGCCGAGGTTGAAAGTGTCTTGCATGGAAACGTTCATCCCCTGTCCAGCTTTGGGGCTGTGGGTGTGACAGGCATCTCCTGCCGTAAAAACGCGGGGTGTGCGCGTGCCGGTTTCATGGCCGGGGACATCATCGAATTGATCAGATAGGCGATGCCCAATCTCGTAAATTGACCACCAGGGGACCTGTTTCACCTCGATAGTATAGGGATGCATGATCCGGTTGGCGCTCGCGATTAAATCGTCAATAGTGAAGTTGCGGCTGTCTGCCCGTTCGTCAGGGTTAAGCTTGTCCAACTCCACATACATGCGGAATAAATATCCGCCTTCGCGCGGCAGAATGAGGATGTTGCCCTCTCTAGCGGAAGCAATCAGACATTTTTGCCTTACGTCCGGAAAATCCGTATTGGCTAAAATATCCATTACCCCCCAGGCTTGGTGGGCCGCGTCGCCTTTGAGTTCGCCTCCAATGGCCGCCCGGACCACAGAGCGCGCGCCGTCCGCACCAACGACGTATTTTGCCCGGACTTCAGACGTTTCACCCGCATTCACACCCGTATTCTTGATCGTTACCAGAACGGGATGACTAGTTGTGCCAGCACCAATTTCGAGGCCCTGCACTGCCCAACCATAGTCCGGCATTAATCGTGTTGGTGCATTTCGCATGACGTCCAAGAACAATTCATGGACCCGTGCCTGATTCATTAAGATGTGGGGCATTTCAGATGAGTCATCGGCGACATCCTGGACGCGGCCAATACGCTTTATGTGTTCTGGCTGCATGGGGTCTGGCATCCAAAAACTTGTTTGATTGACCCAATAGCTCTCGCGTTTGACTTTGTCGGCGAAACCGAAAGCCTGAAACATCTCCATCGTCCGTGTATTGATGCCGTCCGCTTTGCCTTTTTCAAGCGGGCCTGGTATCGGATCCACAATCATGGTGGTAATTTCCGGGAAGTGCGACAGTTGCGCGGCGAGGCAAAGCCCGGCTGGGCCGGTCCCTGCGATTAAAACGTCGACCTCTTCGGGGATTGGCGCAAACTCACCTCGGTCACGGCACAGGGCCGCAGCGTTTTTGATGTCGGGGTCGCCGCCTCGGAATCCGTCACCGTAATACTGCATTGCTGCTTCTTCCTTTTGACCATCTAACTTTAAGCAGTTCCAAAATATTTAATATGTATACTTATTATAAGAGTCAATAATTGATAAGCACACATATTAATTTGCGACTTCTGATTTTTATGCTTAGGAATGGATGGGTTTACAAGACGGAGAGGCGGAAATATGAACGTACGCGGAATGGCTGGACATTTGATTCGGCGGCTAAATCAACATTCAACCCATGTCTTTGCCATGGGCGCACAGCAAGCCGGATTTGATCTAACACCGGTGCAGTTTGCCGCCATGGATAGCATCGCTTCCAATCCAGGTATTGATCAAGCTGGCGTCGCCGCTCGTATCGCCTATGACCGCGCGACCATTGGCGGGGTTATCGACCGGCTCGAGCAAAAAGGCTACGTATTACGAAAAGTGTCCCCCCGGGATCGACGTCGCCGCGCCGTTTGGCTGACGGATAAAGGTGAGACCGTTTTGCGCGAGATCCTGCCGGTAGTGGCGGACTTACAGGGGAGCATATTACCGGGGCTCGATCAGGCGGAACGTAACCGGTTTCTAGAACTAGCAGAAAAGGCTCTCGGCGGATTTTCCACAGGAGTTCAGATAAGCGGTCCATAAAGGGCCGGTGCGATTGTTCTTATTCTGGCGCTTGGTGCAGCCCCAGTCGCACGCTCGTTGGCAATTTTTTGGCTCAGTTAGGAAGACTTCTGCCGCTTACTTGTGATATGTCTGGTTCATCTGGTCACGCCCAATGGGCGCCGTTCTGAAGGTGAACACGTCCTTATGTCACGACGCTCGATTTTACAAAATATTCTGCATGTTTCTTCCGGGCAAGCCTTGGCAATGCTTTGTGGCTTGGTGACGCACGCCTACCTCGCCCGTGTTTTAGGACCTGGAAACTACGGCATCCTTGGGTTTGCGGTCAGTGTGGTATCTTACTTCGGTATCTTGGCATCCTTGGGAACAGATATGTGGGGAGCGCGAACTATCGCACGCCAGGACCGGGAGATCAGCACCATTACTGCGGATATTGTCTCCCTGCGTCTCGCCCTTAGTCTGGTGTCTCTTGTCTTGTTGATTGCTTTGGTCAGCGTTTGGCAGGAGTCTTCAACCGTCAATGCCGTAATTTTAATACAAGCTGCCAGTCTATTTATCGCTGCCTTAACACTGGATTTTGCTTTTCAGGGTCTGGAGCGGCTAGATGTTGCCGCCCGCAGACAAATGATTGCGGCCGTTATCGCGCTAGTCGGTATGCTTGTATTTATGCAGTACGGCGGATCGGCGATTACGGCCACGATAGTCTTCCAGGCCGCCGCTTGCGTAGCTGCTTTGTACGCTGTCGTCATTTTCAGGCGATCAGTGGCTATCTTGCCCCTCCGCATTAGCTTTACTGCCTGGAAAAACATTCTACGGGCCTCCGTGCCTTTTGCCGTAACCGGTGTTGTTAATGCGATCTATTTTTCAATCGATGTGGTGATCATCGGGTTAGTTCTTAGCAAGGAAGAGGTGGGGTTATATGTCGCGGCGGGCCGGGTGCTCACCGTGGGCCTATCGGTTGCTGGTGTTTTTACAACCGCCTTCATGCCGGTTCTATCCCGTTTGGTGGCGGAGCGTGACTCTCGCCGGCAAGCAAGCCTGCATTTGGCCCGGTCTGTAATCTTTACTGGCGGTCTCATCGCCAGCGGTGGGTTTCTCCTGGCGCCGGAGATCATCCACCTTTTGTTTGGTTCAGGTTTTGCCGGCGCTGAACAGGCCCTTCGGATTTTGATGATCAACTTGGCGGCGACCCACGTTCTTACTGTATATCACCTTCAACTGATGACATGGAATCATGAGCGGTCACAGATGGTCATCATGATTGCCGGAGCAACCTTGAATGTTCTGCTGAACTTGATCTTTATTCCCCGGTTTGGAATTGAGGCCGCGGCGGCAACGACACTGGCAAGCACGCTGTTTGTCATGGCTTTGGCTTATATTGTGCTAGCCCGGCACGGTGATGAGTGTCATGGCCTGGTAATTGTCCAAAATACCATCTTTTTTGGTGTGGCGGCCTGGGGAGGATATGCGGTGCTGGCCGTGACCGGCCACGCAATTGAGACGCCAGCTGGCCGTTTCATCGTATTTGGTACACTATTGACGCTTCTCTACGGGGCTATCGGTTGGGGCCTCGGGATCATCCGCCCAGCGGAAATTGGTCGCTACCTAACCCGGAATCAGAATTAATTTTCAACTTTGGTCTTCTTCTTGGCGCAGTCGGAAGCGCTGGAGCTTACCGGTTGCGGTTTTTGGCAGCGCGTTGACGAATTCAATGGCGCGGGGATATTTGTATGGGGCAATCTCGGATTTCACAAAGTCCTGGAGGGTTTGCGTCAGCGCTTCTCCGGCGTCCTGGCCATCTCGGACAACAATGAAGGCTTTAACGATGTTGGTCCGCTCCTGGTCGGGTACGCCGACAACCGCACACTCAGCTACCGAGGCATGCTCCAGCAGAACATTCTCAACCTCAGGGCCTGAGATGTTGTAGCCCGATGAGATGATCATGTCGTCGGCGCGTGCCACGTATTTAAAGTATCCCAGCTCATCTATCTCATACACATCGCCGGGATAGTTCCACCCGTCTTTGACATAGTTAGTCTGGCGTGGATCATCCATATACCGACATCCAGTCGGGCCTTTGACCGCCAAAAATCCCGGCGTTCCCGGACCCAATTCGGCGCCGTCGGCGTCGGTCACACGGGCTCGATATCCGGGAATGGCCTTGCCGGTGAAGCCTGGTCGCATGTTTTCCGGGCTCGCCGATATAAAGATATGCAGCATCTCGGTAGTCCCGAGCCCGTCAATCAGCCTAATGCCGGTTGCCTCGTGAAAAGCCTCCCAGGTCGCCTCAGGGAGGGTCTCTCCGGCAGAGATGCCCTGTCGTAGAGAGGACAGATCGTATTTATCCATGAGGTTGGCCATCGCCCGAAACGCCGTTGGTGCCGTGTAGGTTTGGGTAACATGGTATTTGTCGATGGTTTCGAATAGGGCTTCGGGTCCGCTCGCCGGGAAAAATCGGGTCGAGGCACCGAAGCGCATGGGAAACAAGGTAACTCCACCAAGACCGAAAGTGAATGCGAGGGGCGGTGTTCCAGTGATGACATCGTCTGGTGTGATTTTACCAACATAGCGCGGAAAACAGTCAGTGATTGCCATCAGGTCCCTGTGGTAATGCACTGTTCCTTTGGGGTTGCCCGTGGTGCCAGAGGTGAAGCCAATCAGTGCGATGTCGTCGGCGGCGGTGTTCACATTGGTAAAGTCTGACTGCTTTTCGCCCATGGCAGTCTCCAGGGTCGCCTTTGATCCCCCGTCCGCCATGGCGGTAAAATATAGCAAATGTCGCAGTTCAGGTGAGCTGGCCGCGGCCTCTTCCAGTTCATCGGTCAGTGCCACGTCTGAAAGGGCAATGGTCACGCCAGCTCGGTCGATAAGATATGCGAGTTCCCGGGCGCGCAACAGTGGCATGGTTGTGACGCAAATCCCGCCGGCTTTCAAAACTGCGAACCAACAGGCAACTAGCATCGGTGTGTTGGCAGCCCGCAACAGCACTCGCGCGCCGGTAACCATGCCGCAATCTTCGATAAGTACGCGCGCGATCTGGTTGCTGAGGGTGAGGAGGTCGCCATAGGTCCAGCTCTTGTTCTCATAATGCAGCACGGGTCGTTCACTGAAGCCACCAGCTACCATGTTATCCAACAGTTCGGTCGCCGCATTCTGATAATTGCCATATGCCGCGAGTTCTGGAACACCGGTGAAATCAAATACAGGCTGCGATTCTGGCGGTGGTAGGAGGTCCCTAGCAAAAGTATCTTTGTGGGCGGACCGAACTCCGCCTGGTGCGTGGGGCTGGGAAGAACGACTATCTACCATAACGCTACAAGTCCTTTGTCGTGGGAGCCAGGGTAAAAGAAAAGATACAAGAGAAGGCACAAGAGAGTGCCATTGAGAAGAATAGGAAAGGGGCGTGGGCGGAAAAGATTATTGATCTCTCTCTGATGCTAAGATGGACTCCTTGAGGTCGCCGAGTAACGTATACAGGTCTGACGCCCGGTCTCGGTCCACATGCTGCATCAAGTCCGAGACCCAGCGTTTGTTTGCTGGGATCATGGCGTCGAGTGCTGCGGTGCCGGCATCGGTCAGTTTAACGTGTTGTACCCGACGGTCTTTGGCGGAGGGTTCACGTATCACTAGGCCGTCCTCCTCCAACCGATCCACGAGAGGTGTGATGTTGCCATTGGTGACCATTAGGCGATGGGATAGTTCACGCATGGGCTGACCCTCGGGCGACCGGTCGATTTGGGCTAGGACATCAAAGCGAGGCAGTGTCGTGTCAAAGTTCATTCTGAGGTTTTGGCGCACCCGGCGCTCAATCATGTTGGCGCAGGTGAGCAGGCGTAACCAAATTCGGAGATCCAGGCGGTCATCATCATTGAGACCGCTCTCAAAATCACTCTCGGCTTGCGGGATGCCATGTTGATCACTGTCCATCTGCTCCATCCCCATTGTTTTAGCCCGGCATACTGTGACGAACCCCGATTTAGTTTAAGTCTAAACTGTCCAATCCTAAAACAACCGCCTTTTGCCAGCAAGAGCGATTAGTTTCTTCAAAGCAGACATATCTGAGAGGTGGCCGTGGAGACGGGTTTACAGACCATAAGATATTCTGGCTTCCCAAGGCATCCGTGATGGGCTACACCGTGCCCTGTTTGGCCAAACGTCCCGCGGAGAGGTGCCGGAGTGGTCGAACGGGGCGGTCTCGAAAACCGTTGTGCGCTTGCGTACCCAGGGTTCGAATCCCTGTCTCTCCGCCAGTTTCTCAGGTACTTCCAAAGTAACCAATAGTAACAACTACTTAGCTCAATTCAGAACATGTCCTTGAACTTTTGTGTCACAGATTGTCACACAGGAGTGCATCATGTTTTGTGTGAATCGGAATGGTTTGCTCTGATGTGGCGATTAAAGATGATTCTGTGAGTTGCTTTCTAGTTACTATTTCTCTCGAGCCTTCTCTGACTCCTAACTTGTCTGAAGTCAAAAATATCTGCATAGGTAAAAAAGCTCGTAGTCCTGCCATTACATTTAGTCAGACTGCAGTTTGACCCGTGGATATTGTGATCAATAATGCGTGTGATGAACCAATAGGCCAACCCCTAGCGCATCTCTTAAATAATCACGGCATAGACGACTTAGTAGCAACATTAATGCGGCTCTCAATACATTCAGAGGGGTAAGGGGCATCAAACCTTGGTATTTCGCCGTAAACAATTATTTGTTATGAGCAACAAAGTGACATTGGAGTCTTCGTTATGCGCCCATTACAATTCGGAATTACATGCTTTGAACAAGGGCGGGTGCAACCTGGGTATGTTGTCTTTCAGCCGGCCGGTGGAACCGATTGTTACTTGTTGGGCGAGCGAGGTGACTTTGCACACCATTGGCGACTACCCGGAAAAGGGTCTTATGGACAAATTCTCGAAAGCGGGAATCTCCTTACCACTCATAAACAACAAAAAGCTATAAAACTCCCTGCCTCGGGCGGGCGCTTGGTGGAACTCAACACTTCAGGAGAAATTGTCTGGGACCACATCGACATTTTTCAGCATCACGACTGTTGTCCAGCGCCAAACGGTAATATTGTCTATCTGGCTTGGGAATTGACCCCAACCAAAGAAGCAAAAAGGGTCAAAGGTGGATTGCCTGATAGTGAACACGAAGATGGAGGTGTGTACGAAGACGTTCTGCGAGAAGTCAATCGTGATGGTGAAATTGTTTGGGAGTGGCGGATTGTTGAACATTTTTCCTATAAAAAGTACCCCCTTCGATCCGATTCAACTCGTCATGAATATGCCCATGCTAACACCTGCCATGTACAGCGTGATGGAAATATCTTAGTAAGCTTCCGCAACCTCGATTTAATCATATTGGTAAATCGTCAGACTGGCGAAATTGACTGGGAAATGCAAGATCGTAGCTGGGGAGGACAGCATGACTGTCAGAGGTTGGATAATGGTAACATAATTTTGTTTGCGAACGGATCGGATCAACCGACGCCAGAGTATTCGAGTATTTTAGAGATTGACCCGGTGTCAAAACAAATAGTTTGGCAATATAAAGGTTCCCCGCCGTTTACATTCTTCTCGCCTCGAGTAAGTGGTGTGCAAAGGTTGGAAAATGGAAACACTTTTATTTGTGAGGGTGTGTCGGGCCGGTTGTTTGAAATAACATCACTAGGTGAAATTGTATGGGAGTATGTCTCCCCTTTTTACAATGATGTTCCACCATGGGGAAGTTCAAACCAAATATTCCGTGCCCGAAAATATTCGAAAAATGACCCAAGGTTAACGACGCTGTTGTAACTACAGTCCCGGGTAATCATTCTCAAATGTTGCTTATCATTAATTTGGACTTAATTGCGTGCTTTAAATGAGATTTAAAAGGCCGTCGAAAGAACGCTGAACACTCGATATGTCAGGCTACCCGACTCCCCGACAGCAACTCTGATTTAAACTCGAAGCAACTTATTTGCAGATGTAGAAGGCCCAGCTATCTAGCTAGTCCTCAGATCCAGAAATGGGACTGGGTGACCGTGATTTACATACCGAAGAATATTTCCAAATTATACGGATTACCTCTTAAATGATCGTGGCCCCCTTAATTATATTTTACTAAGCTGCCGAAACGAGCCAAGAATTGCTCCATAACCTGCTCCAGTCCTGCGCCATTCCAAGGCCCGCTGGATGAATCTCAAGTCTGCCACCAGATGCCCCTCGGGTAGCTCTTTAGCAAACACAAGACCATTCAAGTTTTCTAGAGAAAACCTCATCAGACCAAAGTACCCTCAGAGTGAATCCATATACCATTATAAGAGTCATAGAGAGCCATTAGTAATGTCGAAATCCTCTAATGGGTCAGGGACTCAAGATGAGCCCCGGTGACTCTTAAAATAACCCCTGAGACATTGTGTTATGGGGGTGTTTTGACAGGAGGGTTGCTTATTGAGACTGAGGAGAACTTTATGCCAAATTGTATACCACGGATGCCTATTTACATCTGACTTTGGGATTTCTAAGTTACTGAAGTTATTGGGTTAAATGTCTCACCAAGTGCATTCTTGAAAAAGTGAAGAACCCCAGAGTCTTAACTTCTTAGACGATTCATCAGTTAACCCACTAATTTTATTGAGTTGTTCTCAGGACCCAAGCGAAGGAATAGTAGTGAAGGTAGTACATCCAAATCTATATCTGATTCAAAAGCGAGGTATCTTCTATTTTCAAAAAGATGCGTACCGAAGCACCTGCTGGGATATTATCGATGTTCAGGAATTATTATTTTAATCAAATTAAAGTCTGCTCGGGCGGTACAAACGCGATGTGTTTAATCGCTAAAGTAATTACCAGAAAACACCTTGATCAGTGCGTCATCAGAATTAAATGAGACACCTGCTGGATCATAACTATTTTTTACGCGTTTAATCTGGTCCCGCAGTCCCCTTCTGATCAATCTAATGGCACCATCACTGCCGGCCAAATGTTCTTCCGAGTGCAACGTAATTTTCCCCTGCCCGGATTGGGCTTCATAGTCACCGGGATAGCGCCGATGTTCCTCCTCCGTCATTTCAGACCATTTTTTCCCGGGGATCAGTTCCGACCCCTCCATCTTGAATTCTTCAGGTACCTTGAAAACTCCG
This sequence comes from Rhodospirillaceae bacterium, assembly GCA_002723345.1. Classification (GTDB taxonomy): domain Bacteria; phylum Pseudomonadota; class Alphaproteobacteria; order Rhodospirillales; family UBA2165; genus TMED167. The sequence goes on from PBNV01000014.1 coordinate 24,829, forward strand.
AACGACCGGCAAGTTTGATCGTCTTGTGGTACCACCCAACTGACGTTGTGACCTGGACCCGGTTTTAGCTCCACGCTTGGAATGCTGCGGGTATTAGGAAACCAGACGCAGCAAACGCGTTCCACATGCCGCCCATCGTCCAAATCCCGATGGGCGATATAATGGACACCTAGATTATCGGATTTCCATTCTACCGTAGGCATAATTCCAAACTCTTCAACAAATTGAACGCTGGAAAATGTCGCGTGCAAGACTTGAACATGAAAGGGGTCAAGTGTGTTTTCCCAATGTTGAAGCCAATTGCAATCAATACAGCTTACGGTTTGGTCTGCACCAGAAGCGAAAACCGGACCTACGGTCAGCAATCTTTCCCCTTCTTTTATATCTTCCAGATTGCTCCATCGCGGCAACTCTGGCCGTTTTTCGGGAGGTCCCATATAGGCAAAAATCAATCCATAGAGTTCACGAACTTCGTACCAAGGCTGCCGAACATTTTTACGAATACTAGCGCCGTTATCCTTTTCACAAGGCATGTCGAGACATCGGCCTTCCACGTCAAATAGCCATCCGTGATAGCAGCAGCGGATACCTTGGTCTTCGACACGCCCGTAATAAAGGGTAGTCCCACGATGGCAGCAGCGGCTGTGGAGGAGGCCCGGCCTTCCCTGTTTATCGCGGAACACAACCAAGTCTTCGCCCATGACATTGACGGGGATGGGATTTTCTCGAACCTCTCTCGATAGGGCAACGGGCTGCCAGTAACGACGGAAAACTTCCCCCATCGGCGTGCCCGGTCCAGTTTCAATAAGGTCGGTATCATACGATGATGGCTTTCGGCCGTAGCCGGTTCCGGTTGCAAACGGCTTACTTAACGTGCGGTTATCAACTTGAGGCGTGTCCATGATTTTCTCCCAAATAAGATGCCTCCATTTGAAGTTACACTCACGATTGAGGGTACACAATACAGCGGTCTGGCATAACTTGTAACCAAATTTGTTCACCGACTATTGGTGCATCGGCTTGATGGAGCCTGACACGAATTTGATGAGGCTGTACATTTATAAAACATTCACAATGTGCACCTTCAAAAACGACTCTTTCCACAGTGCCCTCGATAACATTGTGCGAAGGTTTAGAATACTCAGTCTGAATACCTATGTCTTCCGGACGAATTACAATCAATGTTCGGTCTCGTGGTTTTATCCCATTTGGAATGGGCATTTTCATCAGGCCATCCTGTCTATCCACCCGGATCAATCCGTACCCGTTTTCTATGTGCTCAACTTCACCAATTAGAAAGTTTGCAACGCCCAGAAACGAGGCAACAAATTCGTTTTTTGGTTTACCATAGACCTCTCTCGGTGATCCTTCCTGAACTATGTCTCCTTCCGACATGATCGCGACACGATCCGAAAGTGCAAGCGCCTCCGATTGATCATGAGTGACATAAAGCGTCGTCAAGGCAATTCTGGAGACCATATCTTCCAGTTCAATTCTCATTTGTTCTCGCAATTTGGCATCTAAATTTGAGAGAGGTTCATCCAAAAGTAACAGTTTTGGACGCCGTACGAGTGCGCGTGCGAGCGCAACTCGTTGCTGCTGACCTCCCGATAATTTAGTAGCAGATCTCTGCATGAAATCTTCCATCCCTACGACCTCAAGGGAATTTATCACCCTTTCTTCAATTTCCTGTTTTGATGGACGAGGTTTGTTCACTTGAAGCGGATAGGCAACATTGTGAAATACATCGAGGTGTGGCCAAATGGCGTAGGATTGAAACACCATTCCGATATCCCTTTGATGAGCAGGTGA
>PBNV01000015.1 GCA_002723345.1 Rhodospirillaceae bacterium
ATTATTCAATTGGATTATTCAGAAATATGAGAGTGGTACGTAAGCGTCCGATTGGTGTACCTAAAAAGGAATACCAGTTATTGAAGGGTCTTTTAGTATCTTTGCTCGCCATATAAAACTGGAAAACGAGTTTTTTTGGAAGGATAGATGTCTTGGTAAATCCGCTTAAGAATCTTGTAAATTTCCCGATTGACCACTTTCCGGTTGGGGATTTGCCGAGGGTAAAGCTTGGGCATCGGGGGAATAGTTACGGATATCGATGCGAGGAGTTTACGGAGCGCGGTAGTTTAAATATCATTTTTCTCGGTGACAGTTGGACTGAGGGGGCTGGGGTGACACGCGAGCAAACTTTCGCTCACATAGCCAGTCAAATGATTTCTGAAAAATATGGGGTCTCTGTTTCAAACTGGAATATGGCCCATGGCGGAAAAGGGTACGATTACTTTACGCGAATTTTGCTTTGCTCGCTAGATATACTCAAACCAGACGCGGTTTTTATCACGTTTCCAGTGATGGATAGGCGAGAGTATTTTACTATCGACGGCGAGCTTGTGGACCTAAGTCTTGGAACCTTGGGAGCCGTAGAAAGGAGAGAGATCGACCCACCACTCATCATAAAGGATATATATCGACATTGGTCGGGTTTAGTGAGTTCAGAAGACGACGCTGCACTGGCAATTATGAATTACAAATTGATAGAGGGACTGTTGAAAGAAAGGAATATCCCTTGGGGGTTTAGCTTTAATGATTGGGAGGCCAATCTCTCTCGTGTCACCGAGTTGATGAAATCTGGATGGTTTGACGCCGCAAAATACTTGGGTGAGCCATTTGATCGAATCGATCGAGTCTCAGACAGTGATGCCCACCCGGGCCCCGCTAGTCATGATCAGTTTGGAAAAAAAGTGGGCGATTGGATTGTCAATCGTTGCGGAAAAAACCTTGAAAAAAGTTTAGAGAATAGTCGAAAAAATTGAGTAGCAAGGATCGGTAATATGGCAAAGTTGCTGGATAGGTTCCAATATCTGATATACCGTCTTCGGCGCCTCCGTTATGGACGTGCCAAGGCGAAAAAAAACAATCAAATATATCCAATGTGGTAGTTAAGAAGGTGGTACCATTAAGTTAGATGCTGACGAATATTCTTTATAACAGCCGTTAGACTAGATGGAGAGGGCGCTAATTCGATAAAATTTCCCCGCTTAAAATAACCACCGCTATCCGGTTCTGCGAATTCATCGTCCGTCAAAATGATATATTTGCAATCCTGATTATATCTACACAACTGATGGGGTCCGTCCCACGCCATAATGTTAATTCTTGATGACTGGTAAGTAGCTGCAAGCAGTTGAACGTTGACACTATCCTCGGAGTAGACAAGAAGTCTCCCAAAATCGAGTTCATTTGGCGCTGTTTGTTCTTCAAAATCAGGGATCAATACCGGCAATGTATCAGGGGCCTGTAATTGTTTGGCTAGAGAGATCATTGATTTGATCATGCTAAGATGTTGTTTGTACGGCCGATGTCCTATCAGAGTAATCGTGATAAAATTTTTCGCAGACCCACGCGCATTTAGCCAATTTTCTGCATATTTTACGGCCTCGCTTGAAGCGGTCGCTATGTTCATTTCCTCTAGCGAACCTGCTCTAAATTTGTGCCCAGGTGCCTCGTGAAAGTCGTAGCCTTTTGGAAATAGCATACCCGCCTTGCCATGAAGGAACCTTTTCGCCTGGTCACGAGACCGAAAAACAGTCGGATTGGAGAACTCTCCTATAAAGCTAGTAAGGGGCACTAAAATATTTTTAATAATCCAAAATTCAGGTTTGTTGGGATGATTGTCCATCGACGGAATAATGCAAACGACAACGCTCTCAACACCTATGGTATTTTGGTGCTCGCGGACTTGAGCCAGAAAGTCGATATAACGATAATCAGCCGGCTGATAGCTGAGGTCATACATGGCAAATAGGGACAACATTCCTTGATTAACTGCGTTCATATTTGTTTTTAAACAGGCTCTTGCTGCGGATGCTCGGTACTGTCCGTCATCTGATGCCATTCAAGACCTAGCGCGGCAGCTTCTTTAATTCGACCCATTGCCTTCAAATTTTCGATAATACGGTAGATTATGTTGCGATGATTTTGGCCAGAGTCTCTCAAACCCTGATAACAGTCAATTGCCTCTTGATGGCGTCCAAGTTCATCAAAAATTATTGCTCTTTGAAGTAATATATACAGGTCGGTCGGATGTTCCTGCTGAAGTTGATCATATATCGCCAAGGCATCCCTCCAGAGATGTAAACTCATAAGGAATTTCCCATGCTCGGCTTTGATATCTAGCCTACTTGCTCCATATTTTTTCGCCTCAAGCAAATTCTTCTCCACAACGACTTGATCGAATATATTCTCATGTCGGATCATTGCTTTAGCTTTTAGGAGATAAGCCTGTCCGTTTGAAGGTTCTTCATTAATAATCGAGTCGCAAACTATTATCGTATTATCAAATCTACCGCTTCGTAAGAACCCCTCGGCAAGCTCTATATGTGAGACCTGATTTCCAGGCTGACGCGCTAAACCTCTAATGAAGGTACCATCAGATAAAGCGTTCGATAATTCATTTTCTAATCTGTCAAATTCGCTTTGCAAATTTGCCTCATTAGCAGCCTTCCAGATCCATTTTTGGTAAGCTGTTGCGAAGGATGGTGTATACCCAAAAGCGATACCTTGGCCTTCAAACGGGGTTGGCCGTTCAGTAAGCCAGTTTCCGGTAACGAAATACAAATAGGAGATATTTTTATTATAAAACCCTATTTCGGCGGGACCATTCGACACGAACATGCATATATAACTGAGTTCATATAATGCTATTCTGAGCTCCATATTAAAAACGGCCTCTGGGAACTGGGTAATTCCATCCAACTCTTTTGGAGTTTTTTCTGTAATTTTTTCAGCATCTCGAATTACAATCGGGAAGTATCCGCCTGCTTCTAATGACCTGGCAAAATTTCCCCATTCTTTTAGATTACTGTTTCTAGCGGGAAAATAAGAGGCCTCTCGAAGGGTCAGCGTGACAATCTTGCGTCCATTGACCCGCGTCTTCAACCAAGTCGACATAATTTCTTTTGAGGGTGCACTTGCACTGAGACATTGTAGGTCCTGATCTTTGTAACCGTACCAGGAGGCAAGGCCTTTGTCCCAGCCCATAACAGGTTTTTCCATGCTATGTCCCTCTGGAAATATAGCACCTGAATATTTGCTATAAATATCAGAAGCTTCTTCACGCGAGTTGCAGAGTGAGAGTTGCACAACAGCTGGCACCAGCCAGCTCGCTTGTATTATCATGTTAAAAAGGCGCCATTTTTTTTGGCTGAAATCGTATCCTACATCCACGCCTTTCCAGTCTAGAAATCCGTCCCCAAAGTTAGGTACAATCACAATGTGAATACTTGTTTTATGCTGTTTCCGCCGCTCTAAATCTGCCAACGCAAGGAACGTAAAATAATCGAAGCTCATTGGTGAGACATTTAAGTCATAGAAAGCGGCTAAAGGATCAGAATTTTTGACCATCGGCATCGAAGCGAATTTACCCTGACTTGTGGAATATTGTATTATGGTGGTGTTTAAGCTTACCAAAACATTTTCAATTACACGAGAAATTCCCCAATTTTAACCAATCAAGCCCTCTATAAATTCATGGGTCTGCTTACGTTTGGGTTTTTCAAATATTTTTGTTGTTTGATCTTGTTCTATAATTCTGCCGTTTGTCATCACAATTGTATAATCAGATATTCGCCTTGCCTGTGCTATATTGTGAGTGACGATTATAATCGTATATGTTTTTGATAAGGTTTTGATGAGCTCTTCAATATGTCGCATTGCAGATGGGTCGAGAGCCGAACATGGCTCATCCATCAGGATAATTTCCGGCTGGTTGGCCAGAGTTCTCGCCAAACACAGCCTCTGTCGCTGTCCACCCGATAGTTTATGTGCGGGCTCGTGAAGTCGATTAATTAGCTCGGTCTCAAGACCAACAATCCCAAGATGGTGCCTTGCGTAGTCAAGTCGTTCCTGGCGTGTCAGTTTTTGATGGTAAACGGCACCGAATAAGACATTTTCTACGATCGATGCTGGAAACGTTATGGGGTGCTGGAATATTATTCCGATTTTTTTTCTTATTAATTGAGCTGACGCAGCCGTGTCATAAATATCATTTCCGTTCAGAAATACATTTCCACTGATGACGCCAGCACCTGGGATTAACTCCAATGTCCTGTTACACACTGAAATGAGAGTGCTTTTACCGCAACCGGAAGGTCCTAGGATTGATGTAATCTTATTTTTATAAAATACCGCATTGATGTTAAATAATACCTGCCGTTCTTTATATCCGGCATTTAACTTATTTAGTGAGAGAGCTGGCGACGGTGCCACATGGCTCGCGCTAAAAACTTTATCGCTACTGCTTATTTTTTTATCCATCGTTCTTTATGTACCGCCATTTGAGCCAACCTACACCCATGTTTCCAAATATCAAAACTCCTACCAATACGAGAGCTGTTCCAAAAGCATGGTCAAAGGATACTGCTTCGCCGACCAGATAGAATATATGGCTGGGTAAACTCATCACCGGCAAATCGAGCCTGATCTCTCCAATTGAGTTAACTATTGCGCCTGTTAAAAGGATGGGTGCTGCTGATCCCATCGCGTTCATGGAGGCCAAAACAATAACGGTTAATATCGATGGAAGTGTTTTAGGGAGTAAGACTTTGCGAATGTAGAATAATCGAGAGACGCCCAGTGATATGGCGGCTTGTTGGAGTTCCTTATTTGCTAGATTAAAGGATTCGTGAGTTCCAACGAAAATAACAGGTGTCATCATAAAAGCGATTGTTATGCCACCGGCCAACAGGGAAATTTTTAAATCGAAAAATACAACAAGTAAAGCGTATCCAAACAGGCCATATATTATAGATGGGACAGAGGCTAAGACTTCCGCAAAAAAACGCACAAATACCAAAAAATTATGAGAAGTGCAGTATTGGGAGGAGAATATGGCCGCTAAGATTGATAGAGGAGCGGAAAATGAGAGGCCTATGGTAATCAGCGCAAGTGAGCCCAGAATAGCTGGTCCTATCCCTCCGCCGGTTCCCAATGGAAACCCTGCAGGCGGTAGAGTTAAAAATGCCCAACTCAAAATAGGGGCGCCATTAATTGTTATAAAAGTTATAATGTAGAGAGGAATAAAGATCCCGAGGATTCCGGCAATCCACACCAGCACCGCGAAGCATCTCTCCGTAATCAGTCGTTGATTGGCTCTTACTTCCCTCGTTTTATCAACCATTGTACGACAGACGGCCCTTCAACTTCCAAAACAAGAAATTTATTGATATCACTAAGACCATCAGCGTCGCGCCTGCGGAAAAAAGAGCCTCATATATAGGCGAGCCCACTCCTGCCTCGCCGAGTTCCGTAGCAATAAGGGAAGTGAGAGGTTGTCCCCTATCCAAAACGGATTTTGGCACGGCTACCGCGTTCCCGGCGAGCATCATAACAGCGAGTGTTTCACCTAATGCTTTGGCCAATCCCAAGGTGGTACCTGCAAATATCCCCGTTAATGACTGTTTAAGTACGACTTTTCGGAGGACATAAAATTTTGGTACTCCGTTAGCCAATCCAGCTATCCGTGTTTCTATGGAAACTGAGTTAAGGGAACTACTTGCAATAGCGGCTATGTATGGAAGGATCATTACAGCTAATATTATGCCGGCAGCCAGTAATGTTTCTCCTGCTGGTAAATCAAATAAGGTCTCAATAGCCGGTAATAAGGTTACAAAGCCAACGAAGCCATAAACGACGGCGGGGACACCTGCTAATATTTCGGTACATTGAATGGCTATCAAGGATAATCGACGGGGCGCGTACTCAACTGTAAAAACAGCAACTAAAATCCCTAAAGGGACTGCCAGGGTGAGAGAGATAGTCGTAATGATTAATGTTGACACCCAGGCGTGCATGATGCCGAAAGTCGGCGGATTTGTAAGCGGGCTCCAAGACTCGCCCGTCAAGCGTGGCCATAAATTGATGAAATCGGAGAGTTCTGGAAATGAACTCTGAACTATAAAAAAAATTAAAAATAATGAGGTGCCGGAGACTAGGAGTAAAACGAGACCCGAAAGCAATGCAAAAACAACATCGTTTTTATTTTTATTCCATGGCATCTTCTATTTTTTGTGCCGTCAATTTATGAGTTTTTTGATTGGTACATAACCATGTGACGACATTAAATTTTGCCCCTTTTCTGACAAAACATAGTCGATAAAATTAGATGAATATTTTGAGTTGGCGCCCTTGATAATGATTAACAAAGGTCGAGTTAATGGGTATTCACCAGTAACAACCCTCTGATTTGTTGGTATTATACCATTGACGGCGAAAACTTTGAGTTTTTTGCTGTTAAATGCCAGCCCAGAAGATAAATATCCTATGGCATTGTTATTCGTCTCAAGCCGATACAATAGTCGCCCCTGAGAACTTACTTGGGGGGCAGTTGGGTCAATGCGGTTATCCCGCATTATCATTTTCTGAAACAGTTCAGCTGATCCTGCACCAGAGTCTCTGACATATGCGACGATGGGCTGCGCTGTAGGTGAATAGATTATATCAGAGGTAGATCTCGCTCGACCTGTGAATATTTCAATTAATTGCATGGTTGAAAAATTATCAACGTGCTTGGCGATTGCGCTATTTTTGTTTGCTGCTATTACGACAGCATCTTTGCCGACGAGGAAAGCTGTGTGGTTTCCTAAGAGTCTCTTTTCTATCTCTTTTATGTTCCTTGAAGCCAAGCCAATTTCGATTGTGCCATTAATTACTGATCTGATGCCTGCTCCACTGCCACCACCAGAGACAAATATCCTAGTCTTAAGGTTAGGCAAATTCATGGCGGCATCTGACCAGTAGGGGTATTTGGTCATAAATTCCGCTGCTACTCTCGAAATAACCGGTAGCAATGTGGTTGAGCCACCAATCCTAAGTATACCATTTTCGCCTGAGTGGACTTGTCGTGAAACGAGAGAGACTAAGACAACACATAAAAGTGAAGAAACAATTCTCATGGAAGCTGGTTTTTTTCAGGCGAGTTGCTGACAACTCATTAAAACGCCTTCGCCTGCGCGAAAATGCCCATAAATGGGAAAGGCCGCGTCAAAGAGCCTTCAAAAAGCCTCGAGGGAGATCTTCTTATCGCGATATTATCAGAGCAGAGCGCAAAGTCTAGATTAACTATTTTCCACAAACAGATGTGCGAAATTATCTGAAGCTGCCCCCCTTTTACCAGATAAAGAGACTAAATATTTCAATACCTCTGGTGCTAGTAAATTTTTTAGTTTCCGTCTGTCATTTTTTAATAAAAGTTCCCTTATCTCTGTTCCCGTCAGTTTTCGCGTTGCCAAACCGCAATGTGAACATTGGGGATCAAATGAAAAATTTTTACAATCTAGGCATTGAAGTGGATCAGGATATTTTAAAATTTCAATTTCAAGAGAAGGAAAATTCTTAAAAACTCCCTGCGAGGCATATTTGGGGTAAAAACTCCCCACCCCCGCATGATCGCGCCCAACAATAAATTTCCGGAAACCGTAGTTTTGGAGCATGATGGCCTGTAGCGCCGCTTCTCGGGGGCCCGCGTATAGAGGGGGCAAGAGAAGTTCTGAAATGATTGCGCCTAACCCAAATTTACGTTTTTCGCATAAAGTTTGATAGGAGTTTAAGACTACCTCTGTTTTGAGGCTTCCCGGCTTTTCAGCACCGGAGATCACAAATATGCCTAATCCATCGCCCTCACTAATCGCCCGGTCTTGCTGATATTTATGCCCTAAGTGTTGAATATTTCGAGTAGAAAATGCAACCGGTGCTTTCCAATTATTGAAATCTATTTCTCCCCTCATTGCTGCTGGTTGAAAAAAGTATTTCCTGGTTGGCAATTTAATTGCGTTTACATGCAATTTTCCTGAGATTGCCATTTTGGGATGCCTTTTTGACAGAAAAACGCCGACATGGTCTCTGCTAGTCGTACCGTAAACTCGTTGGCAGTAATCGTTTTGGTTTATTTCAAAAGCATCTTCAAACAAAAGAACGCCCGCAAATTGACCATCATTCAGGACTAGCCGAACCAGATCGCCTTTTCGTAACTTTTCTGCAAGTTTTTCCGACACCCTCAATAAAATGGGTAACGGCCATTCTAATCCCGTTGAGAGTTTTCCATCGGTAATGACGGAGTGATACTCCGTCTCATTCATAAAGCCTTCCAGTGGACTGAAGGCTCCGATACCAATATTTACAGCAAATAAAAAGTCGTGAAAACTTAGGGTTGTTGTGGCTTTGTATGCCTTTTGACTTGGCCACATATCTTCTGTACCGAGCCTATTTATTAATTGGCCACCGTAGGGGAGTATCATAGCAAACTAATAATAGTGACTGGGAAAGAATGTGGTTCACACGTTACTGCGTTATAGCGGGGCTAAAATATTTTTCGTTAACGATTGCCTGGAATATTTGCGTGTCTGTGTCGCCTAAGAAATTGTATTTCTTTGTTATCTCTTTTTCTAATGAAGTAATTCCTGACCCGTGTTGTCCTCTAAGTTTTGCATTAAATAAAGCCTCCGGTTTGAGCCAGCTCTCATCACATGCATATAGACCGGCTAAAATTAGAGGTACTTTCCAAAATAATTTTTCCAATTCTCTGTTTTCGTGCTCACTGTATTGGGACCCATGTCGCCCATCATTTAGATAGATTTCTGTTTGATCATAGATATCTCTCATTTGCTGTGACCAATTTTTCTTATTACCGGCTTTATCTGTCATTGATATAAGCAATTGCTCTGCAGTTTTTTGATTCAGCGATAGCCATTTTGGATCAATTCCCAACATGTATTCACAAATTTCGGGCCGTAAAAAAGGAAATCTCGCTTCCACCGGTCCACGGTTCATAAATATGATGGATGCCCTTCTAAGCATATTTTCATAAATTGCATTGATAAATGCTAACCGGGACCGAACATCAATCTGAATATTATGGGGCTTATTTAATTCTTTCCATGAGTCATAGGCTCCTAGCAACTCATCAACACCATGTCCGCCGATAGTAACTTTGAAACCATCTGCATATATCTTTGGCGCTAAATAATAATATATCGGGAGTGGATATACACTGAGGGCGCGAATGTTTCGTGTCTCGAATAGTTCAATGATCTCCGGAATATCGTCAATTAACTGCTCGGCAGGCGTCTCTATAACTCGCAAATCGAGCCCAATTTCGGCGAAACTTTTAGCTGCTATAGTTGCACGCTTTACATCCTCAGACTCATAATCTGTAACTTTAAAGACATAAGAGACCGGGCGAAAATCAACTTTGTTAAAATCGATATTAGAAAAAACGTAAAAACTAGACAGCACGCTATCTATACCGCCAGATAACATGGTAGAGATTGGTACGTCCCCCATAGTGCGGTTCTTGCCAGAGTTCACGAGAAGTCTATGGAGTTCGCCACCCACTTTATCGAGCGCAGACTTAGTTTTTAGTGGTTGAGGTTTAAACCAATCTTCAAGTGATATTTCGAATGTATCTAAATTAAGTGTCAGCCAGGTTCCCGGTTTGAGCTCAATTGGCCTTTTTAGATCAATCCACTCAAGTGCCCGAAACCCCTTTAATTCGCTCGAATATAAGAACGTATTTTTGTCTGGATCATGATAGTAGAAAAGAGGAACTCTGCCTGGCCAATCCCGAGTAATTGCTATTTCATTTTTCGTAGAGTCGTAGATAGCTATCGCAAATAAGGCGTCAATTTTCGCTTTGGTAACAAATTGTTGTCCAAATTCCTCATACAGCCGCAAAAAAACCTCAGTATCGCCAATCGTCTGGAAATTATGACCAAGTAACTCCAACTCCTCGCGTATATCATGGAAGTTATACAACTCACCGTTGACAACAACTGCGATCGTTTTTTGGTCAGTTTCATACGGTTGATCTGAAGCACCTTCTTTGGCAGTTATTTTGTTGGATTCTTTTACGAGGTGGCGTCGGCTTCCCATAACTATGGGGCCGTATTCCGTTACGGTTATACCGTCATTGCCTCTAAGAATTTTACCTAAACAATTTTCAGCTTGAGTTTTGGATATCCCTATGCCGCCAAATATACCACACATAATATCAGAGTTCCGTCAGTTTAAATTCTGTTTTCTGAGATTCTACTAGCAATCTGCACCCACGCTTTATCAAAAGCTTCATTTGCGTCTAATTTTGCCGTATTTAGGGATAGGTCGGGGGTTCTCGGTGTCTCAAAGTCAATGTCGATGCCAACAACATTTTTTTTCTCGCCACGTAACGCGGGAGCATACAAGTTCTTATTATCTCTGGTGCATAGAGTTTTGATGTCACATTCCAGGAATATTTCAAAATATCCGCTACGTTCCCTCCGATATTCTTCCCGATCTTCTTCAAACGGATTAATTATAGAGACAACCGGGAGAATCTTATTTCTTGTTATCCATCTCGCTAGGTTTTGTACCCGCTTAGTTTGAAGCTTCCGAGAACGCTCATCATAACCTAACTTTTTATCAAAAATATCGCGGACCTCATTGCCGTCTAACAGAACACACGGTACACCGTGTACTCGTAATTCTTGGACTAGTTTTATTGCTAGGGTTGTCTTGCCAGATGATGACAAACCGGTAATCCAGATGCTGGTGATCGGTAACTTCATTATTTCATGGCTCTATCAGTTATGATCTAATTGTTGTAGACGAGAGGTTTAATTGAGATTCGCTAGATTGTTATCAAGGTAATTTAGTTGTTAATTCCCTCTAACTAGCGGCCTGTTTTTAACCTCTCATAAAAGGTCTGAAAAATCACATAGTCGATATAAATTTTGGTAAAATCAAAACACGCTCATTTTTTTAGCGCTGAAAATTGGGCGCAGGTCCCGAACTTTTTTCATCCGAGTTACTAAAACCCTCGGATTTGAGAAAACGAGGCCTGACGATTGGGCTCACATGAAATGAATGTTAATAACAAGTATCATCTTGATCAACTTATTGAAATCTCATCCAACCTTAGCGAGAGCAAGAAAACGGATAGTTTAGATGTTCCGTTCGTAGATTTTCCCTCTCAATTCGCAGAGGAGCGGGATTCCATTCACGATTGCGTTGATTTAGTTTTTTCAGAGGACCAGTTCGTAAGTGAAAAGAAGATTGAAGAATTCGAAAGCCTTGTTGCCAAACAGGTGGGCACATCTTTTGCTGTAGGTGTATCCTCAGGAACGGATGCGCTTTACCTCGGATTAAAATCTCTGAATGTGGGAGAAGGTGATGAGGTAATAACGCCGCCAAATTCCCATTTTTCGTCTACTTCAGCTATTGTTCAGACGGGTGCAACCCCCGTTTTCGTGGATGTTTTGGATGATCAAAATATCGATCCAGATGCAATAAAAGCAGCCATAACTAAGCAAACCAAAGTAATTATGCCCGTGCATTTAACTGGGCGGGTTGCGCGGATGGATGAAATTTTGGAAATCGCAAGGACTCGGGATATTGCTGTTTTGGAGGATGCGGCTCAGGCGTTTGGTGCGCGATATTTAGAACAACCAGCGGGGAGTTTTGGCAAGATCGCTGCTTTTTCTGCGCACCCTCTGAAGGTCTTTAACGCTGCAGGGGATGCTGGTTTTCTAACTACTGATGACGAGGATTTGGCCCATAGATTGCGACTTTTAAGGAATAATGGGCTCCATGAGCGAGAGACATTGTTGGAGTGGGGAATTGTCTCTCGTCTTGATGTTCTGCAGGCGGTTATTTTGACTCACCGATTAAAAAGTTTGGAGAGGAAGATCTTTGGACGGAGGTCCAATGCCGCGCGCTATCGCAGAAAACTTGATCCGCGCTTCATATTTATCCCACCATGCCAAGGGCGTGAATTTAACATTTTTCAAAATTTTGTCATTCAAGTCGATCATCGGGATGAATTAAGAGCATATTTGCGTGACCATAAAATACGCACAGCCATCCATTACCCAATTCCAATTCATCTTCAACCGGCCGCGTCGGTAATTCCGCGTGGTCGTGACAGTCTCGCCCGGGTCGAAAGACAAGCCAGCAGAATTTTGTCTCTTCCAGTTCATCCCTACCTAACCGACCGGCAGATCGACCATGTCTGTTGCACGATTAATCAATTTTATCGCGATAAAGATCGGCTTTAGATAACGCTGGGTTGGACAGCTATCTTTGAATTTCCGAAGAAAGAAAAAAGGCACCGTGGCGTAGGGTGCAATGGGTCAGCGGGTCCGTGTTGGATTTCAGTTAAATTATCTAAATTATGACAAACAGAACTCCAATAATTTTGTGACTATAACACCGTGCTCGATTTTTCTCTCGTACAAGGGCGCCGCCTCTCAACCTAAGCATCTTCCATAAAAATCTTTATTGCTGGATGATTATCGGACAGGGCGTGTGCGGCATGTTGTCCATTTTTAGTGGCTTCTGCAGTGAACTTAGATAATTCTGTCAAAGCCGCATCGAATTTACCGCCTGCGGAGCGCATCTCAGTAAGAAGATTATCCCGTGCATTTTCATAAAGGACATTTTCAAGGTAGTTGATCCGCCGCAAAGTAGAGCGATCCTTGCCTTTTAATCGCTTCTTACTTGTTCCAGAATTAAGCTTGCCGTAGGCGCAAGGATGCCAACGAATTATCCGCGAGAGCAGGAGGATACTGGCATCAAAATATTCGGCAATGCCAGTGAATATAAAATCTTTCTGGATATTGTCCTGAGCTCGCTCCAAATCATGTAGGTCAATAGTTTCCATGCTCCCTTTGCCAATCATCATCTTTATCTGCTGGTTGGCAAAAAACTGCTCCCGCTCTCTTAAACAGTCAGTGAGGCTCATCAATTTCCCATCTCCATCGAGTACCGCGGGAGACATGATTTTCACATTTTCGTAGTAGCTTGATGCAGCTCGTTCCACAGGATCCCTCAAGAACGTTACATATTTACTTGGCCAGGTGAGGGGCAAATGGACGCCATATTGGAAATGTCCAATCAGCGCCCGGTAATTGTGGAAGCCGGCTTGAAGGGTCATTTCTAAATTGTCCAGCAATTGTGTCGAATTTTGGTTGTAGTAGGTCAACACATTTTGGAAGCCATATTGTTCATCCACAATACTTCTAAACGTCGTTCCCGCAGTCTTGGGGATGTGCATGAAAAGATAAAAAGGATCGTCCATTGAACAACAGTCCAGGTCAGTTACTACCCATCCAAAAGATTAAGGGCATCAGCTTAAAGCGCCATTAATTTGGCCTTTTTCTCGATGGCGGCTTTAGGAATTTAGGGGAAAAGATAGGTTACAATACATTTGGTTCAACATTGACGGATGTGTGAGTGTTATAAAAACTTCAATTTGTTTGTCACTTGCCGCCGCGCACTTACATTGTCATTCTTTATCCGCCAATTTTGTGTGTCAAAGGCGTGGTCGATATGAGACCGCTCCGATCCTATCAATTAAAATGGCATCGGCTGCTCCAAATCGGTCTTTGTCGCCACAAACCTTCCTGGGTCCATGGTCACCACGGCATCTCCCAGCCGCGCTTAGGTCAACGATGTCGTGAGCACACTAATGTTGGGCGCTGATGGACTAGTTTCAGCTGCGGACGCAGCCATTGCAAAATACCCTGTGCAGGCAGTCGAACTGATACGATTTTTAATCGATGAGGCGTCCACTTAAGGGATACTGAAACTTCTCTCGACGATCTTCTGGATGAATTGTTAGGTCAAACATTATTGCAATAGACCTATCACTCTGCAGAGAGCTCGCGCGCCTTTACTTTTGGGCTTTGTACAACCGCGAAGGATTTTTTTGATCGCCCCTATATGATCACGAAAAACCCTTTGCTTTATCGGTTAAGGAAAAATTTGATATTGAGAATGACTTTCATTTCAAGTAAGCCTCCTCACTCACCTTGGTCATTTGGAACATGTATTTGTCGGTCAATTATCCAGACGGTTATTTAAGCTCGTTGTACCTCAAATTAGCTAGCCCCCGAGTTAATCACTCCCGCTTTGTTTTTTTGGATTGGCTTTATGGGAAGGGAACCTGCTAATGGGTCTGTCGCTGGAACGAGTTTCCCATGCGTACGGCGAATATGAAGTTTTCTCGGACGTCTCCTTCTCTGTGGCGGATGGGGAAATCGTCTGCCTGTTAGGGCCCTCAGGATGCGGGAAAACGACGCTGCTCCGATTGGCGGCTGGGCTGGAAAAACTCCAAACAGGCAGGGTGACCTTATCGGACGGCGTCGCCGCGGACCAAAAAACCCATGTGCCACCCGAATTGAGGGAGGTGGGACTAATGTTCCAAGATTTTGCCTTGTTTCCTCATTTATCGGTATCAGATAACGTTGCTTTTGGCCTAAATACGCTACCCGATGTGGAGAAAACACAGCGCGTTATCGATATCTTGATGCAGGTCAATATGTTTGAGAAACGAGCTGACTATCCTCATCAACTGTCTGGTGGCCAGCAACAACGGGTGGCCTTGGCCAGAGCGCTAGCACCCAACCCGGCGGTGATGTTGTTAGACGAGCCTTTCTCTGGTTTGGACCAAAATTTGCGCATCAGCCTGCGGGAGGAGACCCTCGGCATTCTTAAGGCGTCAAATGTGGCTACTCTTTTGGTGACCCATGATCCAGAGGAAGCCATGTTTATGGCGGACCGCATACTTGTGATGGGGCCTGGGGGAGCCATTTTGCAAGAAGGTACCCCAGATGAAATCTATGGATCGCCAACGCATTCTTTCGTTGCCTCTTTGTTCGGGTGGGGGGCTCAGTTTGAGGGCGTGGCTAAGGGCGGAGAGGTGGAGACACCACTTGGTAAGGTTCCGGCCCCCAATTGTGCGGATGGGCGGCGAGTGGATGTCGTCATCCGGCCTCACGGCATTAAATTGACTAAGAACGAGAATGAGGGAGTGCCTGTGGATGTGCTGAGCGTCCGACCTCTGGGCCGCAATACATTCATCCGGTTCCGGGCTCTCGGTCAAAATCCAGCCTTGCCCGATTTACGTTGCCGCAAAAAAGGTGCCTTTGAATTTGGCCCGGACGACGTGGTTCGGGCAATGTTACATCCGAACCGGGTCTTTACGTTTCATCAGGAGGATAAACCAAACAAAGTCGGGCGGAGCCGACCACAAATAATGCAAAAAAAAAATGACGCGGCATGGAGCGCTCTCCTTCATCAGTCAAGAACTAGGTGAAAGCACGTCCACGGGCCTTTATGCTGCGCGAATGCGCACCGCGATTGTTTTAGAATCTTATCCATGTCCCTCCGACATTTTTATTGCCCGCGAAATTCTAGCGTTGCAGCGGCGCGGACTGGTTGTTGATATTATATCCCTAAAACATACAACTCATGGAAGAACCCACCCCATACATGATCAAATTCGGGCGCCTGTTAATTACCTGCCCGAATATCTGTATTGGGAGTTTACGCGCGTCTGGCGGGCTTGGCGGCGCGTGCGCCGTTGGTCCGGATATCGGGTGGCGCGCGCCCAGTGGCTGGCTGATCTCAAAAGAGATTGGACGCCAGACCGCGTTCGTCGGTTTGGCCAAGCCCTCGTCCTGGCTAGCGAACTCGATGTTAATATCCAGCATCTGCACGCACATTTCTTGCATACGCCTGCGTCGGTCGCCCGTTATGCGGCCCTGTCCAAAGACTTAACCTGGAGTTGTTCAGCACATGACGTGGATGCGTGGACGGCGCCAGCATGGGAGATAAAAGAAAAACTGAGTGATCTTCATTGGGTCGTTGCATGCACGCAATTTAGTGCAGAATATCTCAAAACCCTCGCACCGACCCCGACCAAGGTCTCAATTGCCTATTACGGTTTAGATTTGTCCCAATTCCACACCGACGACGTGGTCATTAAATCTGGATCTCCAGTGCGGTTCTTATCAGTTGGGGAGGCCGTAGAAAAGACAGGGTATGAAGATCTTTTGCAGGCGCTTGCCTCGTTGCCGGCCGAATTGGATTGGACCTTTACGCATGTTGGTGAGGGGTCACGTTTGAAAAGTCTAAAAAGGAGGGCGATCTCAGCTGGACTCGACCGACGGACCACCTGGTTGGGAGCTCAAACCCGGGAAGAAGTCCTTCACGCCTATAAAAATGCGGACGTCTTCGTCCTTCCGTGTAAGGTTGCCCGAAATGGCGCCCGAGACGGTCTTCCCCACGTCTTGATGGAGGCCCAGTGTCAAGGGGTCGCGTGTATCTCGACCCGGATCTCGGCAATTCCAGAGTTAATCCTGCATGAGGAAACAGGATTATTGGCGGCCCCTGGAGATCCGAAGGATTTGGCCCTACAGATTACCCGATTTATACGCGATTTTGATCTGCGCAAGAGGCTAGCCGAAGCTGGGCGTGTGCGGGTGATGTCTGAGTTCGCGTTCGACGAGTGTATTGAGACAGTGGCTATTAAATTTGGCCTTGATAAAGCTGACGCCACTCAGGAAGTAGTGTGCAAATAGCTTTTATGTGCCCATAAAACCTCCAGAAACTAATGTCGTGTGTGGGTAGCTGGATGTAAAATAATCCTTGATTATCGAACTGAAGTGCTAGTCGGCTGTTTTCCAGTCTAGTCCAATGTTTATGGCTCTAGCAGAGTGGGTCAAGCGGCCGACGGAGATATAGGTCACGCCTGCCTCTGCGGCAGCTCGAATGGTCTGGAGGTTAATATCTCCTGATGCTTCCGTCGGAACTCTGCCACCAATTAAAGTCACGGCCTCGGCCATCATAGCTGCTGGCATGTTATCTAGTAGAATGCTATCCGCTCCAGCAGCCATTGCCTCGTCGACCTGCGACAAAGTGTCACATTCGACTTCAACGTCTTTAAGCCCAGCCTGTTTAGCTAATTGAATTGCCTTTGATACACCGCCGGTCACGGCAATGTGATTGTCTTTAATCAAGACACCATCGTCCAGGCGCATACGGTGGTTGGTTGCGCCCCCCATCCTGGTGGCATACTTGGCAAGATCTCGGTAACCTGGGATGGTCTTGCGCGTATCTAAGAGGATGCTCTCTGTTTCGTTGATCGCCTCCACATATCTTCGGGTTAGAGTGGCAATGCCCGAGAGATGCTGCAACAGGTTAATGGCCGTGCGTTCTGCGCTGAGAAGGTCAACGGCCGGTCCCCGTACCCTGGCGAGTTCAGTGCCGGCGGGTACTTTGTCACTGTCGGTTACCAAAGCGTTCCATTCAATAGCGCTGGAAAATTTTTCAAAAACAAGTTCCGCTAGTGGTAGTCCCGCACAAACCATGTCTTCACGTGCCGCCATTACGCCTTCAAACATGGTGCCCGCCGGAATAACAGCCAGCGAAGTCAGGTCACCCTGTCCTACATCCTCCTGTATTGCTGCTTCCAGCAGTGCATGAACAACCGTCTCGTCGAGCTCGCTGGGTATCACGGTATCAGGCTGCGTCACGATTTTGGGGGGGCGGTGCCGGGGACATATCCAGCATTTTCTGAAGTGGTGTCAGCGCTTTGATGCGCAGGTCTTCTGGTACCTCTACCCGGGGCGCTTCGTTGACCATGGCGAGATACAACTTTTCGAGCGAATTCATGGCCATGAAAGGACAACTGGCGCAATCACAGGTGCCATCCGCGCCGGGTGCCGCTATGAAGGTTTTGTGCGGTGCGGCTTTGTCCATTTGGTGGATGATATGTTGTTCTGTGGCAACAATGAACTCAACTGCGTCGTGATCCGTCACGTAATCCAGGATTGAGCGAGTAGACCCGATATGATCCGCATGACTGAGAATAGAGTCCGGACATTCTGGGTGAGCAGCGATCATAGCATTTGGGTAGCGAACCGTCAGTTTTACCAGTTCTTTCTCGTTGAATTGTTCGTGCACGATGCATGTCCCAGGCCACGATAAGATATCCCGTCCAGTCTTTTTTGCGAGGTAGGCACCTAGATGCCGGTCTGGTGCAAAAATGATCTTCTGGTTGGCCGGTAATTGCTTGATAATGGCTTCCGCGTTGGAAGAGGTGACGATGATATCAGAGAGTGCCTTCACCTCTGCTGAACAATTTACATAGGTGATCGCCATATGGTCAGGATTTTGGGCTCGGAAAGCTGCAAAATCCTCTGGTTGGCACGAGTCCTCGAGCGAGCATCCGGCCTCACGATCTGGTATTACAACCGTTTTATCAGGGCTTAGAATTTTGGCGCATTCGCCCATAAACTTAACGCCGCAAAAGGCGATCATTTCTGCGTCTGTCTGAGCAGCTTTGCGCGATAAGTCGAGTGAGTCACCCACAAAGTCTGCAATGTCTTGAATTTCTGGTTCTTGATAATAGTGTGCCAGGATCACTGCATTTTTTTCCCGGCGAACACGATTGATCTCCTGTTCAATGTCAAGAAAAGGATCGAGGTTTTGAGCCCCAATGGCGCCGGTCCCCGGCTCTATAACTGTGTTAATCATTCTGCCCTTCGGGCCTCAGGATCATTATCTCGGAATAGTTTAGTTGCGCATGTAACTATCGGAAGATTTGGCCGATTTCTGAAATAAGTCAAGCCTCTAACCTGCCGTCAAAGGGCATTTGAACTCCGAATAATGCTGTTGTTATAGATATTCCACTTCCATTATCGATCAAATTAAGGTCCGTCACGATGAAATGACCACCCGCGGGCGGCTTCTCAATGCCTATCCGGAAACAGCATTCGAAGAGATCCAAACGGCAGAGTTCGTGGCGACTAAATTGGAGAGATTTGACATAGCTGCTCACCGTGGCCTGCGGTGACTTTTTGTTCCTGCCAAATGAACGCCTCAACTGTTCTTTGAGATTGGGGTCGGGGTTTGAAGACCGAGAGGCGTTTCCGCTTCAAAGCACGCGATACGAATTTAACGAAGAGGTCCTACCCATAATAGGAGCCCTTTAGTGAGCCCAATCGGTTGAGACCGTGTTGACCTGACCGATTCTCTCATTCATTACTCGTTGGGTCCCTTTAGTAAAGACCTAACCCCCAGAAATCCAAGAGATATTATGGATTTACGTCTTATTTACCTTCTCGGATGATCCTCACAAAATATTGCATTTTTAAAAGCCTATGTTTATTAGCGTCGGATAAGTCGGGCTAAAAATTAAGTTCAAGCAACCCAATAGGGTCTCAGGTTTAAGTTGGAGAGGCTAAACAGAGCAACTGCTCGTTGTGAATTTGGACTTGTTGGAAATACTGCCTGTTCTCCCGATAGAGTGTTGAAGCTCTCGAGGGAGCCACAAGTTCAGTCTCTGGTGCGGCCACGTCTGTTTTAGGGCGTGGCCGTGCTTTTTTATTTACGCGGTGAAAGGAGGGGCCACACTACAATTTATCATTCTTCAGCTCAGCCTTGTTAATATGCCTCCTCGAGGCCATAACAATGTTGTGTATTAGGCGGTATCGCACTAAGCCCTCGTATTTCTCTTAACTTTCGTCTCAAGCCCGAAAGGCTATTAGCAGGCTCAGTATAATGGTGGATAGATCATGTCAGATCGCCCGAGGTTTATAACGGAATTCGACTGTGAGTACGGTGTAATGGTTGACGTCTCGCCAACTATCCGCCGCATTGTTGCCCAAAATCCCGGTCCTTTTACTTTCAAAGGAACGGCGACCTATGTTGTGGGCCATGGCAAAGTCGCCGTCATTGATCCCGGCCCTGATCTGCCAGCACATGTTGACGCATTACTAGAGGCTCTGGATGGGGAGGAAATCACCCACCAGTTGATCACCCACACTCACAAAGATCACTCTCCTGCTGCCCAACGGTTGCAGCAGCGGATTGGCGCGTCAACATATGGGTTCGGTCCCCATGGGGCTGGCAAATATGAAAAAGGTGTAGAAGTCGAGGAGGGTGGGGATCCGGACTTCACCCCCGATCATGCCCTAATTCATGGTGACCGCGTGGTAGGGGACGGGTGGTCCTTGGACTGTGTTTATACACCCGGCCATACATCCAATCATTTATGCTATGCTTATCGAGAGGAAAATGCCCTGTTTACTGGCGATCATGTAATGGGGTGGTCGACCACGGTAGTGTCTCCGCCGGATGGTGATATGAGAGAATATTTGGATAGCTTACGGCATTTGTCGGAGAGAAATGACCAAATTTATTATCCAACTCATGGTGCCCCGATTGAAAACCCTGGTCCTTTTGTAAGGGGACTAATCGCCCATCGAAAAATGCGCGAGCGCCAGATTATCTCGGTTCTTGAAGCCGGTGAAAATACAATTCGAGATATGGTGCCAGGGATGTACAAAGGACTTGATCCAATTCTAATTCCGGCAGCGCAGCGGTCAGTCTTCGCGCATGTCATTGATCTGGTGGAACAAGGGAAGGTTGTTTCCGAGGGTGACCTCGCCATTGGCAGCAGACTGCGTTTACTATAGAGCTTTCAGCCACCCCAATGTTTAGCATGGTTATGTTTATCCTGCCCTTCGAACAGTTATGGTAAATGAGTCTTGAAGCTGAGGTCGGTGGGCGCTATCAGCATATGACGAATGGTGTGCACGTGGTAAAAAATTCCGGGGAACATAATTCGATACCGATATGTTATAGGAATAAAGGAAAGCCATGACTGGTGATCTGTCCCCCGATCTGACGAACATGTCCATCTATGCCAACTGGGCTAAGTGCACAATCCGCTACAGTGACCTCGACCCCAATGGGCATGTTAACAATGGTGCCATAAATGAGTTCTTTGAGGATGGCCGAGTTGGTTTTCGTAATGACCGAATGATTAGCCTCGGTGACGAAATCCTAACAGGGTTTGCCTTGGTAAAATTTACGGTCGAGTATTTGGCGCCACTTTATTTTCCAGGCAGTGTTGATGTAGGCACGGTCGTGACAAGGATTGGCGGATCCTCCTTCTCCCTCGGGCAAGGAATATTCTCGGATGGCGCATGCGTTGCCACTGCTAAAGTTATAACCGTATCATTTGACCCAAAGAGCAAACATTCTCAAAAACTGACGCCTGAACTTCGTACTATTCTTGCAAGCTCCTCACTTAAATTGTGAGTTTTGCCGGCAGTGTGAGGGTGATAAAATTGCGGTCACCCAGTTAGAATAAACGGGCTGTTCACGCGTATGCAATGTCATTACAGCTTGGATAAACAAAAGGGGACAACATGCCTGCAATTGATACCCGCACTGGCGTACTTCAGTATGATAAAAAGAGAGCCACAAACGGCTACACGCTGTTCACACCAATCGGACTATTTACGGCTTACCTAATCGATATGTCTGGGAATGTGGTTCATCAATGGGAGATGCCCAATGAACTAGGGCATTATGCTTATCTACTGGACAACGGTAATCTCCTTGCCTCGGTCCGAACAGAAGAGGGGCCCATGGGCCTGCCGGCGAAGGGTGGGCATCTTATTGAATATGACTGGGACGGCAATGTGGTGTGGGAACATGTTGATCACTTCCAGCATCACGATTTTCGCCGTCAGAAAGACGGTAACACCGTCTATATCGCATGGGAGTTGTTGGACGAGGAGACGAGTGCGAAAGTGCCCGGCGGTCTTCCAGGCCGAGAGCATGAAGACGGCATTTACGGCGACGTGATAAGGGAAATCGATCAGAAGGGGAACGTGATATGGGAATGGCATGCCACTAAAGATATGGATATGAACCGTTTTCCGCTCGACCCTACTGTGGTGCGGTCCGAATATGCCCATGCAAATACCATCTTCCCTTGTGAAGACGGAGATTATCTTATCAACTGGCGGTTTAACAACACAATGCTAAGGGTTAATAAGAAAAGCAAAGAAGTTACCTGGTACCTGAACAACATTGACTATGGCCAGCATCATGATGTCCAGCAGTTAGATAACGGCAACATTCTATTTTTCGCCAATGGCGCGGATGTACACATGCACGGACCCGAGGGTGGATCAGCCGTGGTTGAGGTCGATCCATCAACGAATTTAGAGGTGTGGCGCTACGAGGGCAGCCCCCGCCGTTCTTTCGTCAGCTGGTTTATCAGTGGCTGTCAACGTCAGCCCAATGGCAACACGCTGATCTGTGAGGGAATGTGGGGACGCTTATTTGAGGTCACCCCCGACGGAGAGATCGTCTGGGAGTATATCTCACCCTACGTTGTGGGCTACGAACATCCCGTATTTAAGGGTATGAATGCTATTTTTCGCTGCTACAGGTACGCTGCCGACTCGCCCCAAATTGCAGGCCGGCTGCCATAGGGGCTAGATCACCCTCTGCTACGGGCATAGTCTCTTGCGGCTTTTCCAAAAGCCTCGTATAGGCGTCGAGACAATAAGTGCTCGGGTTCTTGTGGCTCATATTCGGTATGCCATTGAACACCGACGGTGAAGGTGGCGTCATCTTTCAAGCGGATGGCTTCGATCACGTTGTCATCGACCGTTATCGCTTCTACGTCAAAAGCATCGGCAACCCGGTCAATGCTTTGACCATGAAGGGAGTTCACTCGGTAAATATTGGCGTTGACCAACTCCTGAAACAGGCCCCCCTCTTTGAGGCGAATGTCGTGACGGAGGGCGAATATCTGCTCCATTGGAACATCCTCGCCACGCGGCATGCGGTGGTCATTTTTACCTGGCAAAAGGTGAACGCGGTAATGTAATGAACCGCCCATGGCAACATTCATTTCCTGAAGACCTCGGCATGAACCAAGAATTGGCATCCGTCGGCTGATCGCAGAGCGGATTAATGGTAAAACGGTACGGTCTCTGTCTGGATCAATTGGCTCATCATCTGGAAATGCCGGGCCATTATAATGATGTGGTTCGATATTAGCGCGTCCGCCCGTGAGCATTATCCCATCGAAATGGTCCAGCAGCTCCTCAAAATCATAGTCGTCTCCTCTGGCGGGAATGATGAGGGGGGTACAGTTTGAAAACTCTGCGAGCATATCCGCATATCGCTTTGCGGCGACGTTACCCGGAATACCGCTGCCTGGCATTTGAAGGACGCTCGCAGGCACACCGACAATTGGTTTTCTGGAGGCAGATAACATCAGAACAATCTAGGCGGTCACCGCCATTTGGATCGGGCCCTCGGCCCGTTTGTGAATAAATTGGTCTACATAGTCATTACCCGATTGCTCGACTTCGTCCGGGGTTCCGTCCCATATGATGCGCCCGTTATAGATCATGGCTATGCGGTCACCGATTTTGCGGGCCCCGCCCATATCGCTGGTAATTGAGAGTGCGGTGGCCCCTAAGGTACGGACACCGTCAAGGATAAGCTCGTTCACCACATTCGTCATGATTGGGTCCAAACCCGAAGTTGGTTCATCAAGTAGAACGATTTCAGGATCGTTTGCAATGGCGCGGGCGAAGCCAACACGTTTTTGCATGCCGCCCGAGATTTCCGAAGGCAACAGTTCTCCCACATCCTCTTTCATTCCCACAGATGCCAGTTTATCCAGGGCTAGGTCTTTCGACTCCGAGCGTGCACGGCCTTTCTCTTGAAGTAACCGAAAGGCCACATTCTCCCAGACCTTTTGGCTGTCAAAGAGCGCCGATTGCTGAAAAAGCGTCCCAGTGCGTTTGAAAAGATCCTTCCGTTCGGCCTCTGTAAGTCCAGTGGTTTCCTGGCCATCAACCCGGATGCTGCCGGCGTCTGGGACGACTAATCCGAGGATGCATTTCAAGATAAGTGTTTTACCGCTCGAGGAGCCGCCAATTAAGACAACTGATTCGCCGTTGCCAATTTCCAAATTAATGCCTTTAAGAACGTGGTTGTTGCCGAAACTCTTGGTCACGCCTTCGAGCACAATTTTGGGTGTCTCCGTCATATTCCTAACGTATAGATGAAGAGAAGGACCCTCAAGCCGCAGCAATCAAATTTACCCGTCGTGGCAACTCGACCTAGGGGTTAGGCGGTAAAGGCCTGAATGCCCGTTTGTGCCCGGCCCAGAATAAGTGCGTGTACGTCATGTGACCCCTCATAGGTATTTACGGACTCAAGATTAAGAACATGGCGGATGATGTGGTACTCGTCGGCAATTCCGTTCCCACCATGCATGTCCCGAGATACCCGCGCAATATCCAGCGCTTTACCTGCATTATTCCGTTTCAGAATGGAAATGTTCTCGACGGCACATTTGTCTTCGTCCATGAGACGGCCCGCACGTAATACCGCCTGAAGACCGAGGCTAATCTCCGTCTGCATGTCGACCAATTTTTTCTGGACTAATTGATTAGCGGCGAGAGGGCGGCCAAATTGGTGTCTTTCGAGGGTATATTTACGGGCAGCGTGCCAGCAGAATTCGGCCGCGCCGAGAGCGCCCCACGCAATACCGTAACGGGCTTTGTTCAGGCATCCAAACGGGCCTGCAAGGCCAACAATGTCGGGAAAGATGTTTTCCTCTGGGACGTGAACCTCGTCCATGACGACCTCGCCCGTCACGGAAGCTCGGAGAGAGAACTTACCCTCTATCTTTGGCGCGCTTAGGCCTCTCATGCCTTTTTCAAGGATGAAACCGCGAATGACACCATCGAGCTTTGCCCAGACCACAAAGACATCCGCATGGGGAGCATTAGATATCCACATTTTGTTGCCAGTTAGAACATAACCATCTGAGACTTTCTTGGCGCGTGTTTGCATGCTGCCTGGGTCCGACCCGTGGTCGGGTTCGGTGAGGCCAAAGCAACCAATTAACTCTCCGCTCGCCAATTTGGGCAGATACTTTTGTTTCTGATTTTCCGAGCCGTACGTGAAGATGGGGTGGATGACGAGTGGTGATTGAACGCTCAACATAGATCGGAACCCAGAGTCCACACGCTCAATCTCCCGAGTCACAAGACCGTAACACACATGGTTAAGGTCTGCCCCGCCATACGCTTCCGGCAGGGTTGTTGCGAACAGGCCAAGCTCACCCATCTCGTAAAAGATATCCCGGTCAAAGGTCTCATGGCGGTGCATCTCCAGCACACGGGGCATCAGTTTTTCCTGCCCGTAGTCATGCGCGGTATCTCGGACAAGCCTCTCTTCCTCGCTAAGTTGCTCCTCAAATAGAAAGGGGTCATCCCACTGGAATTGAGTTCGATCTGCCATTGCGTACACTGATCCTTCTAACTGACGAATTCGGAATTAGTTTAGGCTTAAACTAATTACTTTGGCTCGAGTTGGCCAGTGATTTTCTCACGCGCGAAGAATGCGTCGCCTTGCTGCTGGGCGCATTAATTTACCCCGCTAGTTCCTCTAAAAGACGTTTGGCGATGGCGCCGATAACTCGGCGACGATACCACGGGGCAACGGTAGTTGTGCGCATTGGTTTGGCTTGTTTGCGCACGGTATCGCGAACTTGCATTGCGCTCTCTTCGCTGAGCTTTGTGCCGATCAGACCTTCGAGGCCAGAGACGATTTGCGGATAGGGGTTTACGGCGGTGAGGGCAATAGCCAAATCCTCAATTGTACCGTCAACGCTCTTTCGGAGCCGCACGGCCACGCCAGCTAGTGGAAAGTCTATGGAGCCACGGATACGGGCCTTCTCGTAAGCGGACTGATCGCCCGCCAACTCTTGCGGTAGGTGAACCGCGGTCACAAGCTCGCCCGGTTTGAGGGTCAAATGATCTAATCCATCATTATTATAAAGATTTTTGAGCGGTACCCGTTTAATACTGCCCTCGCCAGCAATATCGACTTCAGCTTCATAGACCAGCATAGATGGTGCCATGTCACCGGAAAATGCGGCAAAGCACCGTTTGCCGCCCGGGGCGACATGGCATGTGTCGCCACGTTCCTTCAGGCAGTAGTCATTGCTTTGACGCCACCATTCACTCTGATTGTAAAACAGACAACGTGTGTCGAGGCACAGGTTACCGCCCACGGTTCCGTACATTTGATGGGTAGAACCGGCCACTGCCTTGGCAGAGTGGGAGATTGCCGTATAATTTTTTACCACCGCTTCATGGCCATGCAGTTCTTTCAGTGTGACACCGGCTCCGATGTGCAGCCCCTCGCTGTTTAGGGTAATCGATTTCATGCCATGAATGGCGGAGAGGTCGACTAGGTTCTTTGGCTGTTCGATGCCGCGTCGCACATTCACCAGCATGTCGGTGCCGCCAGCCACGTAGAGCGCTTCATCGTTGTCCATCCGGGCCTCTAGTGCTTCTTCAATGGTTTCTGGGCGGTGAAGCTGAAAATTGGGCATGAATTCCATTTAATAGTCTTCCTATTTTATGGCAGCCTTTTGGCCGCTCTCTCTTTTTTCGATGAGTTCCATGAGCTTATCCGGCGTTACGGGTAGATCTATGGGCCGGACACCTACTGCATCCGCAACAGCATTGGTGAGAGCCGGGATGAAGCTTGAAAGTGAAGTTTCTCCCGCTTCCTTTGCGCCAAATGGACCATGTGGGTCTATACTCTCAATGATACCCACCTCGATCGGGGGGGACTCAATAAAAGAGGGGACACGGTAATCGAGCATACTTCCGGAGATACCAAGGCCCTTGTGATAAACTGTTTCTTCCGAAATAGCCTGCCCCATTCCCATCCAAACAGAACCCTGTATTTGTCCTTCACAACTAAGAGGGTTCAATGCTTTACCAACATCTTGGGCCACCCAGACTTTGTCGACGGTAACTTGGGCAGTCTCAGGGTCAACAGTGACCTCAACTACCTGAGCAGAATAGGCATAGGCCATGCTACCGCCGATCGCGCCACCTCTGTATTTTTTTGTACCGTGAGACTCAGGTATTGTATCGTAATTTCCTTTCACTGTAATAGTTCCGGAGCCTTCTAGAGCGGCCAGAACCACTTCTTCGAAAGTCATGCCTTCGTCTTGACTTGCCGCACGATAGACTTCTCCCAAACACTCAACGTCCTCCGGTTTACAATCTAGCTTTCTGGCAGCTGCCTCAATAAGAACCTGCTTCAGATTGTTTGCTGCGTTGATGGCCGCATTTCCAACCATAAAGGTAATTCTTGATGAATATGCTCCGTTGTCTTTGGGCGTGACCTTTGAGTCACTCGTAACAGATTGTATGCGCGTCATGTCTAGTCCTAAGACTTCAGCAACACATTGGGTGATAACAGTCGTAGAGCCTTGACCTATTTCTGGTGCCCCTGTCAGGAGGGTTATGGATGCATCCCAATCGAGCTTTAAGTGAATGGTAGCGTGTGGTTCTCCCGTCCAATTTACTGATTTTGAAGCTCCTGACAGGTAATGTGAGGCTGCAACACCTATGCCCCGGTAGGGTCCCAGGTTACCCTTCTTCGTTTTCCAGTCGCTCTCTTTTTCGACCCAGTCCAAACACTCCGGTAAACCATAACTATTGATCATAAGGTCATTCGCAGTGAAGGTGGGGGCGGATAAAAAATTTCGGCGGCGGAATTCGATCGGATCCATTTTGAGCCGATGGGAAATTTCATCAATGAGTGCTTCAAAGGCGTATCTAACCCCAACAGTTCCATGACCCCTCATGGCACCCGGTGGTGGTGTATTCGTCAGTACACGAAGACCTTTATACCTTGCATTCTCAAAATTATAGACGCCAAATACAAGGCTTCCCGCGTAGAGGATAGTTACGACACCGTAACCGCTATACCCTCCACCACGCTGAATAACCTGAAAGTCAACGGCAGTAATAGTGCCGTCTTTTTTGACACCGATTTTCATTTTTACGTCTGTTTCCGGGCGGCCTCGATGGGTAATAAATGTCTCTTCTCGGCTAACAACTAAACGGACGGTGCCTTTTGCTTTACGAGCGACAAGTGCGCACATCAGCTCTACGTTTAAGCACTCGGTCCGACAACCAAAGCCGCCTCCGATGTGGGGCTTAATTACGCGAATTTGTGACTGATCCATCTTGAGTGTTTTTGCAAGCATGATATGCACGTAAAAAGGGACCTGAGTGCTGGCCCTGACTGTCATATAATCTCGTTCCGCATCGTATTCAGCTATCGCCGCGTGTGGTTCTGTCTGAACCTGGCAAATCTCTGGGCAATTATAGGTTTCTTCGAGCACCATGTCGGCATCTTTAAGGGCTGAGTCTACGTCACCGATTTCATAATCGACTTCGCGTTCGATATTACCCGGACGGTGATCGTGAAGGTCGATAGCATCTTCGGACATTGCATCTGAAGAGGTAAAATAAGCTGGAAGTTCTCTGTACTCGAATTTTATCAGATCTAATGCTTTTTGAGCTGTTTCCACATCTACCGCAGCAACGCACGCAAGGGGTTCGCCTCTATATCGCACCTTGTCCCGAGCCATCGGGTATTCAAAACGAGCAATGGGAAGTACACCGTAGGGCTCATCGCAATCTTCGCCTGTTATGATACCGCGCACGCCGGGCAAAGCCTCTGCTGCTGAAATATCCAGTCGAATGATTTCTGCGTGTGCGACAGGGCTCCTAAAAATTCTGCCCACCAGACAATTGTTGGGTAAGAAATCTGCTGAGTACAAGGCTTTGCCTGAGACCTTTTCCGGTCCGTCAACAAGCGGCTGAGGAACTCCAATTGTCCGGGTGGGTTTGATCTCATTCACGCTGCGACCTCCTTACCGGTTCTCTTCAATTCTGCTGCGGCGTATTGGACAGATTCGATGATTTTGACATAGCCCGTGCAGCGGCAAATATTGGCCGCTAGGCCTTGGCGGATGTCTTCCTCGGAGGGGTCCGGATTTTCTCGGAGCAAGCCCTCCGCTGCCATGATCATGCCGGGCGTGCAAAACCCGCATTGCGCCCCAAGTTTTTCATGGAAGCCGCGCTGAAGCGCCGATAAGCGCCCCTGAACTTCTAAAGCCTCAATAGTCACAATGTCCTTGTCTGTGCAAGTCGCGGCGAGGGTCAAGCAGGCGTGCCGCGGCTGACCATCTACAAGAACTGTGCAACAGCCGCACTCGCCTCCGTCACAACCAATTTTTGTTCCTGTAAGACCAAGTGACTCTCGGAGATAGTCTACGAGGAGCGTGTTGTCGTCGACAACATCGTCGTGCTCTCGTCCATTGACTGTGCAATGGAGAAGGGTCTTGTGGTTCTTTTTGCTCATCGAGGGGTCCTTGGTGCTTTTAAGGTTTAATGGGTGGCGTCGGGATTGGCGTGAGCAAGGAGCAGGCTCTGGTCGACATCTGCGGCGACCTTGTCAACTCCTGCCTCAAGCTTTGTTGACCAGTCCGTGAAAATAGCGGCAAGCTTCTCGTGCCCGCCGCGGCGAACCGCTCCGTATCCTCGTGCCCAGATGGAGAGCCGAGCGGTCTGGCAGGCCAGCTCATAATCCAAGGCAGCGGCGGCTTTTACGGCCTCTAGCCATTCAAGCATGTATGCCTGTTCTTCCAGATATTGGGCACTTCTGCGTCGCAGAAATTTGAGCGACGCAAGTATTTTTAAAAGGGCAAAGCCAAAAGCGCTTCCCGTCGGAATATGCAGCGCCAAGCCATTGCCCCTCTCGAGCTTTTTGATTCGGGGTAAAAGCCAAGAGAGAGATGGCGGCAGCATGCCGATAATTTCGTCCCGGCCAGGCTTGAAATAGTCCGTAAGCCGAAGAGGCGTGTCTTCGCTAACGCCGAGTTCGCCGCGAATTCGCGCAAGTCGTCCCGGGCGCGTTTTTAGCTGAGCAACGCGGACGACGTCCTCGAAGGTCATCCACAAAGCCATACGTTGTGCTACTTCTCGGGTGAGGACTAGGGTCGGCTCCGTGTCTAATGCGCGCACCAAATTCAGGCGATCCAAATACAAATCAGCATAAGCCGCGTCCTGGTAATCCACAAGTTTTGCGATGCCATGGGCTACGGTCGCTTTGATCGCTTCCGGGTAAGTTTCCAGCCTCTCATTGAAAGAGGCAGGAGCCGGTTTGAGCGGCCTGTCGGGGTCCTCCAGGATTTCGGATCCACCATTCCGGGCAGCCTGCAGACCCGCATTATAGCCTGTGAGATTAGATTCGACAGCAACCCCTTTTTCTTCGATCGCGGCGCGACCATGCTTTTCGCTAAGCGGTAAAATCCCACTTCCGATGATGGCGCCAAACATTACTGAGTTAATGCGGCTTGCCGAGCTACCGGCGAGGTTACTCACATCCAAACAAATCACATCCTTTGCAGCCTTTTCGAGAGACTCCATCATCGGTTTACCGTCAATCGTGCCGTCACCGGCGGACATTTTTTCTGCTGTTGAATATACCCTATCCAATCCGGTAATGACCGTGGTGGTTTCTGTAACAAATCCCCGTTCCAGAGCTCGGCCGGCCTCGGTTGGTTCCAATGCTGCCATAATGTCCAGATCTCCGGTCGCCGGGAACAGTGTGAAAACTGGGTCCATCGGCGGGTTCTTCTCCGGGAACAACTCAAAATAGTACGTGGTTGCACCGGTTCGCTGCGCGACGCCCGGAGTTGATGTCGCCTGCGCCGGATATCCAGCATTGTAAGACGCTTCCACCAGCCAGTCTGCAAGCACGCCGCCACCCTGGCCGCCGAGCGCGCCGATTAGAATACACAGAGGACGATCCGCGGTCATGACTCAAGCACCCATAGCGGACAGGAGGCCACGATTAATGGCAGAGAAAAATTTTCTCATGGGTCGCGGGTTGCGGATGGCCTCGGCCTTATAGAAAGAGGGGCACAGCTGGGCGGCATGGGCAACTTCGCCGCAGTGACCACAGGCAAAGCAGCCCTGATCCACATGTGCAATGGGTGTTTCTTTGAAGGGATCACTGCTTTCCTTGAGTGTAAGGGAAGGGCAGCCGTTCAGGCGCATGCAGGAATGATCGCCTGTACAGACTTCCTCGTCGACGCCGAACTTCTCCTGAACAACCGTCTGGCCCGCTTTTAGGGCCTTGGCTTTGGCCGGGCGTTCTTTCCGCTGACGAGCGAGCATGCATTCATTATTGGATATTACGACGCGGAGCCCATATTCCCGGGCGTCTAAGGCTTCCCCGATTACACGCTTAGATTCCTCAAGACTGTATGAGTCGACATATTTGATCCATTCGACGCCCACCCCTCTGAGAGCGCTCTCGATTGTCACGAGCGACGCTTTGCCGATGGGTGTGGCCCCAGTGGAGGGGAGTTTGTGCTGACCGGTCGCAGCGGCGTAGCCGTTATCAAGAATGACCAGCACCGAGTCATATTCGTTCCAACGGGCATTGATGACACCCGAGGTAAACCCATTATGCCAGAAGCCACCATCACCCATTATTGCAACGTTGGATTGACCCAGGCTCGGCCCAACGGCGCCGCTGCTGGCCAAGGACAGCCCATATCCCAGAACGGTATTACCAACATTGAATGGTGGTAAGGAACCAAAAAGATTGCAGCCAATGTCCATGGAAACGTGGAACTTACCGCGCTCTTTCATGAGTAGTTTCATGGCGGCCATTATTGGGCGCTCAGGGCAGCCGGTGCAAAAGGAGGGCGGCCTCGCTGGCATGGGGCCTCGAATGTGAGATTGCGCGACAGAATACTCGTTTTTAATTGCGGCTTCTGCGATGCCTGCGGTTGAGTTCTCTCCCTCGTCCGAGACCAGGGTCAGAAATTTTGCTACGCCCTCTCGAACCACGTCTGTAACATATTCTCCTGCCATGGGAAGTACGTCTTTTCCATGGATGGCGCACTCCATCTGGCACCGTTGTGCGATCTCGGCAATTTGAGACTCAATGTAGTTGGGGTTTCCCTCCTCCACGACCAGGATGTGGTCCTTCTCGGCCATGAAGTCCTGAATTTCGTCTGGGATCAGCGGATAAACGAGGTTGAGGCAGAGGATGGGGATATCTGTATTCCCATAGGCGTCTGCGGCGCCAAGGCGCCGAAGCGCACGCAGGAGAACAGTATAGGTGCCGCCTTGGGTGATGATGCCGAACGAGCCGCCTTTGCCCTGGAACAGCTCGTTTATCCTATGATCTCTGGCAAACTGCTGCGCCGCTGGCAATCGCTCTTCGAATTTGGCTTTTTCATGCCTATAGGTCGCCGGCGGCAGAACAATTTTATCGACGTCGTAAATCTGGTCCGGCACTGGATTGTTGGCGTTAAACTTCCCAATCTTATTATCTTTAGCTGTAAAATCACCAGTCAGGTGACAGGCTCGAATGCGCATATTGTAGAAGATCGGCATGGAGCAGGCTTCGGACAGATCGAAGGACTGCTGCGCCAGCTCAACCATCCGGCCGAGGTTGTAGCGGGGGTCTAGTAACGGAATAGCGGACTTCATGGCAAAGGTGTAGGTCCGTTCCTGCATGATGCTAGAGCCCTCTCCATAGTCATCACCGAGGATGATCAGAGACCCGCCGACCACCCCAGAGGAGGCAAGATTTGACAAAGCGTCTGACGCTACATTTGTTCCTACCACTGATTTCCATGTCACGGCGCCCCGAATGGGGTAGCCGATTGAGGCGCTCAAAAGGGCAGCAGCACCGGCCTCGGAGGCTGATTGCTCGTAGTGGATGCCCATGGGCTTGAGAATTTCTTCGCTGGCGTCAGCAAGAACATCAATAAGATGTGACATTGGGGCACCTGGATATCCGCCTACGTAGGATATGCCTGATTGGAGTAGGGCTTTGGTAATTGCAAGGATGCCCTCCCCGTGAAACGTCTCTCCATCGCTCAACAGAAGTTTTTCGATCTCCTTTTTAAAGGAGCGTTCGCCAACTGTTAAGACGCGTGCTACCGCTGTTCCACCATCCATGCGGACCCTCCAATCTTTAGTCACTGTATCTCGAGTGAAAGCGTATAATTGTTTGATAGACGGACACCGTGAAGTGTATGAGACGAGAGCAAGCGACTCAACATAAATGTCCAGCACGGGTAATGTTTGGGGATCGGTGCCTACCTCAGGAAGTTTGATTGACGGATCTTTTCGAACTATCAAGTCCCTGAACTATCCATCAGCAGGAGTAGCCATGTATCGTGGCCACTTAAAAACCTTCGACGTGTCTTACACGCTCGAGCACGTGCTCGCCAATTTGGCTTATCGAACGATGGGTAGTGAACATCCGTGCCGGTAGAGGTGCTTCCGCTCGTTCAATTTCTGGTGGTTGCAGGGGCAATCCTCATGGTCACATCGGGATTGGGCCTTTTGTTAGCTGGTCTCTATCCGGCTCCGTATCTTGACTCATGCCGAGCACTTGTAACTCGGGTCATCGGACCGATAATAGATTGTTCGTGGCGGTCCCTGCCTGCTCGAGCAACGTTACTCGTTGTGAGGAGCTATCAAGCATACGTGCATTACTGGTTTCGCCAGTCGGAGAATAATTTTCTGGTCAGCGGTATGTTTACAGGCATTGTTTTGCTCGGAATACCTGCGGGGGCTTTTTTCAATGCTCTGCGCGGAGGTTCACCATTTTTATTGATCCTCCTGGCGAGCCTGGTTCTTGTTTTTATAACTCTGACGATATTGACTGAGACATCCCGGCTCGGGGGCTTGGCTGGCCTCCTTTCAATATTTTTATTTCTGGTCTTGTTTGTTTTCGTCCCGGGTTATGTTTTCTATTCACTTACGGACAGGCTTCTCAACCTCTCAGTCGGGCGCGCTTTTATTGGTAGCTTCCTTGTTGTCCCACTACTTTATCTCTCAGCGCAATCAAGTATCCTCGCAATCTCTCAATTTTTTCCGGGCCGTGGCGCTGGGGGTTTGAGACAGATGAAACTCTATCTGATCGCTTTTATAGCCGCTTTGCCCCTTGCCTACCTATTGACGTTTGGTACGTTTTTGGTGGACCAGTTTACTGATGCATACAAATTAGTTCCAACGACTTGGGAGAGGCTTATGGCGGGAGTTCTGGTTTTAAGCGTTAGTATTTCGCTCACGGTACACACGTTAACCAGAGGAAAACGTCAAAATGCAGTCGGTGTGAGGGACCTGGTGGCACTTTCTATAAAGGTCGTTCCAATAGCCGTGGCTTGCATTGCAGTGACTACTGGAGATTTGCATATCAGCACGGTACAGGGCTTGTATTGGAGAGAAACGCTGGATGTTAGGCTTGTTTTCTGGATATTCTTTTTAGCGTTTTTACCGACAATTTTGATTTTGCTGGTTCACGGCATTCTATTCCTCGCTAGGATGATATCATGTTTTTTTCCAAAATCTAACGGAGTAGGGAACCACGAGATATCTCGAGCCTGTGTCCTGATCGGCAGTTCGAGTGCATCAGTTGGCGTTCTCGCCTCTGTGCTATCTGCAGTGATCTGATTTCTATGTGCTCAGAATTTTGACATTTCAATAACATTCAACTAAAAAATTTAGTGAAGGATAATTTGCGCAAAAGTTAAGTTGCAAACAACATGTTGGAGAAAAGTTGTATCGGTTCGTCGATACTCGGCTATATTCTCGATCTTGCGGGAGAAAAACCAGGGCTTGCTCTCCAACTGTAGTTTGATACGCAGCAACTTTGAGCTAAACAAGTTAATCCAGGGAATAATTTAACAGGAGATAATTAATGTTTAAAAAGCTTATGCTTGCTGGGTCTGCTGTTGCCATGATGGTAGCAGGCACTGCCCATGCCAGCGATACTGTAAAAGTCGGTATCGTGCTAACGCTAACGACACCCGCTGCCATTATCGGCAAGCAAATGAAAGCGGGTTTTGAAGTAGCCTATGATCATTTGGGTGGTCAGATCGCAGGCAAAAAATTGGAGCTCATTTTTGAAGATGATACCTTCAAGCCGAATATCGGAAAGCAAAAGACAGAAAAACTGGTTAAGAGAGATAAAGTTGACTTTTTGACCGGATATATTTGGTCGCACGTGTTGGGTGCATCTGCGCCAGTCGGTTTTAAAGCTGGCAAAATAGTTATCAGTTCAAATGCTGGCCATTCGATATTTGCAGGAAAAAAGTGCAACAAGAATTTTTTCAACGCCGCATGGGAGAATATGCAAACTCCCATGGCAATGGGCCAGTTGCTTAACAAGAAAAATGTCAAGTCCATTTACGTTCTTGCCCCGAACTACGCAGCTGGCAAGCAGATGATTACGGGCGTGGAGAAGACTTTTAAGGGTAAAATCGTAGGAAAAGAACTTACACCTATGAGCCACAAAGATTGGTCTGCAGAACTCTCGAAGATCAAAGCAGCAAAACCGGATGGGGTATTTGTATTTTACCCGGGCGCTTGGGGTCCTGCTTTCTTTACGCAGTACAAGCAGGCCGGACTGTCTGGGAAAATTCCGCTGTATAATGTGTTCTCAATTGATGGGGCCAACCTGCCGAGGTTCCAAAAGGCAAAAATGGATCATCTCGTGGGCATGATAAATACGGGACATTGGTCACCGGATCTGGATAATGCTGCAAACAAGCGATTTGTTGCGGATTTCCGAAAAAAGTACCGGAATGAGTATCCCGCGCATTATGCGGCTCAAGCGTATGATAGCCTGATGATGATTGCCGCCGCAGTTGAACAGTCTGGTGGTGATCCGAAGAACGTAGATGCTGTTCGTTCTGCAATGGAGCAAGCAAAGTTTGCATCAGTTCGTGGGCCATTTAAGTTTGGTAAGAACCACTTTCCTATCCAAAACTTCTATTCTCGGGAAGTCGTTAAGGATAAGGACGGAACTTGGATGCTAAACAAGCGCGAGACAGTTCTTAAGAACCACGCACCGGCTATGTCTAGTGAGTGTAAGCTATAGGACGGATGGCTGCAGTATTTTGTGGATCGGGGGGCGCTTCGGCGCCCCCTTTTCCTGGCATCATAGACTTCAAAATATCTCGAAAAATTAAATGACTTTTGCGCTTTTTGTTGAGCAAATTATCAATGGCCTCCAGCTTGGAATAATCTTATTTCTAGTTGCTGCAGGCCTAACACTCATATTCGGTATCATGGATTTGGTGAACCTGGCCCATGGTACCCTTTATATGTTTGGTGCTTTCTTTGCTGCGACCATGGTCTCAATCACCGGTTCTATCGTCTGGGGTATGATACTCGCCATTCCGCTGATGCTATTGGCCGGCGTGTTACTGGAGGTGACGATTCTTCGAACGCTTTACACCCGTAATCACCTCGATCAAGTACTTGCAACTTTTGGATTGATTTTGTTCTTTAATGAGTTGTTTCTGATCGCTTGGGGACCGGAAGGGACTGGAATTGCGTTGCCTCCATGGCTTTCTGGATCGACGAAACTGGGTATGGGAATTGAGTTGCCGGACTACCGAATCGTCATCTTGGTCAGCGGCTTAATAGTCGCGGCCATGCTTTATTTTCTTGTTGCGAAGACTAAAATTGGAATGTTGATCCGGGCAGGTGCTTCGAATCGCGAGATGGTGGGGGCACTAGGCGTCAACATCAAACTTCTCTACACTGCCGTTTTTGGTATTGGGGCAGTAATGGCAGGGTTTGCGGGTATGATCATTACCCCAATCACTCAAGCAGAGGCTGGAATGGGTGAAGGGTTCTTGATCTTAGCCTTTGTCGTGATTGTTATCGGCGGTATTGGTTCTATTCGAGGTGCTTTTTATGCTGCCATTATTACGGGGCTTATTGACACTCTAGGGCGATCATTTATCGATGTCGTGTTGCTACTAGTTGTTGAGTCAGTGACGGCGGAGACCGCCGGCCCTGCGATCTCTTCCATGCTGATATATATCCTGATGGCAATCGTTTTGGCCTTGAAACCTAACGGACTATTCCCGCCAAGAGGGGCTTAGAGAAATGTCATGCTGATGGGCTCTCTGTGGACACCTCGCGGCATTTACAACGCCGTTATTATTATTCTGTGCATAATTATGCCATGGCTGGCGCCTGCGATTGGTCAAGAATTTTTCACAGACGTATTCACACGTACAATGATATTCGCTATCGCTGCCATCAGTTTGAACCTAATCATGGGTTATGGCGGCATGATTAGTTTTGGTCATGCTGTTTATATCGGGATCGGCGGTTACACAGTTGGTATTTTATCGTATCACGGCATTGATAATGGCTGGATTCAGTGGCCCATGGCGATTGGGCTCTGTGGAGTTTTTGCATTGATATTCGGTGCTATCTCGCTCAGAACCAAAGGGGTGTATTTTATAATGATCACCCTGGCATTTGCTCAAATGATGTATTTTTTGTCTGTTAGTATCGAAAAATATGGCAGTGATGACGGACTGAATATTGATTCTCAGAGTCAATTTGGTGTCCCGTTTTTCGATCTTAGCGATCCACTTACAATCTACTATACTGCATTTCTATGCATGATGCTGTGCGTGTATATCACCTATCGTTTTGTGAATTCTCGGTTTGGCATGGTGATCCGGGGTTCCATGTCTAACGACGAGAGAATGCGTTCAATTGGATACCCTACGTATGGATACAAGCTGACCGCTTTTGTTATAGCAGGCATGATGGCTGGATTATCTGGTATCCTCTCTGCCAATTTCGAGGCCTTTATGAGCCCTGATAACCTTTTCTGGATCGCATCAGGCGACCTAATTTTTATGGTTGTGTTGGGTGGGATGGGAACCATCTTCGGCCCTATTGGTGGAACTGTTCTTTTCCTTGTCATTTCTGAAATATTATCCAATTTTACGGAGTCCTGGCATCTGATATTCGGTCCATTATTGATACTTGTTGTGCTCTACATGCGCGGTGGCATGGAGGGGTTCTTCGCGAGCTTAGGCCGTTCTCAAAATGACTAAAACAGTCTTGAAAGTCGATAATCTTGTAAAAAGATTTGGTGGATTGGTTGCAACAGATCACGTTAGCCTCGACGTCGAGCAAAATGAAATCCATGCGATTATAGGACCAAACGGTGCGGGTAAAACGACCCTCATTCACCAGTTGTCAGGGATGATTGAACCAGATAGCGGTGCGATCCTATTCAATGATGTTGAGATTACCCAACTGTCGGCCCCCAGTCGTTGTCATGCAGGTCTGGTCCGGTCGTTTCAGATTACGTCTATACTGAAGAATTTTACCGTTCTTGATAACGTGGCGCTGGCAGTGCAGGCGCGCCAAGGGCACAGTTTTAGATTTTGGAAGGCGGCCCAAAAGGATCAGACCCTTCGGCAACCGGCACAAGAGATTTTGGACGAGGTAGGGCTGGGTGACCGATCTCACGTATTGGCGGGCAATCTTGCGCATGGCGAACAGCGGCGCTTAGAAATTGCTGTTGCTTTGGCAACGTCGCCAAAGCTATTGCTTTTGGACGAGCCGATGGCAGGGATGGACTCCGAGGCTTCAGAGTCTATGACCGCATACCTTCGAAGTCTCAAAGGCAAATATACTATGTTGTTGATTGAGCACGATATGGACGCTGTATTTGCATTAGCCGATAGGATTACCGTTCTTGTATATGGCCAGGTCATCGCGAGCGGAATCCCTGAGGAAATTCGCAAAAATGCCGAAGTACGCAGCGCCTATCTGGGTGACGATTAATGACTGAACTCCTCAAAGTCGACGAAATTGAGAGCTCATACGGAGAGTCCCAGGTGCTGTTCGGCATGTCGTTAGATATCGCACAAGGGGAGGTTGTGACACTGTTGGGTCGGAACGGCATGGGGAAAACCACAACAGTGCGTTCGATCATGGGAATTATTCGGCCTCATGCGGGCGTGATCCGCTATAACAGTCAGGAGATTCATGCCTACCCATCATTCAAGGTGGCGCAAGCCGGCATCGGGTTGGTCCCTGAGGGCCGTCAGATCTTTCCAAATCTCAGTGTCCATGAGAACTTAATCGCAACCGAGGCCAACCGGACCGGTAACTCCGATCCGTGGACCTCGGATAAAATCTATGAGCTTTTTCCATCTCTCAAAGTACGTCAAAATAATATGGGTAACCAATTGTCCGGTGGAGAGCAGCAGATGTTAGCTGTATCTCGGGCACTCATGACCAATCCGGGGCTCCTTATTCTGGACGAGGCTACCGAGGGGCTTGCACCCTTAGTCCGGGCAGAAATATGGCGGGTTCTTGAGCAGCTCAAGTCTCAGAATCAATCCATCCTGGTAATTGACAAAAATATCGATGCGCTGACCCGAATTGCCGACCGGCACTATATCATTGAAAAGGGTGTGGTTGTGTGGTCCGGGGACTCCGACGCGCTAAAAAGCGATGAGGAGTTGCAGCATAGATATCTCGGGGTGTAATCCCCCGCTTATTTCCGTAGCCTACCCCAAGTGAATTTTTTAAGATTAGAAGATGGGGCTTAACCGAGCGCGATTATACCTGTTGCGAACAAGTAAATACGCAGCCCATCGTCCGATTTTGTAATTAATCCGATCGCAGCCTGAAGCGCTGAATTTTGCCTGTGGCCGTTTTGGGAAGGTCATCCAGAAAATTGAACCATCGCGGATATTTGTAGCGTGCAAGACCTGCCTTACAATGCTCCAACAGCTCTTTCTTGAGCGCGTCCGACTCATCGCCTGCATCGTTCAAAACGACAAAGGCTTCGGGTTTAATGAGCTCATCATCGTCGGCGCGGCCGACGACAGCTGCCTCCAGTACCTTGGGATGCTCAACCAGCTTAGCTTCTATTTCCACGGGAGAGCACCAGATACCTCCAACCTTGAGCATGTCATCTGACCTACCACAACAGAATAGGAAGCCATCTTCATCTCGATAATACGTGTCACCCGTATACATCCAGCCGTCGTGAAGGCTTTCGGCTGTTTTCTCTGGATTTCGCCAGTAAAGCTTGAGAAGTGACTCGCCTTTGATCATCAGGCTACCAGTCTCGCCGTCAGGGACCTCATTGCCATCATCATCGACAATCTTAGCATCATA
Source organism: Rhodospirillaceae bacterium (assembly GCA_002723345.1). Lineage (GTDB taxonomy): Bacteria > Pseudomonadota > Alphaproteobacteria > Rhodospirillales > UBA2165 > TMED167. The sequence goes on from PBNV01000015.1 coordinate 39,678, forward strand.
GCCCGGCACAGTTCTACCGCTGGCGCCAGGTTTTACTTCGCCTGGCCGGTTTGAGAGAAATATATGCAAAATTTCCGTTGTGCCGATACCATCCAGAATTTCCGCACCAGTTTTTGCGATCCATCGTCGCAGTAGGTCTGGCGGCAAGGCCTCCCCAGCAGATATGAAGATCCTAATTGAGGAAAGATCCACATTAGTATTGCCCATTGTCTTCAATTGAGCGGCATAGAGGGTTGGGACGCCGTAATAAATTGTGGGCCGGTGGGTCTCGATAATTTCATGCATATCCGCGGGAGAGGGTGGCCCGGCAAATAGGATGGCAGAACCGCCAACCCAGAGGGGAAAGGTCATGGCGTTTCCGAGGCCATAAGCAAAGAATAATTTAGCGGCGGAAAAATTGATATCTTTCTCCGTCATGCCAAGCGTTTCAACCGCGTAGCGCTGGCTTGTGATTACCATGTCTTTATGAGCATGGACGACGCCTTTGGGATTGCCGGTAGAACCCGACGAATAGAGCCAAAAGGCGTCATCCTCAGGAGAAACTCTGGCGGGCTCAAGAGTGGTATCGGCTGCAGCCATGTGCATGGCAAACGTCTTACCGGGGCCCTCGGTTTTCAAAACTGTTGGCGGTTTATGAGTAGCTGTTTCCAGTGACGGTTCGACCTCCTCTGAAAACTCCGGCGAATAAATGACGCCAGCGGCCTCGGAGTTCTCGATCATATAGGCATAGTCTTTGGCACGCAGCAGGGTGTTGAGGGGGACGGGTAATATACCCGCTTTAATTGCTCCCCAATAAACGTAATAGAAGTCCGGGGCGTCTTTCACCATCATGAGAACCCGGTCACCAGGTTTTACGCCGAGATTGAGGAGGGCGTTTCCGGCCCGGTTCACATGCTCGGCCAGGGTGGCGTAAGTGACATCACCGCCGCCATGGACTTTAATGACAACCTTATCTCCCCGACCTTCTTCCAAATGACGGTCAATGAACGGAACCGCAACATTGAACTGTTCAGAAAATTCTATTTTTGCTGGGGAAACGGAGTTATCTATCGAAATTGTATTGATCTGCATGGCGTACCCTCAAATAATTAGGGCCCCGATCTTAGATAAATCGGGGCCCGATGCACAGGGTCTTTTTAGTGCAGTTTAACGTATTCGTAGTCCACGTCCTGACCGTGAACGCCGCGGGATGGCGGAGCAACCCAATTGGCCATTTTGCCGCGTTCGGTCACGCGGACCATGAGTGACTTGACGAATTCCCGGTCGGCTTCGCTCGGCATCCAGTTTGCTCGATTGGCATCGAACTCTTCCTTTGAGATTGGCTTGCCTTGAGGCGTAAAATGCATGCCTTGGAAGGTCCCAATATTCCTATGAAAGGCGTTGTGCGGTAGGGTCAGGGTGTAATCAGCTCCGGCTTTGGCAATAATCTTATTCCAACGGTCCACGCCGCGCTGACAATCCTCACGATAATCATTGCGAAGGCGCTCATTGATAGCCGTCAGAGCTGGTGCCTCTGCCATGACGACATTGTCGCCCCTTAGTTCCGGAACATGGAACATATCATTGCCAAGTGCGTGATCGTCGTCGATCTTGGTTTCAAGGTATCGACCCTTCAGTCCCATGGAATAGAAGTTAGCGGCGTTGGTAGAGGTTTCTTGCCCGAATAAATCCAAGCAAATAGAAAAATGAAAGTTCATCCACTTTTGGATCATCGGCAGCGGAATGCCACCATATGGGGCGATATCTAACGTGTCGTGTTGCTTAGAGAGCTGCGCACTCCGCTCTACAACACGTCCTACACCGGTCTCACCCACAAACATGTGGTGCGCCTCTTCCGTCAGCATGAACCTGCTAGTCCGGGACAGTGGGTCAAAGCCCGATTCTGCGAGCGAGCTTAACTGAAATTTACCGTCTCTGTCCTGGAAGAAAGTAAACATGAAAAAGGACAACCAGTCTTCAGTCGGGACATTAAAAGCCTCCAAAATTCGAGGCTTATCTTCATCACCAGAGTGACGCACCAACATCTCTTCCGCCTCTTCCCGGCCATCTCGGCCAAAATAGGCGTGAAGAAGGTAGACCATCGCCCACAAGTGCCGCCCTTCCTCCACATTAATTTGAAACAGGCTTCGTAAGTCATAAAGAGAGGGGCAAGACAGACCAAGAAGACGCTGCTGTTCGACAGAGGCCGGTTCCGTATCACCTTGAGTCACGATAAGTCGGCGCAACTCGGATCGATATTCACCGGGCACCTCTTGCCAGACATCCTCCCCTTTGTGGATTCCGAAATTTATCTTCCGGTCGACTTCCCGGTCAGCAAGAAAAATGCCCCATCGATACTCGGGCATTCTGACCATGTCAAATTGGGCCCAACCTTTTGGGCTTACGTCGACCGCCGTGCGCAAATAGACCTCATGATCGCTGCTGGCTTCCGGCCCCATGTCACCCCACCAGTTGAGAAACGCAGGTTGCCATTTTTCAAGCGCACGTTGTAAACGACGGTCATCAGACAGGTTTACATTGTTTGGAATTTTCTCTGAATAGTCTATAGAACTCATTTTTATACCCTTTTTCTGTCGTATTTAGCTTGTTTACCGGTACCAAATAGCTGCAGCGCTCCTTCTTCGCCCACAGCATTTGGACGCTGGAATATCCAGTTTTGCCACGCGCTCAGGCGACCAAAAATTTTCGTCTCTAGTGTTTCAGGACCCGCGAAGCGCAGGCTCGCTTCCATGCCTGTCAAGGCATCAGGGGAGTAACTCGCCCGTTCTTCGATGGCGATGCGCACCTCATCTTCCCAATCAATGTCATCGGGAATGAAGGTGACGAGACCGAGTTCGTCGGCTGTTTCCGCGTTGAGATCCCTCCCGATTTCTGCTTGTAAATTATCCATCTGAAAGGCGTCATCCAGGTATCGTGTCTCCAAACGGCTAAGCCCATTGCACATCGGCAGGGGACCAAAATTGATACCGGTCGGACGGATGGTTGCCTCTGGCAAGTTTGATCCCTCCAACACACCGTCCAGCATGTAACTGCGGTCGGCGGCCAAAACAAGTTCTAGTAATGTACCAGTGTAACAGCTACCGGGTTCAACCAATGTGACAATGCTGCGTGACGAGACATCCAGCCGTTTCAGCGTCCGCTTCAAATAAAGTGTTATTTCCCGAACCAGCCAGTGATCGGCATTGTTTAGAAGGGCTGCATCTCCTGCTTCTACGTTGTCTGCATCGCCGGCGGTTTTAAACACCCATGTGCTAGTTTCTATCTCGTTCGCCCGCATGTGCAAAATAAAATCGTCAAAATCCCGCGCGAACGCAAGGGGCCAAAAGTCACATCCCTCCGAAATGATACCATCGATGTCTTGAGCTGGTGCTTTTTCAGGGGCGGTTACGGTGATTTCTGCCGTGTGGAGGTCGCGGTCGATGCTTGCAGATAGGGTCTTGTAGCCTATCGTGTCCCCGTCAATCTCTCGCGATATGGGGGCAAGCTCGATTCCTCGGGCATCCGACGGACGGGACGATTTAGCTGCGAATTCCGTCGCCCGCGCCATCGCCGTTTCCATCAGCTTTGAGCGGGGCACCAATTCGTCTACCAACTTCCACTCCACAGCTCGTTTGCCCCGCATGCCCTCAGTTAAAGTGCAAAATATGTCTACACGGTCTCGCCGAACGTGGCGTTTGTCTACGACGCGGGTGAGCCCGCCCGTCCCAGGCAAAACCGCCAGGAGGGGTACTTCCGGCAAAGAAACCGCTGAAGCCCCGTCATCAATTAGCATAATGTGGTCTGCGGCAAGGGCCAGTTCATAACCTCCCCCAGCCGCTGTGCCATTTACTAAGCAAATATATTTTTGATCTGAATGATCAGAGGCATCCTCAATCCCGTTTCGAGTTTCATTGGTAAATTTGCAAAAATTAACTTTGTGCGCGTGAGATGACGAGCCCAACATGGCGATATTAGCGCCGGCGCAGAAAACCCTGTCCTTGGCCGAAGTGAGTATTACACTTTTCACCTCTGGGTGTTCAAAACGTAGTCGTTGAACAGCGTCATACAATTCTATATCCACACCCAGATCATACGAGTTCAGTTTCAAATCATACCCGTCTTCCATTCCTCCCGCCTCATCCACGTCCATGGAAAGAATGGCTACCGGCCCCTCAAATGCGATCTTCCAATGTTTGTACTGATCTGGATGTGTAGAAAAATCAATCATCCTACCTTTTATCCCCCTCATCCTTCGCCGATCTGACCTCAGCTATCCGGCTCGTGTTTCCCCATCTACCTTGTTACGCACAACTACCGACTTGATTTACCAGCAGTTTTCCTAAAACATGTAAATCGGTAAGGAATTACGTATTTTGTTATGCTTGACCCGTTTTGTGGAGTCAATAGCAAAAACGGTAATTTAATACGTGTTTTGTAAATCTATGAAACCAAATAGGAATTATTACATAAAAGGGGCTAATAGCATGAGAATTCGCCCAGCAATGGCGCAAGATCAACGAAACGTGGTCGCCCTGGACGGTCGAGTCACATCCATTCCTAAACCTGATTACTGGGCCAGTATGTTTAATCAGTTTGTTGGTCAGGATGGCCAGCATTTTCTCATAGCAGAGACAAACGGTGGGTCCGGAGATGGGCTGGGTTTTGCGGGCTTTATAATAGGAGAAGTTCGTGCTTGGGAATTTGGTTCGTTGCCGTGCGGCTGGATATTGACGATACTCGTGGCACCAGAGTTCCAGGGTAAGCGGGTAGGGGAAATGCTGTTTCGTGCAATTAGCGCTCAATTGAAAAAGGATGGTGTAGAGACGATTCGGACCATGGTCGCCCGGGAAGATAATTTGAATATGTCGTTTTTTCGTGCGCAGGGTATGATGGCCGGCCCTTTTATTGAACTGGAAATGCCGGTTGATTTTGGGAGGGAGGAGGAGTGAAGCTCCAGAAAGCAACCAAATTTGCTCTGTTTGCAGTCCTTGAGCTCGCCCGGGACACTAGCCGCCAATTGTCGGCTACCGATATTGCTGACTTATACGGTATTTCGACCCATCACCTGGCAAAAGTGCTTCGTGACCTCGGCCGGGCAGGCCTCGTCGATTCGGTCCGAGGCGTTGGTGGCGGCTACCGTTTCAGCGCCAATGCGCGGCGCACGACGCTGATGGATGTCATTTGTGTATTTGAGGACATCAGTAGTGACCAACGTCAGGACGGCGACGTCGGGGAAAAAACTGACATTGGACATGCCCTCCAGATGGTGTTGGGCGAGATAGACGGGATTGCAAAGGCTACCCTGAGCGCCATAACCATAGACACGCTTCTCAAAACCATGCGGTGGCACCAGGATCAGTAAACACCGGCGTCGCAACGACCCTTGTTGGTATCGCTCCAAAGTCGGGTGCGGTGATATACTGTGGCTAATGTTGGGTGCCAAGGCCATTAAGCCCGCTCGCGTCTAGACCATCGTTTTGGCGAGCGATATTTCATTATTCTGTGTCGCCTTTTATACCACCTTCATGTCATATTTAGAGGTTCCTTAATACGAGTCGATTACAAATAAATACAATGATGAGCAAAATAATTTCGGTGGGAGGTGGCGATGTCGCCACCGTGAACATTGGCGGCGCTGGACCTCTTGTTTTTTTGGGTGGCCCGTGTGCCATTGAGTCTCGCGACCACGCGCTTGAGATGGCCGGTCGGATTGGTGCCATCTGCAAAGCCCTGGATATTCCCTGGATTTACAAATCTTGTTATGACAAGGATTGCCGGTCCTCGATCGGATCGTTTCACGGCATTGGGATTGACGATGGTCTCGAAATTCTTGCAGAGGTGCGCGTTACGCAGGGCGTTCCAGTGGTATGTGATTTCTCCGACGCGGAGTGGGCTGCTCAAACCGCGTCTGTCGTCGATTTTATCCAGATACCGGCTTATCTCTGCCGACAGACGCATGTCTTGCTAGCGGCAGGAGAGACCGGCAAACCGGTTCACCTGAAAAAGGGCCAATTCATGAGCCCCTGGAACATGAAAAACTCTGTTCGCAAGATCGAGTCCACTGGAAATCAACAAATTCTCTTGACCGATCGAGGCACCTTTTTTGGCTATAACATGCTCGTAAATGATTATCGCAACTTTCCTATAATGGCAGAAACAGGTTATCCGGTCTGTTTTGACGCAACCCATTCCGTGCAGTTGCCGACATCAATGGGCAACATTTCTGGTGGACAAAGGGAATTTATTCCTGCGCTGGTGCGCGCTGCGGCAGGCTGCGGCATTAATGCGCTCTTTATGGAAGTCCATGACAACCCGGATGAGGCTCTTTCAGATGCCAACACCCAGCTTGATATTCGGTATTTGGAAAATATCCTAGCACAGGCAAAGGCGACCCATGAGGTGCGCTTGAGCCTTTTGAGCCAATGGGGAGAGGACAATGTCCACGTCGAGTGCTAATCGTACCATTGAGGATATCCTGTTGAAGCCGGATGCCATTCCTGCGATGCCGCCGAAAACCATGGTAAAAGAAGCCTTGGAGATGATGACCGCGGGCCGGTTAGGATTGGCGTGCGTAGTTGATCGGAAGGGGTGTCTTGTCGGGTTGTTCACCGACGGTGATCTCCGGCGACTGCTGCTCCGGAGCCAGAAGCCCCTGTCCGCTTTGTTCGCCGACGATATCATTGATCATGCGCGTACAGAATTTATGTCCGTTGACCGGCACACCAGCATTTCGGAGGCACTTTCTCTACTCCAGCAGCGGGAAATATTCGATCTTCCTGTGCTTGATTCAGCTGGAAAACTGGAAGGTGTCATCCATCTTCATCCCGCGCTCCGAGCGCTGCTTGAAAGCGATGGCGCATGACTGTTCTGGCGGTTATCCCGGCCCGTTGGCAGTCCACCCGATTTCCGGGCAAACCCCTCGCTCAGATTGCAGGACGGGAGATGATCGCTCGTGTCTGGGACCAAGTGGTAATGACGCCATCTGTCGATCAAACGGTTGTGGCAACAGATTCGGACAAGATCGCCGTTTTCTGCCAAGAAAACGACATGGACGTAGTGATGACCCGAAGTGATCACGCCACGGGCTCCGACCGACTGGCGGAGGTCGCGGAAAAAATATCGGCAGACATTTATGTGAACGTGCAAGGCGACGAACCATTAATTGAGCCCGCCTCCATCGATGCGGTCTCCAAATGTCTTTTGGCCGCAGTGAAGCGCGGTATTGGGGTATCTACTGGCTATATCACGGCGGCCTCAGATGATCAGATGGATAATCCATCCGTGGTACATTTGGTACCCGCTCTGGATGGCACGGTGATCACGTTCTCAAGGTTTCCCCTGCCGTATCCCCAGGGAGAAGCCATGCAGCGGACTGTGCATGTGGGTCTTTACGCATTTACAAGCGATGCCCTGGCCAAATATTCGGCTTGGGAGCAGGGGCCGGTTGAGAAATCAGAGAGTATTGAAATTTTGAGATTTCTGGAGCACGGAGAGAGAGTTGCCTGTGTCCGAGTGCAGCCGGGATCAATTGGTGTAGACACGCCGGATGATGTTATCCTGGTCGAGGCAGCCCTGGCTGAGAGAGGAACGTTATGAATATTGCGAGATTATCAGCAGTGGAACAAAAAAATAGCCTTGCCCGCTTTGAATTCCTATCTCGAAATGCTGATGTCGAGCGGACGGCCCGCAATGCCCTCTGCTCTATCACAAAGTGCAAAGGCGGTGACGAGGCTGTCCAGGAAATACATGAGTTGATCGCGACTCCCAAAGCGGGGACCTAGACGGTTATGCCGATACCGGAACATATTCGCGTCACCCAACTCGATTTAGAGCTCAATGGCGGCTGCAATTATAAATGCGAAATGTGCCCACAAACCGAGGGTCGTGAGAAATCCTTCCTCAAAAAACTACCGTCCTCGGTCTTGTCCAAAATTTTAGACGATGCGCTCCAGTATGGTGTAGAATCTGTCTCGCTTCATGGATCCGGAGAACCGACCCTTAACGCCGACATGCCGGAAGCAGTTCGAGCCGTAAAATCCCGCGGGCTAAAATGTCTGTCCTTTACTAACGGTTACCGTCTCGACGAGCAAATGTCGCGTCGTTTGATAGATGCGGGCATAGATGTTTTGCGAGTATCGGCAATTGGGTCCGATCGTGACGCATATCACCGCTGGATGAGCATAGATGTCTTTGAGCAGGTCCGTGACAATGTAAGACGGTTCGGCCAATTGAACCGAGATATGGGTGGCCACTCAGAAATCCATCTTTATCACCTGGTTACGGATGTAGCGCGCGAACAGCAAGAAGTGGCTGCTTACCGGTCGAATTGGATCGATTACACGGGCGCTTTCGGAGAGATTTGGCTAATGCATAATTGGTCCGGTGGTTATGAAACTCCCTACGCCCGCCATGCGATGGCGCCGGACCCAACGCCTCGGTCCTGCGGGCGGCCCTTTTCGGAATTGTTGCAGGTTCGAGCCGGGGGATTGGACGGCCACAATGCCGCCGTTGTCGCATGCTGTATGGTTTTGGGGAAAGACGGAGCTGCCGTTCTCGGTCATCTGGACGATCAGTCCATCGCTGATGTCGTGTCCGGTGATGCCTATGAGGCGCTGCGCGCTGCCCATCGAGACGGCAGATTCTCGGATATTAGTTATTGCAAGGATTGTGACCAGCTCTACGATTTACCTGAGTCCCTCGTGTGGAGCAATATTCCGGGACGAGTATATGGGCAATCAAAAATATCGAATGGCCTGGACCATCGTGCATTTGTCAATACCTGAAATCTGTTTCGCTGTTTAATTTACCTAGAGCCTCTCTATGTTTTGATCGTGACTGACAAATTGAAAACCGATGACCCCCGGCTTGTTGAAGCTGAGATGCTGGCGCGAAAAATTATCATGACACAGCCGAACAATCCGGACGCACTTAATGGCCTTGGATTGATCCTGATGGAGAAGGCTGACTATGCCTCCGCTGAAGGCTACTTCTCGCAAGCCCTTAATCGGGAGCCTGAGCGGCGGGACTTCTCTTCAAACCTTCTTCGCGCTCTGTCAGAGGCAGCCCGAACAGCCGTCGAGGCCGGATCCCTTCAGACTGCCATGGATTGCCTTCAAAAAAGTCTACTGATAGATCCACAACGGGCTGAGACCGTCTGCCAAATAGCATTCGTTCTGTCCTCATTTGATCAGCATGCGGATGCGCTCGAAATGGCGGACAAGGCAGTTAGCATGACTAGCCATCATGCTCATGCACATGATGTCCGAGGGCTGGCGCTGCTGGGATCCGATAAAATCAATGACGCAGTAGCGGCCTTCCGAAAAGCGTTAGAGATAGATTCGAACTTTGTCTCGGCTCACGCTAACCTAGGGATTGCCTTGCTTGCGCGGGGCGACCATCGGGACGCGTTGAAGCATTTACAAAGAGCTCTACAACTTGAACCCGAAAATGCTATCGCCTGCAACAATTTGGGTCTTGTGCTCGCCGACATGGCTAAGTTTGTCGAAGCTGAGGCTGCTCTGCGTCAGGCGGTGGCAACTGCGCCTGAGTTTGCAGAAGCACATTTCAATTTAAGCCGCGTGCTTCTCATGCAAGGAAAATACCTCGAGGGCTGGCAAGAGAATGAATGGCGCTGGAAGTGCCGCTCGTTTCCGTCGACCCGGCGGGAGTTCCCCTATCCAACACTAGGGACAGAGAGAGCAGCAGGTAAGACCGTTCTAGTCTGGAGTGAACAGGGAATTGGTGATGAAATCATGTTTGCTAATCCGGTTCCGGATTTAATTGCGGAGGGTGCATCTGTCATTATCGAGTGCGGCGATCGACTGGTGGATGTTTTCGGGCGGTCTTTTCCGAGGGCCACTGTGGTGGCGAGAACTGATCCACCAAACCCTCTTATTGAACAGGCGGGGATCGATTATCAGACGCCAATGGGATCACTATGTGTCCGCTATCGAGAGAGTAAAACAGCTTTTGAGGCATCGGAGGGACAATATTTGTACGCCGACCCAACCCGACAGTCGGACCTGGCACATCGTTACCATGAGCTTGGCCCTGGGCCGCTCGTGGGTATTTGCTGGCGCTCGGGAAACCCCATTGCCGGCGGCGATCGAAGCGCGCCGCTTGATTTGTGGGGGGCAATCCTCACCCAAGCACCGTGTCGCTTTATTTCGCTCCAATACGGTGAGGTGGCGGAGGATATATCGGACATAAAAAAACGGCTCGGGGTTGACATCCATGTCGATGGTATAGTTAACCCGCTTAAGAACGCCAACGATTGGTTTGCCCAGATTGGGACTATGGACCTGGTCATTTCTATTGACAATTCAACGATACAGGTATCCGGCTCCCAGGGGGTGCCAACCTGGACTCTCTTGAGTTATTTGCCGGAATGGAGGTTCGGCATGTCAGGCTCAGGACATGATTGGCATCCGTCTATTCGGGTTTACCGCCAGCCATCGCCCGGTGATTGGCGCGCGGTGTTTGATGGTGTTGGCGCGGACTTCGCCGAATGGCATGCCGGGTTTCAAGAGGAGGGGGCTCGTTTATAATGTTTCCCGTGGGCGGCGCGGATTGGCGCAAATGACACGAGCGTTCAAGCCATTCTATACAAATGGCCCGTAAAGTCGGTCAATTTCCATTTTAGGGCAACGGTCCATCACGACCCGGAGCCCCGCTGTTTCTGCGCGGCGGGCGGCTGCATCGTTGCGGACGCCCAGCTGCATCCAGATGGTCTGGATGCTTTTTTCCTTGGCAAGCGAGATTACCTCGTCGGTAATAACACCCGCAGCATCTGAATTCCGAAAGATGTCCACCATGTCGATTTTCCCCGGTATGTCTGCGAGTCTGGCATAGACGGTCTCGGCCAATAGGATGGCATCCGCGGCCACCGGGTTGACCGGAATTACCCGATAGGATTTGCCTTGGAGGTATTTCATAACGAGGTGGCTAGGACGCGTCGGATTGGTGCTTGCGCCCACCATTGCGATGGTTTTGGTCCTATCGAGTATATCCGTTATGTTATCATCGCTGTAATACAGTTCATTCATACCGAGCCTATCGGCCTTTCCACTCCGGTTTGCGTTTTTCCAGGAACGCATCCACTCCTTCCTGGGCGTCAGGGGCGGTCATGTTACGTGCCATGACGTCACTCGTGCAGCTGTAGGCATCGTCTAGGTCCATGCCCAACTGCCGATAAAATCCCTCCTTGCCCATGGAGATCGTCAAAGATGACCGGCTGGCGATATTTTTGGCGGTCTCCCATACAGATACATCCAGGTCATCACTAGAGACAATTTTGTTAACCAAGCCGAAACGGTAGGCGTCTTCGGCTGAAAACATATCTCCGGACAATAGCATTTCCATTGCATGCTTTCGACCGATGACGCGGCTGATGGCGACCGCCGGGGTCGAGCAAAAGAGCCCGATATTAACACCTGGCGTCGCGAACAATGCCGTCTCGGCGGCTATAGCAAGATCGCAGCTCGCCACGAGCTGGCAGCCGGCAGCGGTCGCGGTACCCTGCACTTTGGCGATCACTGGCTGGGGTAGTCGGGTCATGCTGAGCATGACCTCGCTACAGCGAAGGAACAGGTCGTGGACCTTGTCATAGTCATCTGCTATGGCACGCACTTCTTTGAGATCGTGACCCGCCGAGAAAACCGAGCCGTTCGCCGCAAGGATAACAGCTTTGATTGCGGTGTCTTGGGCGATTTCTTCCATCGCCTTTTGAAGTGCCTTCAACATCTCGTCGGACAACGGGTTGCGATTGTCCGGTCTGTTTAGAGTTAGGGTACAGACTTCCTCCGAAACCTCGCGGAGGATCACGGAATCTGATGGCGTGGTGCCGTTGTCTGGGGCCATGTCCAATCTCCTGGGGCAATGTTAGGACTGGATCAATACGGATCCATCGACAGCTTGCCGTTTTTTGCGGGCTCGCCGCAAGAGATAATCTCCCGATGTGTGACCGGGCCTGGATTTTCATCTACCCCAGATATACGGTATCAGAATACCGTATCATTAAGTAATTATAATCGCTGTATAATTTACGAAAAAGGCCGTTGACATCTCTAAGGGGATCGCCATAATCCCTCCCCTTGAGGCTAGCCGTTCTCCGGCATGGCAAAGCCTCTGGGTCGTAAAAATGATCGACAAGCCACCAGATGATTTGAAGATGGATATCCTATGAAAACCTACTCTGCAAAGCCGTCGGAGGTTGAACGCAAGTGGTACGTTATTGACGCCGAGGGTTTGGTCCTTGGGCGCCTCGCAAGCCAGATAGCCTTGCGGCTCCGAGGTAAACATAAGCCTATGTTCACCCCTCACATTGACTGCGGCGACAATATTATTGTCGTTAATGCTGAGAGGGTTGCCCTGACCGGTAATAAGCGGAGCGATAAAACTTATTATTGGCACACGGGATATCCGGGCGGCATTAAAAGCCGCACAGCAGATAAAATCCTGGACGGTAAACATCCCGAACGTGTTGTGATCAAGGCTGTGGAGCGGATGATCACCCGTTCGCCTCTGGGGCGGGCTCAAATGCGGAAGTTGCATGTCTATGCGGGCGCTGATCACCCCCACAACGCGCAAAATCCGGAAGTGCTCGATATAGCCGCCATGAACCCAAAGAATACGAGGAGGGCGTAATCCATGGCCGACGAAATCAACGCAATCGCAGAGGCTTTGAAGGAAGCGGAAGCTGCCAAAGCGGCTGAAGCTGACACCCCCGAGACGACTAAAGCCTCTGACTCGGGTGCGGGTGACGCAAAAGTGACAAATGTTGCGCTGGACACCGGGTCGGCAGAGCGAGCGCCAGCGGATCAGGAAATCGCGGCAGTTGAACCCAAGATCGACGAGCACGGTCGCTCGTATGCGACTGGCAAGCGGAAGGATGCGGTTGCCCGCGTATGGATTAAGCCTGGTAGCGGCAGGATTGAGGTCAACGGCCGGGATGTCGAAACCTATTTTGCCCGTCCTGTGCTGCGTATGATTTTGGCCCAGCCCTTTGAGGCGGCGGAGCGGAAAAACCAGTATGACGTCAAATGCACGGTTAAAGGCGGCGGCTTGTCTGGCCAAGCCGGCGCGGTACGCCATGGGATCTCTAAGGCGCTTACCCTCTATGAGCCATCTTTACGCCCGGCGCTTAAGTCTGGGGGTTTCCTAACTAGAGACTCGCGTGTTGTAGAAAGGAAAAAATACGGCCGCCGCAAGGCCCGTCGAAGCTTCCAGTTCTCAAAACGTTAGTGGTAGCTCCATTCATTATAAATAAAACTTCAGTTTACTGCGGTTTTTTTATACGCACATTCCGTTAATGGGCCCCCGGCTAAAAATTGCCGGGACTTTCTTCGTCTCTAAGACAAGAGCTGACCAAGCGGAAACCAGAATGGATTTTGTCCATATTCTCTCGAGAGGTATGATTATCAGATCAGAAAAGATGGATAATATTACCACACTACCTCTTTTGTAGACGCGACAGCGCCTTCTCATCATGGTATGGCGGTAATCATGCGGAGTAGTCTCGATAGCTTCTCGCTGGCGGCGGAGCGATCGGTGGCATAGACCACGCGGGTACCGGGTGGACCATTTGGGGTTAAACGGATGAACCATAGCGGTGTTGTTTCCGTGGGCAGGAACGAGTAGCGCACATCAATGACGAGTGGGCTACCATCCAGCGCTTTGGCGACAAAGCCATCACTGAGCCGCGCAAAACGCGTTATATCGCGGGCTTGACGGGAGCCCGGTTGAAGCCAGGGAAAGTCTCGGGTTGGGTTTAGGGTGGCTATAGAGGTGCCTTCGAACAGTTTCCGGCGCGGCCAAGGAAGCACGCCATCAACATAAAACCGACCGTCAACCGCATAAATGGACCTCCATAAAAATATGTTACCAAAAGTGGGTTTGACGACGAGACGAACGTCTTCGTGTCCGCGGCTTTCTGCAAGTGTTTTTGCCATGCGATGAGCCTGGAGATGCTGATATCCAGCCGCAGATAAATAGAGAGCGGACCATATCAGGGCGGCTCGTCCATACCGCCCATTCTGTTTTAACACGCCCGCCCCAACCAATGCGATAAGCGGAAGCATAAACAGCGGGTCAAAAATCGAGATGATGCTGAGGGAGAATCGCCTGTCTGACAGTGGCCACAGTAGAGAGGTGCCAAAGGAGGTTGCTGCGTCAAGCAGTCCGTGCGTGCCGAATCCCAGCGCACAAAAGAACCAGCATTTCCATATGCTGAGGCCGAGCCACCGCCGGCCGAGGCCATAGAGCACGCCGGCGACCACTGCGCTGCCTACGGGGATGAAAAAGAGAGAGTGAGTAAAATGGCGGTGGAACTCGAGAAACATCAGCGGGTCCTCGGAGTTTCGGATCAGCGCGTCAAAATCGGGTGCCAGGCCAGCTAAGAAGCCCAGTGCAGCCGCTGCCACTGCCTGCTTTTTTTGCCGTGTCGCAAGCGGAAGGGCTGCCCCAACAACGCCTTGTGTGAGAATGTCCATGGGTCTTGTCGCGAGTCCTTTAGAAGCCTATCACGGGGCGTGCAGGCGACGTTATGCGGACTTCGGACCAACTTGTCCAGATGACCCTCCGCCACACCTAAATTGACCCGGAGCTCGACGCTATCCCCCCGTGAGCTCTCCCACACAGCTTCCTCCAGCTTTTTTTGCCCCCGAGGGCCCTTGATGGGGGGTGTGTTGCTCGGCAGGCAGATTTGGCTGTATAAGCACTGCCTCCTGGTTTTCGTGTTGGGAGACGTTATAACGCCCTGGAGCGAGAGGTGATGACACACACAGTATTCATAGACGGAGAGGCGGGGACCACGGGTCTGCAAATCGTGGAAAGGCTGAACGGCCGGCCTGAGATCCAACTCATCCACCTTGGGGACAGCCAACGAAAAGACACTGCCGCGCGCGCTGACGCACTGAACACGGCCGATGTGTCAATTCTGTGTCTGCCTGATGATGCATCCCGGGAAGCTGTCTCCCTCGTCGACACTCCTGCCGCCCGCATCATCGATGCCTCTATTGCATACCGGACCGATCCGGACTGGATTTTTGGTTTTCCTGAGTGGGCGCCGGGTCAGCGCGATAAAATCGCTGCTGCTACGCGCGTCACGAATCCGGGATGCTACGCCTGTGGTTCGGTCGCTATACTTCATCCATTAGTAAGCGCTGGGCTCGTCCCGACGAATCATGCCACGGCTATCAATGCGGTGTCCGGTTATTCCGGTGGCGGTAAAAAGCTTATCGCGGCGTTTGAGGATGATCAGGCGAAAAATACTACGAACAGCGCCTTCTATCTTTATGGTCTTGGCCTTGAGCACAAGCATACGGAGGAAATTCGCGTCCACGCTGGCCTCAAAAACCGGCCTCTATTCGTGCCGAGCGTGGGCAGGTTCGCCCAGGGCATGATCGTGTCCGTGCCGCTACATCTCTGGGCGTTACCGGGTGCCCCATCGGTTTCCGACGTACACGCAGTGCTAAGCGACCATTATGCGTCCCAGCGATTTGTGACAGTGGAGAGCCTGGAAAACTCGGATGCCCATGTGTCCCATTTGGATCCAGAGGGCCTCAACGGCACCAATTACATGTCGTTGTGCGTGTTCGGAAACGAAACGCGGCAACAGGTGGTCGTTACTGCTGTGCTGGACAATCTCGGCAAAGGTGCCTCTGGACAGGCCGTCCAGTGCCTTAATCTGATGCTCGGGTTTGAGGAAGAGACAGGTCTCTAAAAGAAGCCTATTTTTAGCGGTTAGGGATCGAAATCTTGTTTCTACCCAAGTAGCAGCTCTCTCTATTAGGGCGCGGGTTATGCGCTGGGGCTTTGATGCACTGGTTAGACATCAATCATGTCGTCTTCCAAACTAGCGGCATGAGTCTGGATGAACGCCAGCCTGAGTTCCGGTTTCTTGCCCATGAGCCGGTCCACGAGTTCGGCAGTATCTGCTGCCTCTTTCTTTTCGTCGTCTGTGTGGCGTAGCGGTAGTGTCACACGCAATAGCGTCCGGGTTTCCGGGTTCATTGCTGTCTCTTTAAGTTGTGCTGGAGGCATTTCGCCGAGGCCCTTAAAACGGCTGATCTCGATTTTACCCCGCCCTGAGAATTCTTCTTCGATTAACACATCCTTGTGGTCATCGTCCATGGCATAAGCCGTATGGCCGCCTTGGTTGAGTCGATAAAGGGGAGGCTGGGCTATAAATAAATGACCATCCTCAATAAGTTGTGGCATTTCTTTAAAGAAAAAAGTCATTAGAAGGGATGCGATATGCGCACCGTCCACATCGGCATCCGTCATGATGATCACTTTTTCATAGCGCAGATCATCTTCCCGGTAACGAGGTCCGATGCCGCAGCCGAGCGCCTCCATTAAGTCATTGATCTCCTGATTGGCGTGCATTTTATCGGCGGTAGCGCTCGCTACATTGAGAATTTTTCCGCGCAAGGGTAGGACCGCCTGAGTTGCCCGGTCGCGGCCCTGTTTCGCTGAACCTCCAGCACTGTCGCCCTCCACGATAAAAATTTCTGTTCCCGCTCTAGATCGTTGGGAGCAATCTGATAGCTTGCCCGGCAACCGGATGCGTTTCGTGGCCGATTGGCGCTTGAGGTTCTTGTCCTGGCGCTTTTTCATGCGTATCAGGCTGCGTTCCACCGCGTGCTCCAGTAGGCGCTTGGCGGTCTCTGGATCACTCGAGAGCCATAGATCAAAATGGTCCCCGAGAGACGTTTCCACTAGCTTGGTCGCTTCGATGCTAGCCAGTTTTTCTTTAGTTTGTCCCTGGAATTGTGGTTCGGGAATGAACACGGAGAGCATGATGTTAGCCCCACCAACAACGTCATCGGCTATAATTTTGGCTGCTTGTTTGTTATTAATGAGTTCGCCGTAACCGCGCAGCCCTTTGGTCAGTGCGCCGCGAAGGCCAGTCTCATGGGTTCCGCCCATCGGAGTGGGGACCGTGTTACAGTAAGAATTAAAGAACTCATCCTCATCCTCGGGCCAGGCAACCGCCCATTCCACCGACCCAGACCGCCCATTTAGTCTCGCCTGGCCAAAAAAGACCGTCGGCGTGATGGTTTTCCGGTCGCCCAGAGCGCCCTCCAAGTAATCTTTGAGTCCTCCAGGGAAATGCAGGGTCGCGCTCTCCGGTGTGTCATCTTTTCCGCTGATCAGCGCAGGTTCACACGACCATCGGATCTCCACACCCCGAAAGAGATAGGCCTTCGAGCGGGCAAGGCGATAGAGAGTTTCCGGCTTAAAGTTCGTATCGGCCCCAAAAATCTTGGGATCCGGGTGAAAATGTATGGTGGTTCCTCGGCGGTTGGAGACCTTGCCCTTGTCGGTCAGCTTACTGGTGGGAATGCCCCTTGCGTAAGTCTGCGTCCAAAGTCTTTTGTCCCGCGCCACCTCAACGTTAAGAGCATCGGAAAGGGCGTTGACGACCGAGAGCCCAACACCATGAAGTCCTCCTGATGTTTCATATGCTTCACCGCCAAATTTGCCGCCAGAATGGAGCGTGGTAAGGATCACTTCGAGTGCAGATTTTGACTTAAACTTGGGGTGGCGATCCGTGGGAATGCCGCGCCCATTATCCCGCACCGTAACGGTTTGGTCTTTGGCGAGTTCAAGATCAATGCGAGTGGCTTCGCCTGCGACCGCTTCGTCCATAGCGTTGTCCAGAATCTCCGCCGCCAAATGGTGGAGAGCACGCTCATCGGTGCCGCCGATATACATGCCAGGCCGGCGGCGCACCGCCTCCAAACCCTCAAGAACCTCTATATCCTTCGCGGAATAAGTTTTTGATTTCTTGGCGGTTTTCTTTTTCGCCTTGGGAGCGTCGTCGAATAAGTCAGCCATGATTGGTATTTGGTATCCTGAACAGAGGTGAACTAAAACACCATGTAACGGTTTACATCATTATAATGTAGTTGGTAAGGGACGTATAACAATATATGGTGTGTCGCAACTTAAATATCACGACAATCACTACGTGCGAAATTCACCAGATTATGAGAGACTAGATATGACCGATCAAAACCAAAAACCGACCGGCGATCTCACCATCCGCACCGTTGCAATGCCCTCAGATACAAATCCGAGGGGCGATATTTTCGGCGGCTGGCTCATGTCTCAAATGGATCTGGCTGGCGGTATTATGGCGACGCGACGAGCGAAGGGTCGAACTGCGACAATCGCCGTCGATAACATGGTTTTCCACAAACCCGTTCATATTGGCAACGTGGTAACGTGTTATGCCGATGTTATTCGGGTCGGGACCACATCGATGTCCATCAAAATTGAGGCCTGGGCCCAACACTACTCTGAACTTGGCGCGCTTAATAAGGTAACCGAGGGCATTTTCACCTATGTTGCCATCGACCATGAGCGCAAACCCCGGCCAGTGCCCGGCGAATAGGTGGTAGGGAGATGCGAAAATACCTGTATTACCGCCCCTCACGTCGCATCATCTACTTGGGACAGTGCAAGGCTTGGCTCTTGTCACCTCCTTAAAAGGTCGCGTTGTGTCAGCCAACAACTACCGTGCCGATTACGAGCCAAACATAGGCCGCGCTTAGCAGCGTAGATAGGGCCGCGAGTTCTTTAGCAAATTCACTTGCGAGAAAGACCTTAATCATTTTTTCCTCCTTGGTATATTTTTTGTTAATTATAGTTTAGCCGATGGAGAACAAATTAGCAACATTTGAAATTTAATGTTGGAAACATTATGTTATTCCGCATCAATTCTGATGGGCATGACCTGATAAATAGGGGTATTTATGCGTTTGTTGATGCCCATAGGGGGCGTTCGCCCGATAACAGAATTTTGACCCGGGAATTAGTGGTGTCGGAAGCCGCCGACGAAGTTGGTCGCTGCGTGTTTCTTGCGTATCTCCTCTGGCCATGTGCTTTTGATATAGGCCAGGACAGCCCAAATCTCGCGCGGATTCAATTGGTGCTTATAAGCGGGCATGTTGCTGTTCATGCTGGTGGGTGCAAAGATAGCCCCACCTTCGCTGATAAAATCATACAGCTGGCGGTCGGAATGTTCCCAATTGTGGCCTGTCCCATCCTGGGGGGGGGCTGGAAACGTGCCATCAGGCTTTTGCATTTCCCAGTTGGGCTGCCCCTTGAGGTCGACCCCGTGGCATCCCGCGCAGTGACCCGAATATATCTCTTTTCCGAGGGCCACCAATTCTGGGTTGAAGGGATCGGTTTGCGCGGTCATGCGACCGCTTAGGAGCAGATAGCCCGCCACGGCGCCTGCGATCAACAGATAGGCGCCGATCAACATTAAGATATTTTGCGCAAAGCGTTCACGTTTCATGTTAGAAGAGGCCTAGTCTTGGTCTATTCCGGATTCTCTACAAGCTTTTGTTACCAGACATTTTTATGGGCGTAAATCCAGGAGGGCTCGAGAAATTTCACACTTACCTGACCCATCGGTACGGTTAGCTTCCGTGAAGGTTATCGATGCAGTCGGCCTCTTGATACAGATAAATAATAATGAAGACCGTCGCCAAAGACTCTCTGTCATACCGCGCAGTTACTAATGCCAATGGCAGAGGAGGGAACAGACCAAGTATGCCGTCTCTATCGAAGTAGGCCGACGATTGATCGGATGGTTTTATCAGACCATGGTCTCGACCCAGGCGTAATTCGAAGTTTGATGCCGCGCGTCAACTACTAAAGTCGTGTATATGGAAAATTTTGCTTTTACGGCTTTATTGTAATTTCTTGCAATTATTTCGACTGGCATCAAAAATAGTTTAAGCCTAAACTATTTCTATGAGCAGCACCCGCTAAAAACCAAAGGGAATTGCAATGTGGAAACCGCCGCAGCGCGTAAAGTATGAACCAAACCCAGGAGCATGGCCGTCGGCGGCGGAGGCGAGCGAATCTCTGTGGTTCAGCCCTGTCGATATTGGTTCTCTAACGCTCGAACATCGGACGTGGGTACCGGCTATGGTGCCCTGGCGATCTAATGAGGAAGGGTTCGTCACCGACGATGTTCTCGATTGGTATGAGGGCTTTGCCCGGGGTCGTCCCGGCGGCCTAGTGATCGAAGCCACTGGTATACGAGACATCCCAAGCGGGCCTTTGTTGCGTATTGGTCACGACCGGTTCGTACCCGGTCTGAAGGAATTGGTAGATACGGTGCACCGAGCAAGCGACGGACATACCAAACTATTCATCCAGTGTATCGACTTCTTGGCAATCCGGCGTCGGCCGGATCCGATTAAGTTCCTGGAGCGGTTTTTGAAAATTACGGACGATCACCGTGAGAAATTAAACGCCGCGGATTGGACAGAAGAGGATATCCGGGCGCATTTGGTCTCCCTTCCCGACGAAAGTCTTGATGCAATTCTTACAAAACGGGAACTGGAGGACCTGCGGATTGGTTACCGGGAGCGGGTGACAGATACCCATTTACCTCATATCGCTGATTTGCCGGAGGTTCTGCCGGTGTTATTTGCCGATGCCGCTGAGCGTGCCCGGAAGGTTGGCATCGATGGGGTCGAGTTACATTATGCGCATGCTTATACCATGGCCTCGTTTCTCTCAAGTAAGAACACTCGCAGTGACGGGTATGGCGGCGCTTTGAATGGACGGGCTCGTCTGCCCCTTGAGGTCTTTGCAGCCGTTCGTGAACGGGTAGGGAGAGATTACCCCGTTGGTTGCCGGTTCCTAAGTGACGAATGCATTGACGGCGGCTCCAGTGTGGAAGACGCCCTCTATTTCGGCATGGCGTTCGCTCGAGCTGGTATGGACTTTTTATCTTTGTCGCGGGGAGGTAAATTTGACGATGCCAAACAGCCTAGCGTGGGTGAGGCAGCATATCCTTACACTGGGCCGAGTGGTTACGAATGCATGCCGGCCTATATCTCTGACGACTTTGGCCCGTTCGGTCGAAATATTGAACCCGGCGGACGCATTCGGAGAGCGCTCCGTGAAGAGGGGCTCGAAATCCCGGTTGTGGTTACTGGCGGTGTGCATGGGTTTCAGTTGGCCGAGAAAATGCTTCGGGACGGGGATGCGGATTTGGTTGGTGCCGCCCGTCAGGCATTGGCAGACCCGGAATGGTTCCGCAAAGTTCACCTTGGCCGAGGGGATGAGGTGCGGATTTGCACTTACTCCAACTACTGCGAAGGTTTGGACCAAAAGCATAAATTGGTAACATGCAAACTATGGGACCGGCTCGATTTGGATGCACCCGGCGTGAAATTCTCAGTGGACGGTAAACGGCGTAAAACGGCCCCCCGGTGGCAACCGTAAAACTTGTCTTTTCTTCAGTTTGGGAGGCGGAGCTAGACTACCTTACTGGTTCTCGTGCCGGGCAGGAATCGCTCGCGGAAAATAAATTGGGTTTGCCCTTTTTAGTAAGAGGATAATATCGCAGCACCACCGCCCTATCGCGCGGCCATCGCCTCTACAACGCTTGTAAGCGTGACGCTCCCCAAGGGGTGACCTTTCTCCGTCACTACCCGAGCGCTGACATCAGGGTGGTTTGTCAGAAGGCGGGCCGCTTCGGCCAGTGGTGTCGTCGCAACAATGTCTGGGCCATCACACGTCTTTGTTTCGCCATTTGCAATTGTTCCCACCGAGACCACGCGACCACGGTTAACATCCTGGATGAAGGTGCGAATGTAATCGTTTTTGGGTGACGTCAAAATTTGCATCGGAGCCCCGTGCTGGATTAACTCACCGTCTTTCAAAATAGCGATATTGTCGCCGAGCCGGACCGCCTCATCCGGGTCATGTGTTACAAAGATTATGGTCTTGCCCAGTTCCGATTGCAATTCAAGCAAAAGATCCTGCATTTCCGTCCGAATGAGAGGGTCCAGTGCGCTAAATGGTTCATCCATCAAGAGGCACTCAGCCCCGGTAGCCAAGGCCCTCGCCAGGCCAACCCGCTGCTGCATGCCTCCAGAGAGCTGTGCGGGAAAAGAGTTCTCATAGCCACCAAGTCCTACCTTATGGACCCAGGTATTAGCCGTCTCCCTCTGGGCCGATGATGTCGCTTTTTGTGCGCTTAACCCAAAAGCGACATTATCCTGAATAGTCCGGTGCGGCAGGAGCGCAAACCTCTGAAAGACCATTGAAATCTGGTGCTGCCGAAATTTTCGAAGTTCTTGTTTGTCGAGAGATAGCACATCTCTCCCTCTAATCAGAATGCGGCCTGCGGATGGTTCAATGAGCCGGTTGATATGCCGTAGAAGGGTAGATTTGCCAGATCCACTTAAACCCATAATGATTTGAACTTTGCCCGTTTCAATTTTCAGTGAGATATCGCGAAGCGCCAGCACATGTCCATGCTCGTTAAATATCTTATTTTTATCCAGCCCCTGGTGAACGAATGGCAGGACGTCGCTTGGGGTCGGGCCAAATAATTTTGTGAGCCGTTGAAGGACGATGGCGCTCTGCATCTCTTCGATTTGTCCGTGCGTCTCATCCATGATCAAGCTTACCGATGCTGTTGAAGCCGTTTGCCATAACTTTGAGAAACACGGTCGAAAACGATGGCTAGGCCGACGACGGCCAGCCCGTTGAAGAGGCCGAGGGCAAAATATTGATTGGTTACCGCTTGTAAAACGGGCTGGCCAAGACCTTTCACACCGATCATTGAGGCGATTACGACCATGGACAACGCCATCATGATTGTTTGATTGATGCCAGCCATAATATTGGGCAGGGCAAGCGGTAATTGAACGCGGGCCAGCTTTTGCCATGTCCCGGCTCCAAATGCGTCGGCTGCCTCTATGACATCTTTATCGACCAAGCGGATGCCGAGATTGGTGAGGCGGATGACAGGCGGGATGGCATAAACAACGACAGCCAGCATTCCGGGAATCTTACCGAGCCCCAAAAGCATGACCACAGGAATGAGATAGACGAAAATGGGCATGGTCTGCATGACGTCCAAAACCGGCGTAATTATAGCCTGGACCCGATCAGACCGAGACATCCAAATACCAGTTGGAATGCCGATCATTAGAGCGATTACTGTACATACCAGTATGATGGCTAGTGTCCGCATGGTATTTTCCCACATGCCGAAATAGCCGATGAGCAAAAAAGCGATGAGCACGCCGGCGACCAGACGCAGATTGCGACTGGCGCCGTACGCGATCAGAACCAGGACCATCAGGATAATCACCCACGGTGTCCGTAAAAGGATTTGCTCAAACCATATCAACAGGAGTAGTAGCGGGTCGAAGAAGCTCTCTATGGCGTCTCCAAACGCTCTGGAAAAGCTCAAATAGCCAGCATCTATCGACCTCGTCACACTCCGCAGTGCGTCCGGCGTCATAGCCGGAAAATTGAGCAACCACTCAGGCATGGCCTTTTCTCCTCACTTGAGTTTGGTTTTCTTCCTCTCAGAATTTGTCCTAAAAGGATGCTTTGACGCGTTTTTTCGCGTCCTCGCTAACCCAAGAGCCCCATACCGCCTCGTAGTTTTTCAGGAAATATTTAGCGGTTTCCTCTGCGGTTGCCTGTCGCTCATCTTTCCAAGCAAGTACTTTGTTTACCACACTGTTCGGCCAGGACATTGTTTCAACAAATTTCCACGCTCCAGGGTCGCCTTCAGCGAACTTTTTAGTCGCTAATTTTAGAACCACGGATTTTGGGTACATGTTTGGTTTGGGGTCAGCGCAGTCTTTGTCTGTGACACATTTCCATGTCGCGGCGTCATGCGTCATGCCTCCAAGCTTTACCATTGGGTATTTTCCCAAAACAGCAGTTGGTGCCCAATAGTACGTAAAAATTGGCTGCTGCCGTTCATAAGCCTTCGCGATCGCAGCAGCTAGTCCTTCTCCTGAACCCGGATCAAACATGCTGAAGCCCTTGGCCTTCAGTCCATAAGCTTTGTAAAGATTGCCGTTAACAATCTGGCAGGCCCATCCCGACGGGCACGTATAGAACCGGCCCTTGCCCGGTTCTTCTTTGTCAGGAAAGAGGTCTTTTTTGGCGAGAACAGCTTGAAGCGTTGTCAGTTGTGGGTTGTTCTTGACCACGTATTCGGGCACCCACCACCCTTCTTCACCACCATCACTCAATATTTCTCCTGCTTTCTGTAAGCGGCCCTCTTTTACAGCCTTATTCACAACGTCTTTGGCAGAATTTATCCAGATTTCTGGAGCTAAGTCGGGCTCTGATTTCTCTGTCATAGACGTTACTGTTGGAACAGTGTCCCCTGGCACGAGACTTGCGTTGCAACCATATCCGGCAGAGAGGATAACTTTCTGCACATGCGCTGCTACCGCGGCCGAGCCCCAGGTCATTTCAGCAATAGTAACGTCACCACAGGCAGATGCCTGTTTGGTTTGTTGTGTTTTATCTCCAGATCCAAACTCAACGACCAGGGAAATGACTACAATTATTCCTAATAAAAGGGTTATTAAACTCGATTTGTTCATGAAAAATTTTCCCAGGTATTCACCTCGGACTCCTATATAAATAAGTCATGTGGGCAGCATGGAAACAGTCCACATCAATTTTGCCCCACAGGTTAGAGCCCCTTGCGGCCCGTTAATATTGAGGTTTTGGCAATCATGGCGGCCCAGTAGGTTAAGTTGGGTTTAACCAACTACTGGCCCACATGGCGCGTTTTGATTTTGTTATTCCCCATCCCACTGCATTTTTACCTGCGCGTGATAGCGAGGTTTATCCCCGACGCACCCACTGCCGGGATGGCTAATGTTCATACTCAACTAGCACAAAAAACCTGTGCGCCACCCACGAAGAGCTCTAAGAGTGTAGCTATTTGGTTGATTGGGTCAACATTGCTGGCAGGACTTACCCGAGATTTCGGAAGTTTTCTGAAAAATTTATCGATCTTGCAACGATTAAACCCGCCTGTCGACGAAGCGTGGCGCTTTGACACTATTTTCAAACTCTTTAGCGAGGGTCCCTCGCGCCAATACCTCGACTGCAGGAGAAACCTCAAACTTGTTTTTTATCCCCTCTGTTATCTGCGCCGTTAGGGCTTCTGGATTGCCGGAGTGGAGCACCTCAATAGAAATTCTGAGGGTCTCTATATCGCGGTTCGTAATCAGCTCTGATTTAAAATCTACCAAATCAGGAAAATCAAAAAGAAAATCCTCAAGTTCTTGATGATTGATATTCACTCCTCGAACCTTGAAGAAGCCAACTGTCCTGTGTGCATGCCGAATGATCGGAAAAACCGAGAGGGGGCCATCCGTTGCACCTCGTTCTTCATAAACAACAATGTCGCCAGAGCTCCAACGGATAAATGGTGTAGCATTGTTGGTGAACAGCGGTGTGACAACAAGACCGCCTTCCTCTCCCTCTGCGACCGGTTCGCCCGTTTCTATGTCAATCACCTCAATATCAAACAAATCGGTCCAGATATGGAAGCCGTCGTGAGCCTCGCTCTCACCGCCCATCATGCCTGCTTCTGTCATACCGAACCCGTCCCAAAGTTCAGCCCCCCACATGCGTTTGATTTTCTCGCGCTTCGAGTCAGAGACCGCTTCCGCTGAACACAGGATCGTGTTAACTGAGCCCCCGGCCAAGTCGATACCCGAGTCCTCTGCTAAATTAGCTAGATGAATGCCGTAACTAGACATGCCCATCCAAACCGTTGGCTGAAGACGGTCGAGTAGGTCGATCTGCAAGGCCGAGGGGGTCCCGGCGCCGGCCCAATTTACCCCAATTTTAAATTCCTGACAGGCTCGTGCATAGGCGTGGCCTACCGGATGAATGCCTAGAGGAAATGAGAGGTGGGCGGTATCCTTATCGCCCAATCCCGGCGCGATCAAGTTACGGGCAAATGACAAAATACAGTATGGCAGATCTTCAAATGTCCGAGGATAGAATAGCGGAGCTCCAGTGGAGCCACCGGAGCGCCATAGTTCGGCGACTTGATCCATGGGGGCGTGACAAAACTCCGAGAAAAACTTTTCCGGCGGAATAGCCCGCAGCTCATCTTTCGTCAGTAGTGGTATTTTTCTCCATTCATCCGGGTCGTCAAGTTTGTCCTCGTCCACTAGGTCGAGACGTCCTTTGTGAAATGGCGCCCGGCGTGCTTTTTGGAGGGCTATTTTTTTTCGTGCGCTCTGGATTTTCGCGATCTCGTCGCGGGACGTGGGGAGGGGCAGTGGCATGGGTTATCTCTTTATCTGGCCAATCCATCTTTGTTGGTTCTGATGATTTCCGCCGGTCAAATTTTTCAACATGTCGGTCAGGCGGACTTGCTTTGCTGGCGTGTCCTCAGGTAGTTCGTCTAACGCGTCCTTAAGCAGGCTCTCGTAGTCTTCGCCGACGGGGCAGACGTCCTGACACCGCCGGCATCCTGTTACGGCGCCAGCACCCCGAAGGATGCTCTGCCATAGATTAAAGCTGTCCTCGGAGCGGATCATCTTTTTCTGTGTCTCCGCATCTGTGGCATCAATGACATTGCCTAGAAACTCGGTCAGGTGATTAAAACCGTGCGGATTACGGTATTCATCACAACCGGGCCAGTCTCGGTCCCATTGCCCTACGACGTCACCGGGACAGGCGCTGAGACAGCGACCGCACTCTGGGCCGTGGCAAAGGGCGGCATCCCGCCGCCCATCCGGCTCAAGCGGCGCGGACGTGAGAACGGCGCTCAGCATGACGCGCGGCCCAAATTCTGGTGTCAGAAGTTGAAGATTGAGGCCCAGGGTGCCGAGGCCAGCCTCAACCGCCGCGTGGTCCAAAGATAGGAGCGGAGACAGATGCTTTTCTGGATTGCCGTCATAGCGCCACGGGTCCACGTGAGTCGGGGGGACAATGAGCGCTGGATACCCACGTGTCTCCAGCCACAGAACCAATTCCAGCGCCGTTTCCTCAAGGGCTGTTATCGCGAGTTCATCATTATAATATTTATGCCGTTCATCCCATTTTGCGATCCGGCTTGAGCCAAGATTAATGCGCCGGGCCAGAACAATTACCCGATCGGCATCATAGTCGGTGATGTCAGAGGGCCTTCGGGGGTCTTCAGGATATGGCGGGTTCTCATTCATCACTTGGCCATCGGCGATGCCTGCCAGATCGGCACCAAATTCCTTTGCTTTCGTTTTAACTTGTTTAGATGTAATGGCAGATTGGAATGCAACGACCATAGCTAGGCATCCTCTTCCGAGTGTTCTTTTTGCGCTTTTTTAAAGTCCTGTAACTGACGGGCAACAATACCTTGATAACCCTCGGGTCCGACCCAACGAATGTTCCAATCATTCAGACCGTCAATTTCATCACCATTTTTACGGGCTTCTTTGAAGCTTTTCTGCTTGGATACCTTTTCCGGTGTTTTTTCCGGGATAACCTTTTGAGGCTCTGCCAAATAAGCATGATAATCATTGCCTACTGGACAGACTGCTAGGCAACGGGGACAATCACCGAAGGAGCCAACCACTCGAAGGAGCCCTTGCCAAAAGCCGAACAGGTCCCGAGCCTTGATCATTTCTTTTTTTTCTTTGTTAGAAGCGCCAATATATTTCCTAAAAAAATCGGTCGCTGTCATATAGCCGAACTCTTGGGCTTCGACAGCGCAATTCCGTTTGTCGATACCGAAATGCAAGACGGCATCCGTTGGACAGGAATGCAGACAACGGGCACAGGACTCGCCAATACAGACCTGCTCCGTCATAGGCGTGTCCGCCTCCAACTCGATTTCCGTCAGAATGCCGGTCAGATATAGCCTGGGCCCAAACTCAGGCGAGAGGATGTTCACTTCAAGCCCAAACGTCCCGAGGCCCGCTTCTATTCCCAGGTGTCGGGTGCTGAGCCTTCCGTAGCTCGCTGTTTTAAGATTCCAGTCAGTTTCCTGCGCAGCTGTAACAAAGCTTGGATGTCCCTCTCGCTCGAGATGATCGGCAATTTTATAGGCGATCCTGTCCATTCGCCGAAGGACCAGCATATCCAGATACTGCACTGCGATATTGTGTTTTGCACGGAACCCGGCCACCGGTATATGGCACGCAATCACGATCACACTTTTTACGTAAGGTGAAATATTTTCAGGGGTTTGCGGATAGCGCGGGTCCGGAGGGAATGCATTGAGGGTTTTAGCTGACGCGATACCCACAAGATCCGCACCCAAATCTCTCGCCAGTTGTTTTATATCGTTGGCGTTCATGTCGCTTGTGTGCCTCGCAACTTCTCATTGATAGAGGAGCTCAGGAAAAAAACAACAACAATCACGTCTGTGCAAGAAAAACTCACACTTTAGTCAACATCTAAGTCATCGATAGACTGGAGTAATCGGCCGCCTTTATAAAAAGGCGACCGAAATACAGCTATTCGACGACTTGAAGCTCTTCAGCAGAGACCTTGCCATTCTGGCCTTCCTGCAACTCATAGGACACTTTTTGTCCTTCGTCTAAGGATGCAAGGCCCGCCTTCTGAACAGCTGAAATATGGACGAAGGCATCCTTACCGCCATCCTCAGGTTCAATGAACCCGTAGCCTTTAGTTGGATTGAACCATTTAACTGTACCTGTTGCCATAATGTATTCCTTTGGCCTGTTTTGGTGCTGCACCGGGGTTTTCCCAGCACAAGTGAAAAACGTTCACATAGTCTTAAAGTAACGATACTGACCGTGTGAACGGACCAAAGTATCCTCGTGACTGCGAGACGCAACATCTGTGTAAATTATTCCCGGATGAAGTCAAGCTTTAGAAATCGGCAGACCCTTGCTTTGAAATACTTGATTTTACTGTACCACATGCTTCAACATGGCATTTGGCACATAGTTCGTCCTGCCCGCAACTTTCATATCTTTATCGTCGCTATTCAACATAATGTCTCTTATCTTAATAAATAGCCAGCCGGCAAGGGTTTCACCGTAGAACCAGTCGCCCAATTCGACGTCTGACTTGATGCCCGGTTTGGCCATAGCTGCCTGATAGTAATAGTGCCGGAGATCATCGGCCGCGAGTTTGAGGCTGCGGATAAGGTTCTCTCCCTCGACGATGCTGGCAACCGATTGGTCCTCAACAAAGGCCATTAGAAAGTCTACTATTCCCTCCTTGGAGAGTGTGGTCAGGCCATCCAGCCGGCGGCCTTTCATGGTCTTTAGGGTCTCGTCATACCAGGGCGCGAGGAGAGCGACTTCCTGTTTCAGTCCGAGTATAATCTTTGCCATATCGGACAAGTCCGGGTTTGGGCCATTCAGGGTAACCGGGCAGGTCCAGCCCGTAATGTCCTCGGCGATACCGGTGTCTGGGGGGGTATCCGGAAAGTCCTCTAGGATCGGGCCATCTGTTCGTTCCAGCATTTTCAGCGCGTCAAGCAGCACTCGACGCTGAAAATTTGGTTCATTGGCTGCCCCGAAAGGCCGGCCTAACTCAAAAGGCACAAAAAGGCCGCGCGGAGGCTTCATGACTTCCGTATGGCGGCGGATTAAGCTGATCACCACGGTCGGAATGCCCGCGCCTTCAATGTAATGTGCAAGCCCGCCCACGGCGCGCGTGCACTGAGGTCAAACACCCGCGAGGACGACCCCATTTACCCCATCATTCTGAAGGGTTTTAGCCAGATCCTCGGCGACTGCCGCAAGCGCCGCAGGCGGTGTGGCACCCATGAAGGAGTAGTGGTATTCCGAGAGCTCGCCGATTTGCCCTTCTGTTGATAGCTCTTTGAGGCGCTCTACGGGGAGAACCAGGTTCACATCCTGATAAAACCCCGTGCGGTCGAAATTCGTTGAGACATGGCTCATGATTAGCTCGTCCATGTCTATTTCGTTTGGGATAATCCGGTATTCGCCAACCCCCGGTGTAAAATGCTTATCCTCGCGACGGTGCAGACCGGCTGTGGTGACAATTGCAATTTTACGGTCGGACAGTGGAGGTCCCCCAACGCATCGCGTTTCCTCATAGTCAGGAAGTTCCTGATTTACGATCATGTTCCGGGGACCTTCGGGCATTTCATCCAAATAAACCATTTTATTTTCTCATCATTAAGACGGGGTGTTTGACTATGCGGAGTAGGGCCGCCCGATACAATCGCGATGTAACGCCTCAGGCCCTCTCTTTGTCGTTCCACCAACAAGATTGCATATATGCCGCGTAATCCTCTGGATCGATGGTGGTGGATTTCTTGAACAGAGACATCACCGGATTGTCCTCTATATCGATCTCGAAGCTGTCGGTAAAACGGTTCCAAAAATTGAAAAAGCCCGAGGTGAAGGCGATTTCGACAATTTGTTCACCGGAATAATGCTTTTCCAGTTCGGCGAAGGCGACGCGGTGTTGCGGTTTTTTGCCAGGGCCGCCTTGGTACTGTTTCTCTGTCATCACCTCGGCCCACTTCATGGCAGCTTTTTCAGCATCCGAAAAATGGTCCGAGTTCTGGTAGTCACCGGAAATAGCCTCAATGATATCGTTTGTAAAACCTAACGCTCGACCGAGCGTTTCATTGTGGCTGGTTCAATAAGCGCAACCATTTAAGGTCGATGTTTTTAAGATCACCAAACACTTGGTCCGTTTATCCAACACATTGGAAATTTCTTCGCGCATTCCTCCTACAATAAAACTGAACAGGGATTGCATGATCCTCGGGGTCGCGCTACCGACCCGAACGGCATTGGCGACCCGACCGAACATTTGTTTTGAATGATCAAATATCACCGTCTGTTCATCGGTCGCCTCATCATCCTGTATAATGGGAAGCAGGGACATAGAAACCTCTTACTATTGTTAGTGCGATTGACTATTTTTGAATGATACACGGAATATACGCAAAAATCATGTTTTTGATGATGTACAAACTTTATTAGATGGTACAGGCTATATGTAGAGTGAAAACGACGTTTATTGGAAATGAAAAATAGGCATTTCACATGGCAGGCCGGTCAAATTCTGATAAAGCAGGTCGTGCATCGGGGCTCGAGCACGAGGTCGGCAGTTTTCCATCGCGTCCTGCCCAAAAGGTCATTGGACACCTGTCCAACAAATGGAATGTACTAGTTATCCGGCGGCTGTCTCGTGGAACCATGCGCTATTCGGAGTTGAGGAGAGATATCGGCGATATTTCTCAAAAGATGCTAACTCAGACCCTCCGTCATCTGGAACGTATTGGCCTTGTGAATCGGAAGGTGTATCCCGTGGTGCCCCCCAAGGTGGAATACTCCCTTACCGAGCTGGGGGTCAGCTGTGTCGAGGCCGTAGACGGTCTCGTCAACTGGGCTGTGGAGAATATTGACCGGGTTGAGGACGCTATCAGCGGTTACGACACTCGTGAAAACGACCTATGACTATCAACATCAGCATTGGAGATCACTAATGTCACGTATTGAAATGGTGGACCCGCACAAAATATCGGGTGACATCGAAAAAATGTTTGAAGCCGTCACTGCCATGATGGGCAGAGTACCTAATTCATATAGGGTCTTGGCCAGAGTGCCAATGGTGTCAAAGCTTCTTCTCCCTTTCAACGCTGCAATGCAGCGCGAGGGAGCAGGCAGCCGACTTACCTCCAAACTGAAAGAAATGGTAGTGATCAAAACTAGTCACGTTAATGCGTGCAATTACTGATTTGCGCATAACACGTCGCTTGGTCAAGCGGCAGGAATTTCTGAAGAGCAGACGATCCAAATTGGCACTGGGGATTATCTCTCCTCTGATCTATTCACTAATCGAGAAAAAATGGCGATCTTATGGGCTGAACATGTCACACTGAACACTGCTAAAGAAGATAATGGTGTGTTTGAGCAGGTGCGCCAAGAATTTTCAGAGGAAGAAGTTATTGAGCTCACATTGATGTGTGGATTTTTTAATTTATTCAATCGTTTAACGGATTCTCTTCATATACCGATTTAAGATCAAACCGAAGTGGATAAAATCAAGCGCTCGGTAAACCTAGATCCATCGAAAGTTAAGAATTATCTCGAAATGCTTGTCGACCATTGGCCGTCAAATGTGCCTGGGCCCAATCCGGATTAGTGATCACCGTTGAGGATTACTCTCGAATAAGTTGACTAATCTGGCAAGACCGACCTATTTAGAGTTTTGAGGCCTGATTACCAAGTAATAGATCACAAGCGGGCCTATGCCAGCCAACAAAATGCCAACTCCCATTGGTAGACTTGTACCATCGTCAAATAAACCAGCAAGGATTGCCGCACCAGCACCAGTCACTTGACGAATGGATCCGGTTAATGAAGATGCCGAACCAGCCATTCTTGCGAATGGGCTTAGCGCGCCGGCTGTTGCTTGAGGCCCAATCATCGCGTCACTCATCTTAAAGAGCGTGAAGGGAATAATTATTGCAGCTGCAGTCATAATGCCAGCTGCCGCCAGACTGAAAAAAATTAGTGACGATAGGCCAGCGAAGATCATCGCTGTTCCGAGTAGCCGGTCAATGCCCACCTTCATCACTAACTTTCCTCCAACGAAAGCTGCCAACATGTTGCATGCCATTACCAACGCAAAGAGTATCGCAAATCCGTCGGTGCCGTAGTCTAGGGTGTTAATCAGGATGTTTGGGACGGTTGCCAAAAACGCCATGAGTCCTGCGCCCGAGAGGCTAGTGCAGGCGGTATACGCCAGAAATTTGGGATCCTGCAGCATGGTCTTGAAGTTCATTGCCAGATGGCGTGGCTTTAGCGCGTTCATATCCTTTTCGGGTAGTGTTTCGCGCAGGAAAAATCCGGATATGACCAGGATCATGAGCGCAAAGGTAGCCATATAAACAAATACCGCAGGCCAACTCGAGTACGTGACCAGGATGCCTCCTATCGCTGGTCCTATGATTGGCATGATCCCGCTGATTGCCATCATGTATGAGAGCAAGCGGGCTGCCCGTTCGCGGTCGTATTTATCCCGAACAATGGCCATGGCCAGGATACGCCCACTTGCGGCACCGATGCCCTGGCCGAAGCGGGCGAGGGACAGGAGCTCGATCGTCGGGGCGAAAGAGGCCGCGAGTCCAGTCACAATATAGAGGGTCAAGCCTGTGACCAGGAGCGGCTTCCGGCCGAAACGATCCGAGAGGGGACCGTATAAAAGTTGTCCGAGAGCGGTCCCTAACGTGTAGACACCAATGGTGATGCCGATGGTGCCAGGGTCAACTGCCAGTTCCTTGGCGATATCAGGAATCGCTGGCAGGAAACTATCTATGGCCACTGGATTCAGTGCTGACATTCCGCCGATGAGCAGCACCAGAAAAATGTATTGAGCCCGACTCATCGAATTACCCGGCAGGTCGTTTGTTGTTCTGATACAGGATATAGACACCAGCGGACGCTACCCCGCAAAAGGCTATTGCCAGGGAAATCGGTAGCGCCGTGCCGTCTATAAAAACGGCGAGCAGCGCGGAGACCGCCGCACCCATAATATTTTGCATAAAGCCAAGGAGAGATGATGCTGTGCCCGCAATCGCCTTGAATGGATTGAGCGCTTTTGCCGTCGACAAGGGATACAAGAAGGAGAAACCTATCACGAATAGCGCCATAGGACCAAAAAAGCTCAGTGGGTGTGAAGATCCGGCGATAGCGAAGAAAAGCATACCTAACCCGCCAATCGCTTCCAAGAACCCGCCCATAACAATAAACCGATGGCTTCCGATCCTCTCAATGTAATGATTAGAGAAAATGGAAACTATGAGGAATGGCGTGATAACGCCGGCAAAAGCGTAACTATATTCTTGAGCATTGAGGCCAAAACTTGACCTTGCCACCCCCGAAGATGCGCTCAAAAATGCGACAAATCCAGCAACCGCAAAGCCGCCGGAAAGCAGGCAAGTTTTAAATTCCTTGTTTCTCATGGGATGCGAAAAATTCAGAATCATCGGGATCGGCCGGAGTGCTGCCCTGTCCTTATTGGCGATTGTCTCGGTATAAAAGAACGTCACTGCCAGGATGAGCGTCACGCCGTAACCGGTCATCACGAGAAACACAGATTGCCAGCCGAAATTTGTGACCATAAAGCCTCCGATAAGTGGATTAATTACGGAAGCGGATACACTCACTAGAAAAATGAGGGAGATTAATTTGCCAAGACGTTCTCGATCAAATTGGTCTCGGGCTGCTGCATTGGCAATAATTCGGCCTGAGGCCATTACTAGGCCCTGAATGAATCGCCAAAAGATAATGGGCTCGAGCGTGGTAGCTCGGGATACGGCAATGGTCGAAATGGTAAAAACGATAAGAGCGACCAGTATCACTGGTTTTCGTCCGTAACGGTCCGATAAGGGACCATATATGAGCTGGCCTACGGCGCCGCCCGCAAAAATGGCGGTCATTGACAATTCAATTCTGCCCATGGGTTCGCCAAGCTCTTGCGCCATGGTAGGCAGAACCGGCAGCACAATATCAATGGATAGGGGGCCTAACATCGCCATCGCGCCAAGAAGGCCCGCCATCAGAAGGTAAGTAGTTCTCTCATTGCCCATCAAATTAACTTTCTGAAAGCGGGGCTCTACGTGCAAATAGGACGTAATTAGCCAATGCGAAGCAGCTCGTGACTGTCAGGGCCAAAACCATTGGCATTTGGGTTCCATTATCGAAGACACTGAGAAGAAGAGTAACCAAAGCGCCCGTCCCTTGCTGGATAAACCCCATGAGAGAGGCAGCCCGACCTGCCATATGTTGAAAATTAGACATGGCGCCGGCGGTCATGGGGGCGACGGTCAGGGCAAAACCGATTAGAAAAATGGTCACCGGAATAAGAATGGAGAGACGGGTCGCAACACCGACCAACGCAAATGCCAAAAACATCACGCCACCGATGGCGCTTATAGAGACCGCGACTGACATCACTCTTTTTATGCCGTATCTACGGACAAGATGACCGGTGATAATTGCACCGATCAAGTGTCCTGTCATAACAACTGCAAATTGAAGCCCGAACACGCCCGGGGTTTCTCCCATAAATGTGATCATAACCGGGGCTAATCCACCTAGAACGGCAAACAAGCCACCATAGGTGCCAACGCCCACGAGTAGGAATGATGCGAATGTTCTGTCGCGGATAATCTCATCAAAGCTGGTGGCCAAGACCGTGGGGTTCATGGAGCGCCGATTTTCCAGCGGAAGGCTCTCTTTGAAGAAAAAGAGAAGTATTAAAAATACAATACTGCCTAACAATACCATCATGATGAACACCGATCGCCAACCATAAATTTCTACAAGAAAACCACTTACAACCGGACCAACAAGTGGCATAACGGACAAGGTCGTGTAGAGGTAAGAGAACATTCTAGCGCCCTCGCGAACGGCAAATAAATCCCGGACAACTGCGCGGAAAATCACCATTGCACACGCGATGGATAGGCCTTGAAAGAAACGGAGCGCAAACAATGGGTCAGCACTGCTGATCAGGCTAGCGAACAGCGAGCTGAGAACATACAGAGCCATGCCGCCCAAGACGATGGGTCGTCGTCCGAACCGGTCCGATAGGGGGCCGAAGATAAGCTGCCCTAGCGCGATGCCGCCGGACATGGTTGCGATGGTGACCAGCAGAGTGCCATTGTTGGTTCCAAGGTCCGCTGCTGCGTCATTTAGTGCCGGTAAAAAGCCCTCAAACGCCAGCGGTCCGATAACGGTCAGGCCGCTGAGGACAAAATATGTGCTTAGGAATGGGGCGTCACGTTGGGACATTAATTTTTCTGACTAGTCTCCGTAGACTGCTTCGCGCCACCTCTGGTTGATATCGCGGGGCATTTTATTGGATTTTCATTACCCAAAAATGAGATAGGGCGACGCGGCCCGTCCTGACACCTATCCGGTCGGTGAAGCCCTTGCAAACAATAAGCGACCACTCAAACTTGGAGCATCCCTGCTATGTATTTATGGTAGGTCTTTGGTAGGCTCCAATAATAGGCACCTGCCAGCATCTGACCTAGGTAGGCCGCGCTTGGCGGCGGAGGTGAGATTTCCACGATGCCCAGATAGATCCAAGACATTATGCTGCTTGGATAGCCCGGCTTATAAATCCTGAGGCGTGCCTTCTGATAACGGTTGCCACGGCGGCGACCCGGTTTGTATCCTTCCGCCGCATCAAGGGTTTCCCAGTCCCGGCGTCGGTTTATCCTATACAAAATGCCGTGCACCTCGTGACCGGCTGCGGGAAGAACATTCGCTACGCCACAACGTCGCCGTTTTGAGTGGAGCGTAAACGCCAGTCGATGGTCTTTTAGGACCGCCGTGCTGATAAATCGCGATGATGGGCAACGTTGCCGAATTTGTCTTGGGTCCATGTTTGAACCGTAAGCAAAATAGAACACTAGATTAATCGACTAACCCCAGACCCTCTCCGACACTTCGACAATCCGCGCGAGCTTTCGTTTTTCATCATCTAAAGTGACTGGGTTGCCGGCGACAGTGCTTGCAAATCCACATTGCGGGCTCAGGGCAAGTTGCTCCAAATCGATAAACTTCGTGGCTTCATCGATCCGAGTGCAGAGGTCGTCTGGGCTTTCTAATTCGGGCGATTTGGAGGAGACAATTCCAAGGACAACAGTTTTGTCCTTTGGAGCGTGCCTGAGGGGTTCAAAATCTCCAGCTCGGGCGGTGTCATATTCCATAAAGAATGCATCGGCATCAATCTCATTAAACATTTTTTCCGATATAACCTCGTAACCACCCTCGGAGAGAAAGTGACCTTTGTAGTTCCCCCTGCAGAGATGGATAGCTGCCGTTACCGTGTCTGGCCTGTCCCGAAGGCAATCGTTGAAGAGCTGTGTGTAGTCGTCCAAAAGCTGGTCAGGGTTCATACCGGCTTGGGATAGTTCAGACCTAACGTTTTCATCGCAAAGCATGGTTAGCGGTACGTCGTCCAGTTGGATATAGGTGCAGCCTGCCGCTGCGAGGGAGGTGATCTCTTCTCTAAACACAGCAGATAGGTCATCGAAGAATTGCTGATCCGTGGGGTAGGCGCTTCTGTCGACGCCCTTACCCTTTCGCCAGAGGTGCATGGAAGGCGGGGAGGGAAGGGTGATTTTTGGTGTTTGCGAAGTGTTACTCCGCACAAACTCGAATTCGTCTCCTACGATCGATTTGGTGCGCCTCACTTTGCCGCCAACATGGGGAGCCGTGAAGGATTGCTCATTACCTTGGTTATCGCGAAAGGTGAAAAGAGCTTCTTTTACTTCTAAACCCTCAACGCGCTCCACAAATGTGTGCCAATAGGAATTCCTCCGAAATTCGCCGTCGGTGATGGATTTCAAACCAGCATTTTCTTGTAGTTTTATTACGTCTTGGATCGCATTGTCCTGGATGGATTTAAATTCATCCCGTGTAATTTCTCCTGCGTGGAGCTTTTTAAAGCCGTTGGTGATCATCTTCGGCCTCAAGAGGCTGCCCACGTGATCGGCTCTGAAAGGTGGCTTAGTTCGCTCTGCCATACTGTTCTCCCGCTGATCTTGTTGTATTCCCTCTAATCGGTTTCTACTATTTACCATAGGAGAGTCAAACACAGAGGGGACGCTGAAAAAATGGCAATTGGCAAAGCTGAAACAACAAGGGTTAGGTGGCTAGAAACACTTGAAAAGTTTAAACGAGACCCGGATGAGCCTGGCTCAAGTGAGTATTGGTCGCCATCGCTTGATTGCGCAAGCAGGGACGAGTTAATCGCGATACAGAGCGAGAAACTCGCAGCGGTTACGCCTTTTCTATACGAAAACAGCGCCTTTTACCGTCGCCGCTTCGATAAGCTTGGATTGGCACCAACCGACATACAAACCGTCGATGACCTCGCGAAATGGCCAGTGATAGACAAATCTGAAATGATGGAGGACGCGACCGAAAACCCACCTTATGGAACGTATACCACTTTGCCGGAGGAGTTGTGGAGGGATCGAGGCTGGATGATGTTTTCATCCTCGGGTTCTACTGGAGTGCCGCGTGTCTTCCGGTATTCGCAGATAGACAGAGATTACTGGGCTTGGGCAAACGCGCGCGCTATGCATTCTTTCTCCATCCGCCCAGACGATAGTGTTCTTATCTGTTCCGGTTACGGTCCCCATGTTTTTGCCTGGGGGGTACAATTTGGACTATCAAAAATGAACGTGGCGACAATTCCGGGAGGGGGCATGACGGGTGAGATGCGGGCCCGTATGGTCGATCGGTTCAAGCCCACAGTTATCTGTGGCACGACATCTTACGCACTTCATTTAGGGCGGGTAATGGAAGAGATTGGTCTAGATCCCGCAGAGAGCAGTGTGCGCCTTATGCTTGTGGGTGGCGAAACTGGAACCGGCGTAAAGAACACACGCGATCGCCTGCAGGGCCTTTGGGGTGCAACTATGGCAGAATTTTACGGTTGTACTGAGGCTTCTCCTCACTGCGGTGGGTACTCTTGTCCCGCGTCCGAGGCCTCAGATGGCACCATTTCTACGCATTTGATGGAGGATATTCAGATTTGGGAATTGGTCGACCCTGAGACCAATGAAATTGTGAAAGAGGGTGAACGGGGGCTAACGGTTTGCACGAACCTAAATTCTGAGAGTTCTCCGCAACTTAGATTTCTGGTTGGAGATTATACCACTTTCAATAAGGAGAGATGTGATTGCGGAAGGACGCATGTTCGGGCGGTAGGCTCTTTCTCCGGCCGAGCTGATGATCTGATAAATTTACGCGGCATCAAAATGTATCCTGTTCAAATTGAGGAGGCTGTTCGCTCGGTTCCCGGTATTGGTGATGAATATGAGGTCGTGCTGAGTACCAATGCGGAGGGACTGGATATAATGTCGGTTCGTGTTGAGCATGAAATGGACGTCGGCCCAGCTGTTCAAGATGCAGTCCGAACGTCCTGTGAAATCCGCTCTGACGTAGAGATTTTGGCCCCCGGCACGCTACCTAAAACTGAATTCAAAGCAAAGCGCGTGCGTGACGAGCGAGACAAGTAGTTAGTTCACGGATCTCGCAAACTACTGTTACGCCTAACTCTAGTGCCCCAGTGTTTGTGCACTTTTTTGAGCCGATTATATCAAAGTAATCGAATTTTTCATGAGTAAAAAAAAGCCGCTCCCTGAGGGAGCGGCTTCGATTGATTATCCAAAGTAACGGTTAGGCCGAATAGTACATTTGGAACTCAACTGGATGGGTCGTATGCTCTAAATTGTGCACCTCTTCCATTTTTAGATCGATGTACCCATCGATCAAATCATCACTAAATACGTCGCCGGCCTTCAAAAAAGCACGGTCGTTGCTGAGCGAGTCAAGTGCTTCACGGAGAGAACCGCAGACGGTTGGGACATCCGCAATTTCTTCAGGCGGAAGGTCGTACAGGTCCTTATCCATTGCATCACCCGGGTCGAGTTTATTTTGAATGCCGTCGAGACCAGCCATCAACATAGCAGAGAAGGCCAGATATGCATTGGCAGTGGCGTCGGGGAAGCGGATCTCAACCCGCTTGCCGTTGGGGCTAGCGGAAAACGGTATGCGGCAAGACGCAGACCGATTGCGGGCTGAGTAAGCAAGCAAAACTGGTGCCTCAAAGCCCGGTATCAGGCGTTTGTAGCTGTTGGTTGATGGATTGGAAAAGGCATTAATCGCCTTCGCATGTTTGATAATGCCTCCAATATAATGCAGCGCGGTCTCCGAGAGGTCTGCGTACCCAGAGCCAGCAAACGCTGGTTTGCCGTCACTCCAAATGGATTGATGCGTGTGCATGCCCGTTCCATTGTCGCCGATCACAGGTTTCGGCATAAACGTAGCCGTTTTACCATAAATATGGGCGACCATGGCGACGGCATACTTGTACGCCTGAACATTGTCTGCACTGCGGACCAATGTCTCAAACTTAATGCCCAATTCATGCTGTGATGGCGCCACCTCGTGGTGGTGTTTTTCCATCGTCACACCCATTTCCTGAAGTGTTGTGACCATTTCAGACCGGAGGTCATGTGCAGAGTCTACCGGTGGTACCGGGAAGTAGCCGCCCTTCACACCTGGCCGATGGCCGATGTTGCCGTCCGCAAACTCTTGTCCCGAGTTATATGGGCCTTCCTCGTGGTCGATTTTATAAAAGGTATGGTTCATGGAGACGTCGGATTTCACGTCGTCAAACACAAAAAACTCGGGCTCCGGACCAAAATATGCTGTGTCGCCAACACCTGTGCTTTTTAGATACGCCTCCGCCCGCTTGGCTGTGGAGCGTGGATCGCGGGAGTATTGCTCCCCAGTGATGGGGTCATGAACATCGCAATACATGATCATGGTGGGCTGTGCTGTAAAGGGGTCCATGAGAGCGGTGGTCGGATCAGGAATTAGGGCCATATCCGACTCATTGATGGCTTTCCAACCCGCTATGGAGGACCCGTCAAAAAAAATACCGTCCGTATAAGCATCTTCATCAATCGTCTCAGGCAATTGTGTCAGGTGCTGCCACTTTCCCCGCGGATCGGTAAATCGAAGATCGATATGGCGAACGTCGTTTTCGGTGACGGCTTTCGCAACGTCTTCTGGCGTTTTGCAATTCAGCGACATGATGATTTCCCTTTCGTCTTTTACTGAATGTAGAACTGAACACTACCTGTGTGGATGTCGAGTACTCATAAATGAAGAAGGCAAGCTAGATCGCATCTGCACCCATCTCCCCAGTGCGGATCCGGATTGCCTCGTCGATAGTTGAGATGAAAATCTTTCCATCGCCAATTCGGCCAGTGTGAGCCGCTTTCTGAATGGCCTCTACGGCTGTTTCTAACTGAGCGTCATCCACGATAAGCTCAATTTTTACTTTGGGCAGAAAATCGACGACATACTCGGCGCCACGATATAATTCCGTATGGCCTTTTTGGCGGCCAAAACCCTTGGCTTCTATGACAGTAATGCCTTGTAGGCCAACATCTTGAAGAGCTTCTTTAATTTCATCCAACTTGAAGGGTTTAATAATTGCTTCTATCTTTTTCATGTCTTTTCACCCTAGTGTGTCTCTTTCTCACCATCAGTGACATCAGACCGTGTCAAGTTTAGGTCTTGACACTGTGACGCGTTGGCGACCTAAATAATCTTCAGCCCATAACTAAGCAGGAGTCATGCCAACAATAAATTTTGATAATATGCGATAATAACCAGGTAGTTTTAGCATTTTTGGCGCGTTCTTCTGCCGCGTTTTCTGTAAAATCTGCCCGCTAAATAGGCAGATGCATAGAGAATGATCGCTATGTAAGGCTCAGGAATAAAACACTTTGTGAATGAGGGCGTATACCCCTCCCGGATCCTGAATACCCTCGAACCCGATCCTTTTTTTATACAAGCCGCCATAGATGAGCGGTTTTTCCTCTCTGAAGTAGATAGTTCCTGCGCCATTTTTGGCTCGGATGATCTTCAGGTGGCCCAAACTATCGGGCGGGTAAACTAGAACTTGCGGAGGTGATATGCCACTCGCAATTATCAGCTTTTTGTTCGTCAAATAGAAATGAGTGTCTTCGGCTTCTTTTCGGCCCCAGAGCATGCTCGTGGCGAGGACAAAACTGATCAGGGTCAATAAGGCAAAGGTGATCATCACCGAAGGAGACCCTTCCAAATCAATGCTAAAATCGGACGAGCCGTCTCGGTTGAAAATGTTTTGAACGCCGAAAAAAACAATACCGAGTAGAATCACACCGATGGCGGTCAGTTTTCCGTAACGCTGTTTTACGTATGCGGACGGCTCGGGTTGTTCCTCCCAAAGAATGTGCTCATCGGGCTCAAGTGGAAGGGGTTGAGATGTTTTTGGCTGTCGTTTTGCCATGTAACGGGTAGTAACATAAAAGATGGACAGAATAAAAAATACTTTCGACTCGTCTCTGGTATATCTTACAAGGCCAACTTTCATTGGCGTCAACCAATCGTATTTTATCTCAGCCTCAACCAACGGTCACACCTACGACCGCACTTAGCCGCACATTCCGCGTTAAAAAAGCTGCCGCGCAGTTTTCCTGGACGGACAGAAAAATATCTTTACCATGTAGAAATCTATTTCATAAGGCTACAGCGTTGAAATCTCATAACCCTGTTTTGGCAGGCTACGGTACAACCATATTTACTGTAATGTCCGCGCTTGCCGTCGAGCACGAAGCCATCAATCTAGGCCAAGGCTATCCTGACACAGACGGGCCGACGGACATACGCCGTGTGGCCGCTGATGCCTTAAGCGAGGGCTCTAATCAGTATCCACCAATGCTGGGGGTCCCCGAGTTGCGTCAGGCGACGGCTGATCATAACAATAGGTTGTACGATTTGGGCATCGACTGGCAAACCGAGACCATGGTCAGCTGCGGGGCGACTGAGGCCATTGCGGCATCGATCTTTGGCATTATCGAACCCGGCGACGAGGCTGTGATGATCGAGCCTTTGTACGATTGTTACCTGCCTCTGTTGGAACGGGCAGGGGGCATTCCAAAGCTGGTGCGCGTGGAGCCGCCTGGTTGGGATTTACCATATGATAAACTGGAACAGGCCTTTTCGGCAAAAACCAAACTTTTGGTGCTGAATACACCAATGAACCCAGCGGCCAAGGTGTTCACCCTTCAGGAACTGGAATTTATTGCGAGCTTGTTAGAAAAATATGATGCCTACGCCATTTGCGATGAAGTGTATGAGCATTTGGTTTATGACGGACAACAGCATATTCCATTGATGACGCTGCCCGGTATGCGGGAGCGTTGTGTCCGCGTCAGTTCAGCCGGTAAGACATTTTCCATGACCGGCTGGAAGGTGGGCTATTCTGTGGGAGCGAGTGACCTTATCACCGCAGCAGCCAAGGCTCATCAGTTTTTGACTTTCACTACCGCACC
The DNA here is from genome assembly GCA_002723345.1 of Rhodospirillaceae bacterium. GTDB lineage: Bacteria > Pseudomonadota > Alphaproteobacteria > Rhodospirillales > UBA2165 > TMED167. The sequence continues at coordinate 82,345 of PBNV01000015.1, forward strand.
TAATTTACAAAAGGCAGTGGCGTATGGGCTCGCAAAGGAGAATAGCTACTTCCGAAAATTGGGCCAGGATATGCAAGCCAAACGAGATCGATTGGCCCGTGGCCTAGCCGAGATTGGCTTTGAAGTCTTAAACACTGAGGGTACCTATTTTTTGACCACAGATTTCCGGCCGCTTGGGTTTCTGGACGACGATATGCAGTTTTGTCAGCATCTGACCACAGAAGCGGGGGTTGCAGCGGTGCCCTTCAGCGCATTTTATCAGGGCGCCGACGTCAAGCACTACGCTCGGTTTTGCTTCTGTAAGCGGGACGAAATGCTGGACGCTGCGCTGGAAAAACTGAGGATCCACTTTGTTAGGTGAGTGCACCTAGTAATAGGTGGGGCGTCCACTTGTTGTCTGGTTGATCGACGCCTGATCCAGTTGCCAATTGTAAAATAGACTCGGCATATTTTCTCGTTCTTGCGCGCCAGTTCTTGACCAGGCCCCGTCGTACCGGTACACAACTTTCTTAGTCACCTCATGGATGGCGGGTGTAGCTCAGTTGGTTAGAGCGCGGGCTTGTGGTGCCTGAGGTCGTGGGTTCGATTCCCATCACTCGCCCCAACTCCCATTATCACACTCAACTGGCGTTCCAGGCCTAAAAAGCGTGATATTCCGCCATTAAATTTAACTCTATTCTACGGCCGAAGGGCCTGTAATGCGTTATCAATTCCTGGCAGAAATAAGCTGACACCCAGACCAAGCGCCTTAACCTAATATTTACCATATTACAGCATTCTTTATCCATTATTAGAGCGGGAATGGAAAGAGACGACCGGATAGAAGCGTCGTTCTAATTGTGGCAGAAAGCTCGGTCTAGTGTCTCAACACTAGGCCATTTTTTTGATTTGATTATAGCTTCACAGTGCGCCCTTGAATTTTTACTTTTTGGTGAGATAAAAATTGCACAATAGGGCAGTTTTGTAACAACTTTGTCTATAGCAATGTGAGTCCTCTGTTATGGCGACAAAACTCAGGCGAGGAGAATCCAGGGATGGTTTTCCCAGAATGCGAGAGGGGAATGCTGGAAAAAGTGACTCTGAATGCTCAGCGATTTGCGGTGGCGATAGAGTGTATAGCTTGAGCAAATTGCCATGGAACTGGCATCTATCGTGAGAGCGTAAGCCATCGATTTAAACTTCAAGCTGCTCTGGTACTTGCTGGTAAGGGACCCGCAGAGGGGGACCGATCTATAGGAGCCAACGGCTGATAGACCGATGGAAGATGTTGCCATTGTTCAACTGTATCTATCTGTTCCGAACTAACTGCCCAAAAAGTAATTTGGGTGCGCCGGCGCTGAGCGCAGGGATTATTAGGGAAAAAATAGAGAACGTTGCCGACGCTTGATGGACGCGTTCAATGCTTTCCGACGAGAAATTTATATTTTTCTCGTGCTATGGGACCGGTTAATAACCACCGGAAGCTCTCTCTTCATTCGCTATCAACTGTCGTTTAACTGCTTGGCCTCTCGATGTAAAAGCATATGTTCCGTCGACCCCTCTCTCAGCCTCAAACCATTGTCCGGTGAGTGCGTCGAACATCTCGATTGTCTTGCTGACCACTCTCTTTTTACTCGAATTTTCATATGTTACCGCTGTTCGAACCCCATCAGTAATATTACTAAAAGTTGTTACTTGGCACGCAGGTAATATGAATATTAGCGCCATTAATTTACTGGCCAGTATCAGTTTCATGAGGCTGAACCCCAGGTTGTTGCTGTTAGGGAGGGTACGCCCAGACAATAAAATTGGATCACCTCAAATTCTCAGCTCGCTAACCAATAAATTTCACTTGCCTCGTGACGCCTCTCCAAATTCATTTACTAATCCCAGTCTGACCCACACGGCGACAGCACCTACTTGAACAATCTGGTTACTGAAGGGGCGCAGTCGAGGAAATCCTCCCAGCAGGAGAAGCTGGATGGTATCGATTAAGCCACGGTGATATTCTGCTAAACTAATGTGTGCACTGGTTAAGCATTCTCTCAAGGCGGCCAAAAAGATGGGCCGCTTGTCAGGGGACTCCGAAGAAATTGTGATGGCCTGAATTGATCCGGATGTCATGTTGCATTGCGCTAAACTGCTATTTCGCTCTAAGCTCTCCGACTACTTAAATAGTTTAAGCTAGATCACTTCGACGCAAAATCCTAAAATGATCTCCTAACCAAGGTGGATAAAATGATGGGATCTGGTTCAACACGTCCAAACAATGCAGATGAAAAATTCATGGCAGCTATCGAGCGCGGTGATCACAATGGCGATTTTAAAGATCGCAAACCCCCGAAGATTATCGATGATGGACTTATTGCTGCAAAGAAAGCCAAGGCGGACAATACACGGGACCAGGCTGCAAAGTTAAAAGCATTACGGTTGGCAGCGAAAAAAGAGGCTGCGAGTAGGTAAGTGGGTTAAGTGTAACCATGTGGAAGCTATCACGGACGCAATGTTAGGCCTAACCGTGCATTACCGCCGACGTCCTCTGTGACTACGTATATCGATAGTTTGGAAGGCGCTAGCTTTCGGCGCGGCCTTACCTTTTCCCGATTGAGAGGCTAACGCTTCAGTATTAAGCAAGTGGCTCCTGCATACGGTTATAGGGCATTATGTGTAGCTACGTTTCTTGATTGACGTATGTAGCCAGCGTCGGGGACCGTATCAGATAATCAACACGCTCATCTAAATGGCAAGCAAGATAACGAGAGCGCCACTACAACACCGCTCAGCTCCAAGCACAATTATGTCGTCGAGGAAAACCTCATCTTAAATGTGGGGCATGGTGCTTCTTTCTTGCAAGGATACCCTCATCTTGCGCTACAGGCGTCTCAGATCTTGCGCTACTGTTTGCTGCTTTGCCAATCTTATTTTTCAAATCCGATACTATTGACGGATGCTAAAATTAGAACAATCATGCATTGGAGTTCATCACTTTATGTTGAGTGGTAGAACCCATGGTATGGCAAAGAAGCACTCTCTACTCCGGTCCCACTTGCCTCAGAGAGAGCAGCAAATTCCAAGGGATGCCTCTATTCGCGAGTGATTGCAGGTATAAGAGAACGCCTCTCTTGATCGATTGAATAGCGTATTCGTAGATAATGGGAGATGATTAGGTGTAGGGGCTCCATCTTTTGGTATCTCTGATTGAAAAAAGGTCGCTATTAAACGTGAGTGCTAAATTTTCTTCCGAGCGGGTCTGTAAGTGTATAGGTGATCAGAATTTGGTTTCAGTTGGAGGTGTCGTTTTTTCGTTAAGGGCCGGCCAGCTCCCAACTGATAAGACTGAGCTCTTTGTTGTGTCCGAATCTCACGATTCCGAGAACTATCGCTTATACGCGTTGCAGGGGCCGTGGCTTTAATTCCGATGAATATCCTCGGCTTATCCTTCGGTTATCACGACTCTGCGGCAGCCCTTGTGAACGAAGAGGGGATATTGGCGGCTGCCGAAGAAGAGAGGTTTAGCAGGAGTAAGCATGATAACGGGTTTCCATCGAGGGCGATAGATTACTGTTTATCCACAAATGGACTTACTGCACTGGAGATTGACACCGTCGTCTACTACGAGAATACGGCGCTGAAATGGGATCGGATAGTGTCCTCATACGTTGAGGAACTCGACCAACACCCAGAATACTTGGATAGAGTTATCAGTTCATGGATCTACCATGGTAAATTTGATCCCGAGGCTGCCATCGCGCGGTACCTTGATATGCCGATGTCGCGAGTATGCAGCCTCAATCACCACCAGTCGCACGCGGCCTCAGCGTATTTTTGCTCCCCTTTCTCCGGAGCTGCTGTTGTTACCATGGATGGGGTTGGTGAGTATGAAACAGCCACTATATCGCACGCTGATCCCGACGGAATAACTAAACTGATAAGTCAGTCATTTCCGCATTCATTGGGACTTCTCTACAGTGCTGTCACTGCCTTTCTTGGCTTTGAAGTGAATGAGGGCGAATACAAAGTTATGGGTATGGCAGGATTCGGGGAGCCAAATTATCATGATGCTTTTTCTAGTTTATTGTATCTCAAACCTGATGGAGAGTTTGAGATAGATCCCTCTTATTTTGAGTTTAACTGTCCGGATAGGCTTCCATTCAACGAACGGTTATGCGCTCTGCTCGGAAAACCAAGGGACCCGCGGAGCCGATTTTCCTTTGCTTCCACCGGTAAACCTGATCCAGAAGATCAGAGGTACGCCGATATAGCCTCGAGTCTCCAGAAATGCGCTGAAGATACCATTCTTCATATCTCTGCAGCTGCTCTTACCAAGACTGGAGAGAGGAACCTATGTTTTGCTGGAGGCGTAGGATTAAACTCACTGGCCAATGCCAGTGTCAAAAACAGGCTAAACTGTAATCTGTATGTTCAGCCTGCGGCTGGCGACGACGGGGCCGCACTGGGAGCGGCATTGCAGTGGCGGGCGGAGAACACTTCCTCCTCAAGGTCAGGCTTAAAGAATGTATACCTTGGTAAAGAATATAGTTCAGATGAAATTGAATTAGCGCTGGATCGACACGGCGTTCCCTTCACCCAATATGAGAACCAAACAGGCCTCATTTCAGAGGTGGCCTCGCTGCTCGCCGAGGACTTTGTAGTTGGTTGGCTCCAAGGCCCTTTCGAATGGGGACCCCGAGCGCTTGGCAATCGAAGTATCCTGGCCAATCCTGCTAATCCAGATATGCAGGAAATCGTAAATACTAAGGTGAAATTTAGAGAGCCATTTCGTCCATTTGCACCTTCGGTTTTGGCAGAGCGAGCCCACGAATATTTTGAAGTCCCGGAATATTTTCCAGAATGTTCGCCTGAGGAGTTTATGTTGTCCGTCGTGCCTGTACACGAGGCGCAACGGGCTGCTCTGCCCTCGATAACGCACGTCGACGGCACCGCCCGTCTGCATCTCGTGCGGCGGGATGTGAATAATCTTTTTTACGATCTTATCTCGGCATTTGATCAACTTACTGGGGTTCCCGTTGTGCTGAATACATCTTTTAATTTGCAGGACGAGGCGATGGTTAACAGCCCATACGATGCCCTTGAGACATTTGCATGGAGCGGGCTGGATTTTTTGGTCATGGGCAAATTTGTTATCAGTAAGGGCGACATCTCGTGACGATTCTCATTGTTCTCCCGGAAACTGATGAGGATATCGAAGATGTGGACCGGGCCATCCGACTCACCGTTGAACGATTTAACGGGTACGGAGAAATTACCTATTCCGCCCCCAAAAAAACCTTGATTAGATATGCTGCGGTTGTTCGTAATTACACGTTGGGTGTTTATGTGCCAGGAGAGAGTGAGGCCGGGCATGATACTGTGGTGTATATTACCGAGCGACAAACCATCGAGGAAATTGAATGGTCGGAGGGCCAGCGGGTCTATCGGTATCAAATCAACAGATTAAATTTAAGTGGCCGGGGGCCCTTTCATCAGGTTCGACCAGCCGAGTTTGATGAAATAGAGCACCCTCATTTAAACCGCCATGTTTTTAACAGGCTGGGGCCGAAAAAGTGGGGATTTGAAAATTTTCCCTATGGCTGCCTTTACATGGATCCCGAGTCAGGGCCAGTTGATCCGTTTGGGTTTCGAATCCAGGAAGATTACTTACCTTTGGCAAGCCGAGATAAAGATCATTTTCTAATAGCCGTATTTGGAGGTTCGGCGGCGTTCAGTGTCTACTGCCAGATTAACGAGATGTTTCCTGCACGCTTGGAACATAAATTGGGCCTCGCCCTTGAGAGAATTGGCCAGAGAGTTACTGTTCTCAACTTTGGAATGCACGACAATGTGGTGATGCAAGAGATGATGACTTATCTATTGTTTGCGCAGCAGTTGCGGCCTGATGTTGTAATATCACACAGCGGCCACAATGACATATGGTATGGTCTTCGTAACGATCCTTATTTGGTTACCCATCACAATATAATATACCAGCAACACTCTGAGTATTGGTCCTATCTGCTTCATCAAGAAGGTGCGGTGCCCGAGGAGATACCGGCAGAATTCAACCTGAAACAAAATATACTTGCGGCTATGATAGCTCGACATCGGCAGTTCCAAGAAATAGTAGAGGCGGGCGGTGGGCGGTTTATCTGGGGAGTCCAGCCTCTTTTGTTTGATCGAAAAAGTCCGCACCCTCGTGAAATTGAATATCTGGAGGACCTCACGAAATTCTTGAGTGCTGATCCCCGACGCCGGAAAATGTACAATAGAGTCGCGTCCTTAATTGCAGAACTCCCGAGCCGAGTAGATGAAGACGGTGACTTCGAATATGTCGACTTTCCATCTGTGTTCGCGGATGCGGGACCTGGACGGGAGTTAATGTGGGATCACGTTCATGCTAATCCCGAGGGTGATGACCTGATCGCGAGATGCTATAGTGAACATCTGTTAGCAACATGGGAAATAGAATAAGCTGAATGTGGGAATCTTATTTAGAGCATCTCTCCGAGAACCTTCAAGAGATGTGCAGCGCTTTGGCTGCAAACGAGAAGGAACTAGCGGCGACGTTGGCGGACTCTGTTGAGAAATTTAACAGCATTTTAACCCGGTTAAAGTCTTCTGACGAAGATCGCCTCACCACTTTCTTCATCCTACACTGCAATAGAGAATATGATTTGGTATATGAAGAGCGAAAAACTAATGACCCTCGTGGATGGGCAGAGGAAGGTGAGCTCCTGGCGCGGTTCTTTCTCAATGGTCTTTGCTTGGAGGAAGGCGGGAGCGGTTGGGGGGCACTGCTAATCGTTGGCCGATTCAAGGAATTGCTGTGTCGGAAGCTGGAGCAGGAAAGTCGAGATGAAGGGGTTAAACATGTCCCCGCATCAGCGTTTGTCTACGCAATGCAATAACCTACCAGTCTAATATCTGTCTTTTTAATGGTGCTACTGGCTTGATTTATCGCTGCCAATTCCGCACAGGTTTTTGGCACGCGCGAGCATAATCGTAGTTTTGAAGAAATCAATGAGATGGTTTAAGCCCAGCAACGGTGGCCCATTCAATAAGCGGCGGAGAAAAGGTCATAGATAGTGCTTTATTGTTGCTGACTAACGTAGGAAAACGCAAATCAGAAGCACGTCAGCGCCCATACCTTCCATTTTGCCGGAGCGTGTTTAACGTCTCTGAAAGGCTATCACGCAGACCATAATGCGGCTGCCACATAAGAGCATTTCGACTGGCAGTATTATTAAAAATCAGGTCCCTACCCCGGAGAGATTTTTCCAGCGCGCGGCTAATTGTGCGCGGATGCCCAAGTATTTTGGAATTCATGAGATCGAAGAGAGGCAACAGCGGCTGAATGAAGTTGGGCATTGTCATTAACGGGCGTTTCACATCTGGGTCAATGTCATGAAGTCTCTCTGCGATGACCCGCATGCTATAATTTCCCTCTATCGCAATATACCGTCCCCCGGGTGCACCCTTTTCAAAAGCCAGTCGATGGGCTGAAGCAACATCGCGAACATCAACCGTCGCAAGGGAAACATCCGGCACGCCAAACAATAAAGCTCCTTTGGCAATAGCTTCAATATTATCAATGGAAGGTGTGCTCTTTTGAAAATATGGACCGAGAACGACTCCGGGGCACACCGTTACGAGATCGATGCCGATCTGGCCCGCCACCTCCCGTGCAAAGCGCTCGCCGTCGGTTTTTTCGCGAAAATATGGAACCTGGAGATCTGCATTCCAATGTTCTTCTGTTGCGGGCGGCTTCCCTCGCTCTGTTGGCCCAACTGCGACGATTGATGAGGTTAAAACAACCCGCTTGATATTGGCTTTTGCAGCAGCCTTCAGTAAATTACGGGCACCGCTCGTCCCTGTTTTTTCAAAGATGCTCTCATCAGCATTACTGAAAAACTCATAAATGGCAGCAAGCTGGAAAACACTATCACATCCATCACACGCACGATCGAGTGACCCTTGGTCAAAAAGATCTGCTTCGACAATGTCAATATCCAGATCTGAGAGGCCAGCTGTTTTCTCCGCATTCTTGATGTCTCGAACGGATGCCCGGACATTATAACCATTTTGCAAAAGATCTCGAACACACGCCTGACCGATATGGCCATTGGCCCCCGTTACTAAAATACGTTGTTGCATTATTTTATCTCATAGGACCGTGCGATAAGACCGACTTAGCGGCCTATATACGGCCGGTTTTTCGAATTGTGGTCCCACGGAAACCATATCCATTCGCCCCGATACATGTATAAGGCGATCAGCCAGAGGGAGTAGGGTCCAAACCCGATCATCGCGACTTTGAAGAAACGGATGTCCCAACCCCAATCGAAGAAAATCCAAGCAGTAAACACGCCAGCGAAGCATCCCCAATGAATTGCTAGTATCAATCTGCCAGTGCCATCGAGTTGCATCTCTTCTTCCTTTTAATTGAGGTCTATGCCGTGAGATTTAAGCGCGTCAAGGTCGACAAATTCAAGAGTTTTTAGGTTCGTGGATTGCAGCTTCACACGAGGGGCCTTGCCAGCTTCGCGGGCTTCTTCCCACCGGAGCGCACATAAGCACCACTGATCTCCTGCCCGTAATCCAGGAAAACCAAACTCAGGCCTGGGAGACGAGAGGTCATTGCCCTTGCTCTTCGAAAATTCGAGAAAGTCATCGGTCATAATTGAGCAAACGGTGTGCGTTCCGACATCACCAGGGCCTGTATTACAACAGCCGTCGCGATAAAAACCGGTCATTGGGTCAAGACTGCAGGCCTCGAGGTCGGCACCGAGAACATTTTTCTGCTGTTCGCTCATACTAATAAAGTTCCGTAAGGGGCATTTTATTTAAATCCTCGC
>PBNV01000016.1 GCA_002723345.1 Rhodospirillaceae bacterium
GAAAAGGTGGCGTCGGCAAGTCAACGACAGCGGTCAATCTAGCTCTTTCTCTTGCCGCTCAGGGTAAGAAGGTCGGACTTCTTGATGCAGACGTCTACGGCCCATCCCTGCCGCGCATGATGGGCATCACGGACAAGCCGAAACAAACCCAGGAGAACCGTCTCCTGCCACCAGAGAATTTTGGAGTAAAATGTATGTCCATGGGCATGCTAGTTGACGAGGAGGAACCGATGATCTGGCGGGGCCCTATGGTGATGGGCGCACTGCAGCAGATGCTCACGGAGGTAGAGTGGGCGCCTCTTGATATTCTAGTCATCGACATGCCACCAGGCACGGGAGATGCCCAGCTTACCCTTTCCCAGCAGACACAGCTAACGGGCGCGGTCATTGTCTCCACGCCTCAGGACATTGCCCTTCTGGATGCGAGAAAGGGACTCAATATGTTTCGCAAAGTTTCAGTCCCCATTCTCGGTATAATCGAAAACATGAGCTACTTTGTCTGCCCGCACTGCGGCGAAACCAGTAACATCTTCCATAATGGTGGCGCCCAACTGACAGCGGATAAATATGAGGTTGAGTTTCTGGGCGCTATCCCCCTTGATATCCAGATCCGAGAGACTTCTGACGCTGGACAGCCGATTTCGGCGACCGACCCTGCCAGCCCACATGCCCAGGCCTATGCGAAAATTGCAGAGAAAGTTGCGGCCAGCATCGAACATGCTCAGGTAACCCAAGCTCGACAGACACCCAATATCAGCATTGAATAAACATAATGCTACGGAAGTAAAATCAGGGGCCTACCCCTGACCCAATCATTGAACTAGGTACGATAGGCATAGAGACGGGAGACAACGATTATGCGAGTTGCAGTTACAGGATCAGCAACAGGGATTGGCGCGGAAGCGTGCCGCTTGTTGAAAGAACGGGGCGACGAGGTCATAGGTTTTGATGTAGCCGAGACCCCGGCCAACGTGGATCGTTTCTATAAAGTCGACTTGTCCGACCCGGCGGCTATGGAAACCGCACTGGCCAGCGTCGAGGGGCGCTTTGATGCCCTACTGAACATTGCTGGAGTGCCGCCCAGACCAGGTAACGAGGTGCTAGTCCTTTCCGTGAATTTCATCGGCCTCCGTGCATTCACGCTGGGCCTAATGGAAAAGCTCAATGACTCGTCATCAATTGTTAGTATGTCATCTCGAGCGGGAATGGCGTGGCGGGACAACATCGATCAAGTAAAGGCTTTGATGGGGCTCACTCCGGATGCCTCAATCGAGGAATTCTGTCACCATCATGAGATCAACCATGTTCGGGCGTACAATCTCTCCAAGGAGGCAGTTATTGTCTGGTCAATTGCGCAGACAGAGTCCTTAGTGTCGCGTAATATCCGCCTTAACACGGTGAGTCCGTCTGGGGTGGAGACCAAAATACTGGACGATTTCAAGGATGCGTTCGGCCGTGAACGGGTTGAACAAAACACAAAAAGGGTGGGCCGCCTGGTCAATCCCGATGAAGCCGCCCAAGCCGCCATTTTCTTGGCTTCACCGGATAGCAGTTGGATTAAGGGAATTGATCTTGGCATTGATGGCGGTGCCGTTGCCATGAACATCAGCGATGCCCTTGGACTTAAAGAGTTTGCTTCACTCGTCTAACAGCCAACCGCGTGAGGATTAGGCTCCAAGGCTGGACCGAGGGAGGACGTTACTCTTACCAATAAAAAACGATTTGACTAGACAGGCCGCCAAACCAAAAAAGGGGGCTGCCGTGGTCGAGGTCCCCACTTGGTCTCCTCATGTTTCGTAGTAATTGCATTACTGCAAATATCATGCTGTCTTTAAAACTGGCACACGGCGAATAATACCTCAATAAATGTAGCATGATGAACCAAGGGAGCGCGCATGAGTAAAAAAAGGCCTAATTTCGTTGTCATCATGACGGACCAGCACCGGGCAGACTATCTGGGCTGCTATGGACATCCTTTTCTAGAGACACCCGCACTCGATGGCCTAGCCAAGCGTGGAACACGGTTTACCCGATTTTATGTCAACTCACCAGTGTGCATGCCTAACAGGGCATCTTATGCCACAGGCCGACTGCCCTCCATTTGCGGGGCTCGGGGAAACGGACACCCGCTCGCCAAAGACGCGAACACTTTTATCGATCTTTTGCGCACAAAAGGCTATCGCACGTCGCTCGTGGGTAAGTCCCACTTAATGCCCATGACCTCTTTCCCACCTACCTGGGGCCATCAGATCGGAGAGGACATGGAACCGGCAGGTGCCGGCTTCGAAGAAGCGCGGCGAGATGTGATACCTCCCGAAACCTATAACCAGGAAAATCCTGCCAAATGGGCGGAAAACGACGGTTGGAAACTAGATCTGCCATTTTACGGCTTTGAGAAAGTCTTTCTCTGTACGGGTCATGGTGATCAAGTGGGCGGGGAGTACGTTCATTGGCTAAAACGTAACGGCATCGACCAAGCCAGCGTGGCCGGCCCAGATAATGCGCTTTTATCGGACGCGATCGCTCCACAAGCATGGCGCACGGCGTTACCCGAAGAATATTATCCTACCACGTATATCCGAGATCATAGCCTGCAAATGATCGACACATATGCTGATAACCCGGAGGGCGACCCGTTTTTTTTGATGGTCTCCTTCCCAGACCCACATCACCCGTTTACGCCACCCGGCAAATACTGGGACATGTACAATCCTGACCAGGTAGAACTGCCCAATTCCTTTCATATGGATACCCAGAATACACCGGGGGCCGTCACGCAGGCCCGGCAAATCCTTGACGACTATGGTATGGACCCGGCGAAGACCATGGTGATTCTGCCTGCAAATGAACGAGAAACGAGAGAGGCTATTGCATTGACCTGTGGCATGATCACGATGATTGACGATGCAGTTGCTGATATTCTGAGGAAACTTGAGGAGCGCGGGCTTGCCGAGGATACAGTAATTTTATTCACCGCCGATCATGGGGATCTCCTTGGCGACTATGGCCTGCTGTTGAAAGGCCCGCTTCACGCTCAGTCTCTCGTCAGGGTACCGTTTATATTTGCTGATCCCCATACAAAAGGGGTTCCGGTATGCGATGCCATCAGTGGCACAATCGATATTTCGGCCACAATTCTAAACCGGGCAGGACTTGGGGGGTATCATGGCATACAGGGCCGCAGTCTGTTGCCTGAGATCAAAACAGGTGAAGACCATGGCCGAGGCGCCTGGATCATTGAAGAGGAGAGCCAATGGCCCATGTTCGGATTAGAACCTCCGGTGAGACTCAAAACTCTGGTCACAGAGGACTGGCGGGTCAGCCTTTATGACGGTAGCGACCTGGCAGAAATGTATAACTTACGAGACGATCCTTATGAAATGAGAAACCTGTGGAACAATCCCGACTATATCGTCGTCCAGGCAGACCTCATGGAACGCATGGCACGGGAGATGATTTACTATACAGACCTCAGCCCAGCGCCTCGTCGGAGAGCGTAATGGAAGGGCACAAGATTACTCAGTTAGATTATTGGCCGTCGGAGATATCCGATGGACTGTGATGTCCTTGTTGTCGGCGGTGGACCGGTAGGGCTCACGTTTGCAAGCGAGCTTGCGCTCCAAGGCCATAGGGTAACACTAGTGGAAAGCCGCCACGGACCCACGAACCACCCGAAGGCGACACTCCTGGGAGCACGGTCAATGGAATTTTATCGACGCTGGGGTCTGGATGACGCCATTTTCAATGCCGCTTTGCCCCCCGATGAAAACTACTGGATTATTTTTTGCACGCGCCTGTCTGGCATCGAATTAGACCGCTTTGCCTCACCCTCCATTAATACGGTTCGTGAGCGGCCTGACGGCGCTGAGGAGCGCTGGCCTGAACTCAAATGGTCGCCCTACGGGAAAACACAGATCGGACAGGTTCTGCTGGAACCTGTGCTATTGGACCATGCCCGTACGATCGCCAATCTGGATCTCCGCCACGGACATAAATTAGTTTCATTTGCGGACCACGAGGATCATGTCGAGGCCGCAATCGAAATAACGGACACCGGGGCAAGAACCACTCTTCGGTGCCGCTATCTCGTTGGATGCGACGGCGGCGCCAGCACTGTACGCAAGTCGCTAGGGATTGAGTTCGGTGGGCGAGGAGCCTGGCGTTCTAACATCAGTTTTTATTTCCGCTCACCGTCCTTCATGGACGCCCATGGCAAGGGTCTTGGCAACCTTTATTTTATTTTTGCGCCGGACAGTTTCGGCGTCTTTACCGCAATTGACGGTAAAGAGCTATGGAACTACCAGCTATACTATGTCGATAATGATCGCGACCTGGCGGCCACTGATCCAGAGGAAGCTCTTTTTCGAGCAATGGGAAAGCCGTTTGAATACGAATTACTAGCAACAACTCATTGGCAGCATCACCAGTCCGTCGCCCCTGAGTGGCGACGCGGCAATATTTTTCTGGCAGGCGATGCGGCGCACTTATTTGCGCCAACCGGGGGGGTCGGCATGAATACCGGGATTGCTGATGCCTTTGATTTAAGTTGGAAATTGGACGCCGTGATATCGGGCTGGGGTGGTGATGGACTTTTGGCATCCTACCAGGAAGAACGGCGACAAGTTGCCTGGCGTAACTCGCAGCGCTCCATGCTGAACTCAGACACCATCGACTTTGTGATGTCGCAGGTGCCCGACGGGATTGAGGACGATACCGATGATGGGGAGAAAAAACGACGAGATTTGAAGAAAAACATACGCTGGATGGCGCGTCAGTTTAACTCAGCCGGTGCCCATTTAGGCCACCGCTACGCAGGATCCCCGATCATAGTAACAGACAACTCACTGGAACCGCCGGACGATTTATCTACGGTCCAGCAGAGCACATGGCCGGGCGCCCGCGCGCCCCACGCTTGGCTAGACAACGAAACGAGCACCCTCGACTGGTTTGGTGAAAAATTTATGATCATTTATACCGGCCCTATGGCCACCGATGCGAACGCCTTAATGGCAGTGTTCAGGGATCACGCCATCCCGGTTGGAAGCTGTCAGATCAAAGGTCCCCATATTCAAACCCTTTACGAACGTCCATTAGTCCTTGTCCGCCCCGACGGTCATGTGGCCTGGCGTGGGCAAACCTTCCCCGATGACGCCAACAGTCTCATCCGTCAAATCAGCGGGCATCAGCCTTAGCGCAAAATCGAGCGACCTTTTCTTGTAGCGGCACAGTTTCTCATTTAACGTACGGAATAGTTATATACTCAAGGAAAACGCTTCTCATGAGCACCGATCGATTTGATGTTACCGGCAAGGTCGTTTTAATCACCGGCGCCGGTCAGGGTATCGGCCGCGACTATGCCCTGGCCTTCGCCAACGCAGGTGCGAAACCCGTTCTGGCTGAGCTTAACGCGAAAAACCTGAAGAGTGTCTCGGCAGAAATAAAGGCCGCTGGAGGCGAGGCGTTGGCGATCGAGACTGATGTGGGAGAACCGGACTCCGTTGAGTCCATGGCAGCTGAGACGATAGCTGAACACGGTAAAATTGACGTCCTCATCAATAATGCAGCCATCTTTGCCTCTATACCCACACGGCCGTTTTATGAAATACCATACGACGAGTGGACAAAGGTGATGCATGTCAACGTCACCGGATCGTACAATTGTGCCCGATCTGTAGTGCCAGCAATGAGAGAAGCGGGCCAAGGAAGGATTATCAATATCTCGTCAGGCACGGTGCCACAGGGGGCACCAGGTTTCATGCATTATGTCACCTCAAAAGCGGCCATCGTGGGTATGACACGCGTCATGGCGCGCGAGCTTGGCGACGCCAACATCAACGTCAACGCTATCATGCCGGGTTATACCGAAACTGAGGTGGACCACGCTAGCATGGACGACGGTGGCCGAGAGCACATTAACAACATCCGAATCTTGAAACGCGTCGAGACGCCGGACGATCTGATTGGGCTTGCCATGTTCCTATCGTCACCTGCCAGTTCCTTCATCACCGGCCAGTCCATCGCCTGTTGTGGCGGAGAAGTAATGCTTTAAATCGGGGGTTCATCCGAGCAAGACTAACATTATTTAGAGCTAAACTTGGCGACCGATATTCGTATCGCAAAATTTCGAGAAACGCTGAAGAGTTTTTGCAAAGACCTGAGCCAACCCAACTTTGCATCTGCATGAAATCACCTGTTACCCATGATATCGAGTCAGCTCAAATACCCAGTAGCTTCTCCGCATTGCCATGCAGAATTTTATCCTTATCCGTAGCATTCAGCATCAACCGCTCCATCCACATGGGTCCAGGTTCATTGGGCACGAAAGGATAATCGATGGCAAAGAGGATACGATCTGCGCCCATTTCCTGAATACAGCACAGCATCGCGGGGTCGGAAAAGAACCCACTTGTGGTGATATGGAAGTTAGAAGTAAAAACATCTCGAAACGCGACACCATCATTTCCGGGCCGGTTCAGCGCTAGGTCGATCCGCCACATTAGAAACGGTAGGGTTTCGCCGAGGTGGCCAAGTACAATCTGTAAGTCGGGATATCGCTCAAAAACGCGGGACAATACCATTCGAATACCAATGGTGGCGGTTTCCATTGTGAAGCCCCAACCCGCGTTCATTAAGCCGGGATACTCGGACGCATAGTCGTTAAGATAGGCTTTTGCCACCGCCGGATGAATGTTGGCCGGATGAAGATAGATAGGAACACCCAGTTCCTGCGCGCGTGCAAAAATGGGCCAAAACATCTCATTATCAGGGAAAAGCCGTTGATCCCCAATCAATCCATGGATCATTGCGCCTTTGAAACCTAGTTCGTTAACACTCCTAGATAGTTCGTCCGCTGCCGCCACCGGGTCGGCCGTGGGCAATTGGGCAAATCCCATCAATCGATCTGGATACGCATCGCAGACTTCTCTGAGCCGGTCATTGGCTGCCTTAGCCAAAGGAATACCCGTGGCCGCATCCAAGCGCTGGGTAGAGGGGGCACCATGAGAGAGTACCTGCACGTCGATCCCGGCTTCGTCCAGAGACTGGATGCGCTTTTCTCCAACCTCAAAAAGCGCGCCCCGCACAAAACCACCCGTGCTTCTATCAATCCCCGTATAATGCTCTACAACAGTTTCGTCATAATAATGTTCCTCGATGGCGATCACTCGCTGGTCATTTAAAATGGTCATTTAGGAACCTGCCCCCGGTCAAAATTTTTTAAAATCATGGACCCTCATCGGGATCCGTTCAAGCTTGCAAAAATGTCACCAAGCTTCTCTTATTGCGCGAATGGAAAACACAGATACAGACGTTATTGTAGTGGGCGGTGGGCCGGCTGGGCTGATGCTTGCCATTGAACTTGGACAGCGGAATATTCGCTGCATCCTGTTTGATGAGGATGACTCCACGACACCCAACCCGCAAGCAAATGCCACCCAAGCCAGGACCATGGAACATTTCCGGCGTTTGGGGTTCGCGGATGAGGTGCGCGCCGAGGGACTGCCGTCGGATTATCCGACGGATATCGCCTACTATACGTCATTTTCGAAATATGAACTCGCCCGATTCAAGCTCCCGTCCTCTTCAGAGGCCAAGGAACTAATAAAGGGCATGGGTGGGTCTTGGAGCGCCGCGGAACCGCCCCACCGCGTCTCTCAAATGTATGTGGAGAAGGTGTTGCAACACCAAGCCATGAAGCTAGCAACCATTGACCTCCGGTATCGTCATGAAGTGACCGAGGTAGCCGACCACCGCGATCATGTCAGCGCGACAGTTACGTCAGAGGCAGAAGAGACGATCATCACCGGAAAATACCTTGTCGGTTGCGACGGCCCGCGAAGTCGGGTGCGCAAGACACTTGGAATCTCTTTGCAGGGTGAGTCCGGTGTGGCGCGCGAGTTCCTCGGAGGCCCAATGCATGCGGTCTATCTTCGTGCGCCGCATCTTTACGATATGATCAGCGGCGATCCTGCCTGGATGCACGTCAACATCAACCACAAGCGACGTTGTTTTTTCGTTGCTTTGGACGGAGAGGCCGAATTTGTCTTCCATCCCCAATTGAAACCGAGGGAGGATAAAGCCCCAATTACTGATGCCCATGCGCGGACCATGTTCAATGAATGCATGGGCCAGCAGGTAGATATCGAAATCATCAGCCGGTCCTCGTGGACGGCGGGGCTGACATTGGTCGCGGAAAGAATGTCGGAGAGTCGAATTTTTATTGCAGGTGATGCGGCCCATTTGTTCACCCCCACGGGTGGGCTCGGCTACAACACCGCCATTGAAGATGTCGTGAACCTTGGCTGGAAGCTTGCCGCAGTGATCAACGGCTGGGGTGGATCCGGATTACTGGCGTCCTATCACCCCGAACGCCAGCCAGCGGCGGTCCGGAACACCAACTATGCGAGAGGGTTCGCAGACTCCCTAGGCAACTTCAAAGCCGATCCACGCCTAGAAGAAGACTCTGATGAGGGCGCGAGACTAAGGCACGTTGCTGGCATCCATTACGGCAACCATGGCAGGTCAGAATTTAACATCCCCGGCATCACCTTCGGAACACGCTACGACAATTCACCCATCGTTGTAGCAGATGGTACGTCACCACCACCTGACCAGGCCAATGTATATGAACCAACTGCCTGTCCCGGCGGGCGGGCACCGCACCTCTGGTTTGATCAGGAAACGGCGAAACCCATCTCTCTTTATGACCAGTTTGGATTTGAGTTTACTCTCCTTAAACTTGATGGTTGCCGGAAAGCAGAGGTGGACGCCGTGCAGAATGCCGCAGCAGACCTCGAAATCCCCCTCAGCATAGTGTCTCTCCCGGGAGAAGGAGCGCGGGCTCTATATGGGGCCAATCTTGCCCTGATCAGGCCGGATCAAATTGTTGCCTGGCGGGGGAATACCTATGATGAGGGCGTGCTTGAGGGCGTGAGCGGTCAGGACAAGAGCTCCTCGTAAGCTGCCACAGCCCGGTTACCATAGTCTCTCCAGGAATACCCAGCCTGCACAGCCTTCCTGGCCGCCTCTCCCATTGCTGAGAGGCGTGACCGGTCCGCTAAGATGCCGTCCACGGCCGTCACAAGGGCCCGCACGTCCATGGGGGGCACCAAAACTCCGTTTTTGCCGTCCCGCACCACGCCACCAGACGCCGCCGGTGTTACCACACACGTGAGACCTGCGGCCATCGCCTCCAGCAAAGACAAAGGGAAGCCCTCTTCGAGAGACGGCAGGCAAAACACATCAGCAGCCGACAACTCGCGATCCACATCAGCTGACGAAAGCGGGCCGAGCAACTCAACGTTATCCGGCAATCCTGCGCTATACATTTGTCGAAGGGCGGGTTCAACTGGCCCGGCGAACCGGCACGCCGCCTGACCTTCTAGGTCTTTTATGGCCTCAATAAGCCACGGTGCCCCTTTTCGGACGCTGATCCCGCCAACGAAAAGAAGGCGAAGGGGACCGCCTCTTATTTTTTCTCTCCCGCCCGCGCGTTCGGATAAATCCGTCCCATACGGATTTACGATGATCTTGTCTCCTGGAATTCCATGATCAATAAATGATTGCCGTGCGAAAGTTGTAGGGACGGCAATTGCATCCGCCGCCTGATATTCTGCAAGCTCCCGCTCAATGATGAAAGGGTCGGTCCCGTCCCATGGAAGGCCTGCCCGCTCATAGCCAGTCTGAAGCATATCCATTTGATGCTGGATATGCGTGGAACCTCTCTCGATGACGACTTTTCCGCCCCGCCCCTGGACAATGGGAATGGCCTCTAGGCTAGCGGAACTCCAACCGATGAATAGGTCCGTATCAGGCAACACTTTTTCGCTGGCAAACCGACCGAAAGCAGCCGCGATTTCACGATCCGGCTTGGCCCCGAACCTCCAGCGGTCATAAATCCGACGGCGAAACTCGAGAGACGGCCTCGAAATCACTGGTAAAGTACGGGTCGTGATTTGTTTGACCGTCATCCGGGGATACGTTGTCAAAAGCTGCGACAATAAGCCACGATCTTGAAGCTCTGTGGCGAGCTCAAAGGCATGCCATCTGCCGTGAACGGATACAGTGACTTTCATCACCTGCCGGAAGCCACCGCTTCGAACGTATCAACGAGACGATCCACATGGTCCTCCCAACTGTAGCGCGAAACTGCTCGATGCCGCCCCTCGGCAGATAACCGGTTCCTAAGAGGCTCGGAATTATTCAGCTCCTCAATTCGGTCGGCGAGTCCCTGCGCACTGAAAGGTTTGAAATAAAAAGCTGCCTCGCCACAGATTTCCAGGTTTACTGGCGTATCCGACGCAACAACTGGCAATCCTGTGCTCATGGCCTCTGCCATGGGGTGACCAAAAGTTTCCGACACGGACGGGAAGACGAAAACATCGTGATCTCGATATAATTGGGGCAGATTGGCGTATTTATGGGGCCCCAGAGTGACGATCCCGCGCTTTTGAGCATCCAGCAGTATTTTATCATCAAGCGCACTGCCCCTGGTATCTGTGAATTCCTCAAGGGACATGGTTATGGTGGCATGCGCCTGAATGCCGCGGCCATTGAGCAAGTCCACCGCTTGACATACCAAATTTGGTACTTTGTGCGGGTAATAAACAGACACATATAGCAGTTTGAGCATTCCCCCTGCCCGCCAGGGACGAGGGTCTTGTCCGGGACGAAACGCATTATTGATGGTGCCATAGGGGTTTACCGTGCATTTGTCCTTAATGGTAGGCTCCCACAAGGCGACGGCGTCACGCATAGCATTCGTGGGGGTGATGATTTTAGAGGCAGAACGCGCTGACATCAGCATAAGCCGGCGACGGAAATAGCGGTTGAACGCGCTTCCGACTCCCTGGACCGCAGTCATGTTGGCCAGATAAAACGGATCAAAAAGACCGCCCTCGCGAAGCAGCAGTATTTGTTCCACCGGGCTATTGAGTAGTCCGAAATTTGCCGAGGAAAATAAAACATCCGGCGCATGATCGCGCACAAATTTCCGCCAATAAATTTGTTCCCATGCAAACCTGTGCAGGGGCGAAAACTGGATAATGTTAAACGTCCTCACATTTTCCATTTCGTCATCGGCGAACTCATCTGGCACGGCAATAGTAATGTCGAGACCCCGCTCCGCCAGGGAAGACAATAAATTCCGGGTATAGGTGAGAATTCCTCCCCGCCGGGCAGACAAAGCATTCACCAATAAACGCATCAATTTGGATCCTGTCCGAGAGCATCGAATACAGACACAAGGCGGTCCTCATGACGAAAGTTACCCGTGCTAATGGCCTCAAAACCTTGGCTCGCAATACTCCTGCGGCCCCTTTCATTTGATAGCCAATAGGTTACCTTTTCCAGCAGTTCCCCATGATCTGAAAAATATACCGCCTCGCTGTCCTCTTGCAAAAGATTGCTGATTTCCGCGTTTCGCTCATGAAGCATAAATCCGCCCATGGCCGGGATTTCAATGGACCGGCAGGTTTGCAAATCTCGGTTACCCTTTCTCAGAAAACACAGGTTAATCTTGCTATGAGCGACGGCCATAACGTAGTCGCGATCATACACGGGTTTCTGTTCTATTTTCAGATTAGGACTCGCTGCCGTCATATGTTCCCAACCGTTTCCCCAAACGCGTAACGATACCCCATTCTCCGCCAAAAACAGCAGACTTTGTGCCCGAGGCGCCTCGTAAGTCCCGACAAAACCGACATCACATCCCCACTGTGAGACGTTTTCAGCGGGATGATGAGGCGGATAATGAAGGGACGGATCATAGGAATTATTTTGGAATAGAACCCTTTTTGCTCCAAGCGAAGAAATTTCCTCGGGCTGAGCATTCAAGGATTTGGTTGTCACCCAGAGATCATATAACGAGATGCACTCCTCCACATAGACGGTGCGGTGCAGCGGGTTCATCATATCATCTTCCGCATACCAAACGAGTTTGATATTCGGTAAAGCTGCCTTGAGCGACAGCAAGGTCGAAGCCCTGATTTCAACAGCTCGCTCAAACCAGGCAATATCAAAGTGAGACGCAGTTGCCAGCGAGCGAATGGCAGAATTTGCACCACCTTTGTCCGCAGGGCGGCGAAAACGGTATCGGAGCCGATCAAGTAGTCCCGGCACATCCTCGTATGTGGCACCAGGCCCATTGGTCTCGACAATGGTGACATCACATCCAAGGCGTCGGAATGCTTCAACGCGCTGACCTGTGCGTGCGCCGGGAACCATCTGACCCACAAACAAAATACTCAAGCCCGTCATACCAAGACCTCGAGCGCCGATAAAATCCCCCGTACATCGGCCTCAAAATCCCACAACTTCACATGCGCCTGTGCTGCTGTGCCCATTTCTTTTGACCGCGGTAATATTTCGGAGATAGCGCCCGCGAGGGCGTCCATGTTGCCGGCCTCAGTCATCCGACCAGTCTCCGGCGTGATTAAATCATACGCAGCCCCACATTGGTCGCTTGCCACAACGGCAGTTCCCGAGGCCATGGCTTCATTGATGGCAAGTCCCCACGGCTCCCGCTCGGCAGGTAACACAAAAACGTCCGCAGCCGCATAATAGGTCGGCATTTCGGTTTGATTTTTAAAACCCACGAATTTAATCCAGGGCGAAGCCGCGGCTTCAACTTCCAACTCTCGGCGCATTTCTCCATCACCAGCGAAAACCAGCACGGCCGGTGTTGCTGCATTGTGGCTGATGGTCTTGAGCGCCTCCAGCAGATGATGCGGGTTCTTACGACGCTGGAGCTTGCCTGCATACAGGATCATCTTCTGCTCGGGCGTTACATCCAATGACTGCCGGACCTCGGCAATCATCGTGTTACTCGCCCGCTGCAGAAACGTCTGGTTATCCACGGCGTAGGGCATGTCAAACAGGCGCGCCTGGCTCACGCCATGGTCAAGATAATACTCCCTGTTTTTTTTTCCAATTGTGAGAAAGGCGGAACAATATCGGAATATTGACTTGTGATAGGTCCGCCGTGCCAAACGCATAACGCCATAACCATCCGGCATCGCACCGAACCAATTTTCGCCCCGCATCAGTGTCAATTTTCTGCGGCGCGATGCATCTTTCAAAATGCGCCTGAAAAGCTTGGACTGCCATCCGTGGAACCACACCGCGTCACACTCCCGAAGCACTTCGTTCACTGAAACATCAGCCAAAAGGTCACTGCGGTATCCTTCCCGCAAGGGAATATCCCACCTGACCTCGGACTGAAATCCCTGATCGAAATAAGTGCGCGTCGAGAAATCATGCTCGTACACGACGCGGAACGAGAGATCATCTTCAAGGGCTAACCGGCGCAGCAAAGGAGATTGATATTGAATCGGATGGCTGAGAAAATAGGTAAGATTCAGAGTCACGGGGTGGGCGCCATCTTTGTCATTTGGTCCTGTCGGATACGGGCTGGCGCAATCGATTTGATAACATCCGCAGTTCTGGCGGCAGTCTGGCGCCATGAATATTTTTTTGAATGCGCAAGTGACTTTTGTGAGAGGACCTGTCGCTCACGGGCATTCCCCATCAGATCAGAAATAGCACCCGCCATCCCCTCGACGTCCAAGGGATCAAAGAACCGCGCGGCATCGCCGAGAATTTCTGGCATTGCAGCTGTATTAGAACTAACAATTGGCGCACCGCACGACATCGCTTCAACCAAGGGATTACCAAAGGTCTCAACCGTCGATGGAAACGCAAATAAGGTACAGGTCTGGTACAACCCCAACAATGACCTTGTCGACTTCTCCCCGAGGAAGTCAACGTTGTCAGTTAGGCCAGCGGCATAAACAGCGGCCTTCACCTCCTCTTGGTATCCCGCATCAATGGCCTTTCCAGCAACTTTCAATTTAAGATCCGGATAATCACGTTTCACCTGTGCCAATGCAGCGATTAACGTGTGCAAATTCTTTTGAACATAAATATCTGACACTGTGAGGATAAAATGCGCGTCCGAACGAGGAACCGCTGGCGCAAACATATCCCATACCCCGTGATGGATGACAGATACTTTCTTCCGGAACAGCCTCCCCATACCAAAGGTAAGAGCACTCCGGGCATAGTCTGACACGGCTATGGCCCGCCGGCACGTAAGAAGCGAGAGCCCCGTCATCAACGCCAATCCAAACCAATAAAGGCGTTTTATTATACGGGTTTCACGCCCTACCACGGCAAGCGAGTTTCGCAACATAATAATTTGGCGCGGCGCCATAAGAGGACCGTAATTCGCAGGCGATAATGTCACATCAATTGACATGGATTTTGCGAGCAACGGCAGTACGACCTGCTCCCAGATCAAATTGGTAAAAAAGCCGTTTGAAAAATCCAGCAAGTGGACTCTGATCCGCTCATCGATCACACCGAACAGCTCGAATTGGTCCCGGTGGAGAAATAAATGAAGCTCTAGCTCGTCATCTTCCGCCAGCAGCGGCATAATGTTGCGCAAATAGGTGACACCTCCGCCACTTTTGGCGTGGATCCCATTAACCAACACCCGAATACCCTCGCTTTGCAAAAATCGTTTTTCAAACATGTTCCAGCACTATCATCATACAAACCAAAAATCCCCTAGCCTTAGCAATCCAGCTGCATTATTTCATCAGAAAACTGCCACTGGTCAAAAGGTGAGTCTTGAAGCCGGTTTAAGAGTTCCAAATAATGCCGTCATAGCGTATGCATAAGCATGGGTGATAAGATCCTTATATACCGCAGAGGCAGTATTGGCGATGCGATAATTAGTATCCCGGCACTCAATCACTTGCGCGGGCGATTTCCGGATGACGATCTGAGAATTCTGACGAACCAACCGGTTATGGAGCGCGCTGCACCGCTTGAGTCCATCTTTGAAAACACTCCATTTTGCAGTGGCATCTACACCTTACCTCCTGGCGGTGGCAGCCTTTTTGATATCTGGGATACGCTTTACAAAATCAGGCTTTGGGGGCCGGACAGGCTTGTCTATCTGTCAGAACCTTCAAGTCCGATGAAATTGGCCCGGGAATATATGTTTTTTCGATCCTGCGGCATCCGGTATTTTACGGCGTTTCCGGTGGGTAGATCGCTGCGAACATATCATGAAACCGCAACGCTTCGGTGGGAGCCAGAACACGCTCGATTGTTACGCGCGGTCAGCGCGGCGCGCGAGGATGCCCCCGACTGGACCTTTGAGTTTGACGTCGAGAAGTCCAAAGAAGCCGACAGCATAGTGGCCACATGGCCTGGCAGACATCATTTTCTCGCCCTAAGCATTGGCGCAAAATTGCCTGATAAGGATTGGGGGAACAAAAACTGGGCATCGGTCCTCGACCAGCTTGCTGCATACGATTCCTCGCTCGGGATTATGGCCATCGGAGCGGGGGAAGAAAAGGACCGAGTCGGCGCCTTGTTGGACGATTGGCCGGGTCCCCTGCTCAACCTGTGTGGTGTAACCTCTCCTATCACCAGCGCATTGGCCATGAGAGCCGCCAAATTTTATCTGGGACATGATAGCGGACCGATGCATCTAGCGGCACTTACCGGCCTTCGATGTGTTGCAGTTTTTAGTGCCCGCGCCAAGCCCGGCGTCTGGTTTCCGCACGGGAAAGGACATGAGGTGCTCTACCCCTGGCACGAGACCGACGCTGTTCCGCCAAAAACAGGTTTGCGGACGGCCGGTGGGTCCATCCTGTCAATCACAGTTGACGACGTTGTAGGCGCTTGCAAGAAAGTTCTCTCATGTGCGGGATAGCAGGCCTAGCCGGACGGCGCCCAGTCAACGAAAACACGGTGCACAAGATGACAAATCTCCTGTTTCACCGAGGTCCGGACGACTGTGGGTATTGGAGATCGTCAAACGGAACCATTTGCCTGGGTCATCGGCGGCTGAGCATCATCGACACAAGCGCTGCCGGTCATCAGCCGATGCTCAAAGACCCCGCTGTAATCACGTATAATGGCGAGCTCTATAATTATTTGGAATTGCGCGCCCGGCTCCAGGCCGAAGGGGTCTGCTTCATCTCCAGTTCCGATACAGAAGTCGTCCTGGAAGCGTACCGGATGTGGGGAGACCAATGCCTCAATGAGTTTAACGGCATGTTCGCGTTTGCCCTTTACGACGCGGACCGGGACCTGCTTTTTTGCGCGCGTGACCGGTATGGTGAGAAACCCTTTCTTTATTGTCTTCAAAAAGAGGCATTTGCATTTGCCTCTGAGTATAAGTCCCTTTTAAACTTGGAAGGTGTAAGTCAGGAAATCGATCCCTTCAGGCTGCTCACTTTTCTAGACAACCCCAGCGTTGGACTGGATGATGAGGGGGCAACCGTATTTCCAGCCATCAAACAGCTCCTGCCAGCTCACTCTCTCACCCTTAACCTCAAAGACTTCTCAATAACGACGAAACAATATTGGTCTCCTAAACTGGATACCCGCATTTCGACATGCTCTCAGGGTGAGATCGAAGAAGCTTTTTCCGACCTTCTGACGGACTCCGTCCGGATTCGGATGAGGAGCGATGTTCCCGTGGGCTCCTGCCTCTCCGGCGGATTGGACTCCAGTTCTATCGTTGGCCTCATCCAAGAAAAAATGGAAGCCCCCGCCGCTTACACAACTTTTACGGGACGGTTTGGGGGCACGTCGAATGACGAGTGGGAATGGGCCAAGGAGGTCGTTGAAAAATATGGCATCACGAACCATGTGACACATCCCGACGTTTATGGGTTTTTGGCGGAGCTCCCTGACTTCCTCTGGCACAACGAACTCCCCGTAGGTAGCACCAGCCAATTTGCCCAATGGAGTGTGTTTCGTTTGGCCAAAGAGCATGGCGTGACCGTCTTATTAGATGGCCAAGGTGCCGACGAATTACTCGGCGGCTATGAGCAGTATTTTTCCGCCTATCTGGCGGCTCTCTCGGAGACCCAGACGCCGGCACAAATTACGCAAGAAGCAAGCGCAATCCGCACCAGATACCCCCTGGCCTTGTTGTCGCCGACGCAGTCATTAGGCCAAGCCCTTCCTGGTAGCCTGCGCCACCTTTTCGCACGCATCACCGGCAAGGGCTCGGATTTTAAATTTGGCCTCGCACCAGATCTCGCAGAGCGATTGATCTCTCGCACCTCATCCCTCCCGCCGCCGCCGCCGCACCTCCACCCCCTTACGAGAGTTCTATGGCGGGAATCGCTCCACACCCACCTTCCTGTCTTACTACGGTACGGCGACCGGAATTCCATGGCACATTCCGAGGAAGTCCGCCTGCCCTTCTGTGATCACCGTCTGGCTGAGTTCACCCTCTCACTGCCGCCGGAGGCTCTTATGGGAGACACACAAACAAAACGGGTGCTGCGCGGTGCCATGAGAGGAATCTTACCGGAGCCCATTCGGAAGCGCTGGAACAAACAAGGGTTTCTGCCGCCTCAGGCCCTGTGGTTCCGCCAAGCCCTGCTTGATGAAACGAGAGACATTATTGAGAGCCGGGAATTCCAGGATAGTGGCCTTTGGCAGCGCTCGTGGTGGCGGCATGTTCTCAAACGCTTTGATAATGGTGAAGACCATTTAGCCTCCATGCTATGGCGGCCCTTTATTGAACACTCTTGGCGGCAACATTTCCTTCAACGCATCCAAGCAAGCTCGCCCCTGCGCCTATTCCAGGAGGCCGTTTAGTGCGCGCAGTCTTCATAAATCACTGCCACCCCGCGACGCCGCATGTTTGCGCCACACGCATGCGAGAGTTCGCAACCGCGCTGTCAGAGAGGGGGCATAAAATCATTTTATTCACCGAAACACTTGACTCGTCCCCCATCTGCGAACCCCTCTGGAAAACAGGCGCTCGCTTGCAGCAGCAATCTTTTGATGCACCCTTGCACATCGCAGCAGCGCCGGTCGGTTTCCCGCTCTTAAAATTATTACGACAAGGACGCCTCCCCTGGGGCCTTCGACAATTGATCATTTTCTGGTACTTTTGGCGCCACCAGGGTGTATTTACAGACTGGCGTAAATCATCGCAGCCTTATCTGAAGCTCATCGCACGCGAATTTAAGCCAGACATAATTTGGAGCACGTTTGGCGGCTCCGACTGCTGGAATATCGCTAAAGACCTGAGTGTCATGGCTGGCTGTCCCTGGGTGGCAGACATCAAAGATATCTGGGAAGTATTTATCCCCAGCCCATTCGTGCATACCCTTGCAAGATGTTATGAAGATGCCGCCGCTTTGACAACTTTTTCTGATCTTCACCGAACAAAATCCAATCCGTTTTTCCCGATGAAAAAATTCATTGTATACAGTGGATTGGACACACGCGCGATGACGCGCACGCCGACCTCAGACACTGACCTGTTTCAAATAAGCCTGACCGGAAGTGTTTACAGTACGAGCCATCTGGAAACGGCGTTGCAGACGATTAATGCGTGGACGATTTCGGAGCCATTAAACGGCAAAAAAGTAAAGCTCGTCTATGCTGGGACGGAAGAGACAAAAGTCCAGACCATATTAGACCGGCTAAACCCTTCCTTTGATTTCGAATTGCGCCCTTACCTAAATCAGGAAAACTACTATTCGCTTCTCAAAAGCTCACAGGTAAATCTTTACATACGAAGCGAGGGAGCATTTCATCACAAAGTATTTGAACTTATGGCGGCGCGCCGGACTGTAATCTGCTATCCGGCTGAAACTGACGAGGTTATAAGAGAAGCCAAAGAGAAATGGTCTCATTATTACAGTTGTACGAGTGCCGATGATATTTTGGAGGCGCTGACAGCAGCATCAGCCGAACAGGACCTGGCCTTCGACGAGAGCCTTTTCCAATTAGATTGGAAAGTGCGCGCGGAGGTTCTTGAGAGAATACTGCAATCACATATTGTTTAGGTCCTTCCATAAATTATCTAATGAGTGATAATTTTTCTATTTTTTTTACATTGTGAAAAATAATAATGAAGCCGATATGGTCGGCTATTTGGGTAATCTGGTGCATCAGCAGGATGACCCCCTGGCCGATTGAGTCGGACTCCAGCTGCTTTTGTCTTCAAGCTGGTCCGCGATTCCTGCGTCAAGGTGACTCAGGTGGGGGAAGACTAAGTCGAGCAATTCTGCAGCTATAACGGCTATGCTAAATATCTGTCCCTGCACCAGAAATGCTTCCAGCCGTTCTAGAAGTTTACGCCGAAACCTTTGCAGATAATGGTGGTGGGGTTATCTCTTCGGGAGATTGGCAATTTAAAGGCGCCCGATCAGCGCCTGGTGATAACCAATGTCGCAACCCACCGTATTTGCAGGCAACGCCCCACAATTCGTGTCAGATGGATAAGTTGTCGTTGTTTTTTTTTGCGGCAAGACGGCATATATTGGCTCAATGTCTTCAGTACTTTTGTATTTTAGCCTCGCCGGCATGGCAATTTTGACGCCAGGGATAAATTCGCCCAGTTACAATTGGTGGGGTTTCCGGTTTTGCGTCGCCGTCTTACTTGTTCCCATATATTTGTATGTCGGAAATGTCCTGTTGGGACTGCCCTTGTCGCTTTTAACTTGGGCCTTTGCCGCAATCGCCGTCGCGGGATTTGGCAAATTGGTGATCCAACGATCCTTCACCTGGGAAAATTGTCGGTCATCGGTCCTGCACCCCATTTTTATCTTACCACTGCTAGCCTTGGCCGTCGCGCTTACCATTAACAACCTGACCTATCTGCCCTATCCCGGCGATGAGACGGGAAGTTGGCTGCGTTATGCCCGCCAAGTCTATTTGGCCGATGCCTATTGGTCCGACAAGCTGATTTATCATCATGGCGCCTATACCACCGGCTGGCCCATGATGATCACTTTTGCGAATATTTTTGACAGTCAATACGTGGACCGGAACGGCATTGTCTTCCTGTTTCTTATGCATGTGGGCGTGCTTGGTTTTACCTTTGATTTAACCCGCTTTGTCGCCCTGCGAAGCGGCGTCAGTGAGAACAAACCGGCAAATCTGATCGCCTGGCTTTTGGTGCTGGTCCTGTTGGCGGTGGAAGCGTCCTGGATATTATTCCCGACCTTCCAGCTGATCGAAAAACCGTTGCTGTATGCTTATTTGGCGGGATTGTTGCTGGTGCTGGCGGCCCAATACGATGAATTCGATCGCACCCGACTGGCCGCGTTCCTGGGTCTGGTCTTTGCCTCCGGTTATCTGATTAAGGTCGCCTTCCTGTTATTCGCGGTGATCCTGGGAATCGTCTGGCTGATTTTTTACTGGCGAACATTTCGCGAGCAAAATCAGATAACCGGATTCTTATCTTGGGCACTCATTAAAAAGGGCGCGGGATGGGCGGTGTTGATGTTGATGCCGATGATTATCATTGCAGCAACCTGGTCAAAATTTCGCGTTGGCGCCGAATGTTTTGCAGCGCCTTGGGAATACCTTACAAACCCCAGTCAATTATTCTCCGATTATTCCCGCCGGGTGGCGGGTGTGATCACCGACGCGATGATCAGCTATGGCGAACAATATAAAGTGCCGTTAACCCTCGCCGGCGGCGCGGTTCTAGCCGCCGCCCTCGCCTGGAGTCGGATGCGGTGGTTTGTCGTGATCATCGGGATTTTAGCGATGTTCTATATGCTCGCGGCACACTTGGCTTACTATACGTGCCACTCTCCCTTTGGTGAAACCGGCCTGCAATCCTTCCAACGCTACCTGCGGCCCAATTTGAGGTTCGTTCATTTCTTCGGCATTATCATCGCTGCGTATTTCATTATCGAGAAATTTGGTAATTCAGGCTTTGCCAAGAATATTTTGAAATCATCCTTGATGACCGACGGCATGACTTTGGGCGTCATAATACTGCTCGGCTTTCAAGCCTATAAAATCCACCGCTCGTTCATCGATATCGACACAAGACAATTTCAAGATGAATACGTCAGATCATCCATCGTCAATATCAAAAGCGAATCAGAAGCACTAATGGCGCTTATCCGAGCGCGAAACCTGAACAATCCAAAAGTCAGTATCATCGCCCAAGGTCAATATGCGGTTGAAACCAACTTGGCGCAATATTTTGGCATCAAGTCCCACCGCGGCGGCGAATATTTTAATTATACGCCGGTCAGACCCTTCAGTTGGGGGGAGAAAAAGACGAACAGTTTCATGAAAGAAACTACGCCCGCGAAGCTTATCTCGTGGTGGACGAACTTCGATATCATATGGCCGATAAAAAGCGATCCATGGATTAAGGCGGTCCTAGCTAACTTGGTCCAATCACAAAACTGCCTCAATAATCTGGAACAATTTTTTCTGTTTAATAGCGATAATGGAAAATTAACCTGCATTCCCAAACAGCACTCAGAGGAGAATTAATCTGCGATAACATAAAATTCGTCGCACGAGCTAATTTTACTAGTATTAAAAATCGTCGGTGTCCCAGCGCGCCACTCTAGAAATTAATTATTCATACTTAAGCGACGACACAGAGTAATTAGAATTCCAAAAGTCCAGATGATTGTGTGCTGCATGCCAGGATAGCGTCCCATATTCTCTCAACTCCACTTCTTTGTAAGGAAAAAATATTATGGGTAGACAAAAACGATTCAAGGCGTCAACTGGGGTAAGTGCTTTTTAGTCACGAATTTTTTAAGCTGGGCTTGCGGCTATGCCTCTGAAAAGATGGCATGCTCAAATAAAAGTCCGAAATCTCTGGAGCAGTTCCAATTATGCGACAACTCGGGGCAGGTCAGTGAGATTGCAGAAAATTTTTATAGAGATGATCTCGACGAAGGCCGAACTGGTAATTATGGCATTGATGGCGTCATTTATTTTCTTGGGTCCGCCAATCCAAGTTGGACAACACCTTTTGAAATAGTTATTTATCTCTCACAGTTATTTTTCGCTTCCTCTGTGCGACGAGAGAGTTATCAAAAGCAGACCCACGGACAGAAACTGGCCAGCGATCCACCAATTCTGCCAGGCACCGAAACTTATTTGGCCATAGACCATTAAGGTTACGATCGCTCCGATTAGCCATCCAGATTGACTTCTCTGAATTGGCAATCTCCCTATCATAAGAATAAGCACCCCCGCCGCCAAGGCAAACGAAACAGCCCCCAATGCGCCAAGCTCCAACCAAATCTGCAAAGACTGATTATGTGGATGCAGCGGAATAAAGAAATCCCGGCTTATGACCTCACGGGTGCCATTTTCTCGCGCTCTAACAATATCATATTTCTCACCACCGCTGGGAAGAACCCGCGATGTTCTCAGACCCCGTCCAAGCAGCGGTTTTTCCAAGATTTTCTGGGATGTGAATTTCCAAATAATCAACCGGTTCATGCCAGATAAAGGGAGACCACTATTGCCGATCTGCGCGCTAATGTTCGACGGTGTAATATCCTTAAGAGCTGCATGAATTGCAAACGGAGCCACTACCACGCTTAGACAAAAGGTTATCGAGACAAGAATCAAAACAGATCGAAGAGCCAGCCGTGCCATAAGCGCAGCGGCGAGGCCAAGTAATAGAGCAACCAACGAGGCTGTGGCACTACACTTCCACGCGAGGACCAAAACAAGGGCGAACACGCATATGGCGAGAACCACTCCTCCCCGTATGTTCCCAAATAGGCACCAAACAAAGATCGATAGGACTGTAATGCCACTTTTTATGGGCGCATCTAAGTTTATGCCGCCGGTAGGCTCAAAAATCACCTGCTCCCAGGCATACCCGCGAAACGTCCGATAAAGCCAGCCACTGGTGGCGACTTCAAATACGAGAAGCGCCCCTGCTAATACGACTCCAAGATGTATGGCTCGTCTCAGGGTATTAACGATCCGGGATGGAAGTTCCCATACAGCGGCTATGACGACGCAACCGATGGCCACCAAACTAATGAGTTTCAGTGCCAAGCTAAGGGATAAGGTGAACTCCAGAGACCAAATACTGCTCGCGAGGCCTATTAAAAGAAGTGGCAAAAAATACGCAAAATACTGTCGACTGCGCCTCAAAGTATTTATTAAGACGTCCCGATTAAGCGAGAGGAAAGTCACCACAGCAACCCCCAACATCAATACCAAAGCCTTGGGTGAAACGGTACCTATTGGAATAATGCAAGCGACCACAAGATAGGCGACATGCTCGAGTTTTATATGAATATTCCTCATCTCAAGTGGCGATCCGAAGAAAGTCGTGATAGGTGGCAGCAGAAACTCATGGTAGCCAGTTTACCGAAGAACTGTTTTGGCGAAATAATTGAGAAATTCGCGCTCAGATATTGGCGTCAATTTCTGTTGCAGCAGTTTTTCGAGGCGTTGTCGTTGTACCTCAGATAGTTGGCCGTACAAATTGTCTCTATTAGGCCCGAATGCCCGGTCTAAAGAACTCGCTAAGTGCATATAGTATGCAGATTTTAATACGTTGGGCGCATTACATCCACCATTGGCATGATATTGGGACAAAAATAAATACGCATAAATGCTTTTGACTCTCTCGCTCAGTCGCACCACGTCCCGAAAGTCTGCACAAAAACCAAGAGGCCGGTTCATCGATACCAACTGGTGATTCAAGTATGAAAACGGCGCAGCAATACTCCCCTGATCTGCAGCCTTTAGGTACCACTCCAATGCCAACTCGGAATTGGGGGCCCCGACCCTTCCATTGGCATAGATCTGGCCGACCAAATAGGAAGCATAGGCGTTGCCCTGTTCGCCTTTTTCTCTCAAATGCGTCAACGCATTTTCGAAATTCCCACCATAATAATCAACGAAACCGGACTCCGCGGCTCGCACCCACACCCCAAGTATGAGGAGAAACAAAATCGCGGGGACTCCTTCTTTCAACATCGCTCTATCACTCGCGAATTCAGACGTGAACAAGATTGTCGTCAGCCTATTCACACCACCTAGCATGCCATGTGGCAAGATTAAACAGGGTCCATATGAGAAGTGATCGATCCACCCGCTTTCTCTGATGGTCCTGGAACAGAGATGTCAAATAGTCGCGATTGAACCCGTAAGCCTGCAGCAATTTGGAGCCGAGGAGTTGGGTTTCAGCCTGCTTACCAAAGTCACCCCTCAGCCATTGCGCCATGGGCGCGGCAAAGCCCATTTTCTCTCGGTGGATAATTTCGTCCGGTATGACACCTGCGACCGCTTTTTTTAATAGACCCTTGGCACTGCCACCGCGCAACTTCGCAGCCTCGGGTATATCCATCGTGAGCTCGACCAGGGCATGATCCAAAAATGGCACGCGTGCCTCCAGGCTAGACGCCATCGTGATCTTATCCACCCGCATTAGAAGCAGTTCCGGCAATCGCAAGCGGAACTCATTATGGATCATACGAGTGAGTTGGTCTTGGCCAGGATAAGCATTGTCAAAATTTACAAGAAAATCCCTTGCCACGTTAAAGCTATCTGGCGCCAAATATGTTACCGGTAACAAGCCTGCACGAGTAACATCTTGCCAGCCATAAGGCTCCTTCGGAGAATAGTTCGGTAACAGGGACGTCTTTTGGGACTCCCAGAAAGCCACTGCGCCGCTCCAAAAGGGTTCTCTGTTTTGCGATGCTCGAGAAACAGCGTCAGCGTAGATTTCAAATTTAGGATAACATTTCGCTAAACCAGCTGCCGCAGCCACGGTCAAGTTCTGCAAGCCTCCTGAAAAGTACTTCTTAAATGGATAAAAGTATCTCTCGTTCAACTCTAAATACTTCATGTAGCTGTTATAGCCACAGAATTGCTCATCGGACCCCTCACCGACCTGGACTACCTTCACACCATTGTCATGGGCAAGCTTGGAAACAAAATGCAAGGGAATACAAACCCAGTCGGCGAGAGGTTCGTCCTGATGATGGACGAGGTCATCCAGATAACCCACCATATCTCGCTCATCAACCAAGATCTCATTGTGATTCGTTTTAAAGTGATTGGCGACATGGGAGGCATGGCCTAGTTCGTTCAGGTGCTGATGATCCTTGAAGCCGACGGTGAATGTGTTAACGGGACCGTCCGTAAAACGGTCCATGAGAGCCACGTTTACAGACGAGTCAATGCCGCCAGAGAGAAATGCACCGTAAGGTGCATCGGACATCATGCGTTTTTCGACGGATGCCTCTAGCTGATCCATAACCGCCTGCTGATAATATTGGTCCTGATCGGCAGTGCTTTTCTCGGAAACCGTATGTGCATTCAAGCTCTGCCCAGGCACTGCCCCCCAATACCGCTCCGCGGCAAAAGTTCCATTGGCCTCAATCATCATGAAATGACCCGCTGGCAGTTTGTAAATACCATCAAAAAGTGTCAGGGGCGCCGGGGTCGTTAAATATGTAAGGTAATGATATAGCGCGACCTGCCCAACGGTTGCCGGCACATTAGGGTGCGCTAAAAGCGCTTTTATCTCTGATGCGAAGGCAAAAAGACCTGCCCGTTTAGTAAAATAAATAGGCTTAACACCTACCCTATCCCGTGCAATTAAGATCCGCTTGGCAGTCTCATCATAAACCGCAAATACGTACATACCGTCTAGGCGCTCCAGTAGGCCGCGCATGCCCCACGCCTGATACCCCTGAACCAGAACCTCCGTATCGGAATGATGGGATCGGAATCGGCATCCTCGCCTTTCCAGCTCCATCCTCAGGCTAGCGTGATTATAAATTTCACCATTAAAGGAAACCCAAATCGTTTCCTCTCTATTAGACATCGGCTGCGCGCCGCCCTCGGAGAGATCAATGATGGATAGCCTTCGATGCCCTAGCCCCACCTTGCCGTCTCTTGAAACATAGGTACCGTCACCATCCGGTCCGCGATGAAAGATAGTGTTGTTCATTCGGTGCAAAAGATCGGCCGACACAGATTCGGGCCGATCAAAATGAAAAATTCCGGTAACGCCGCACATGGTCTGGTTCTATACCGGTTCGCAGAACGCACCAATCATTTTCGCTGTGTACGACAACGCAAACGATCTTACGCATGCTCCTGTGTGACTTGAGTATAGACACGGCGCGCCCACCCCCGATAGCCCCGTTCCTCAGAATGATCTGGGTCTTCTCCCACTAACCATTCGCGGATTGGCATGTAAAAACCGGTCTTAGGCCGGTTGAGCACGGATGATGGAAGCGGCAGGTGTGGCGCCGCAGCCATGTCCAGTTTACTGGCATTCAGCCCGGCTATTTCAGCAAATAAAGTAGCGTCAACTAGGGGCGTCCTGATTTCAATGGAATGGGCCATGCCTGCCCAGTCGGAGTCTCGCAAAAGCTGGTTTTGCATGTACCAGGTCAACTCTAGGGCTGAAACTCGAGCTTTATCATCGACGATGCCATCAATTGTCTCTTCAAGCCTTACCAGAGGCTGAAGCGCGCGCCAGCCTTCTGCCGCCATATCCCCATCCATAACATCCGGCAGTTCCCAGGGCAGATATAGCCCTCGTCGCAATAGATAAGCTCCGGAGTAACTCCCCCCATATTCAAACAAGCTGGCATATTTGGGTGATGTCAGGTGCTTAAGAAATGGCGCAGAGACGTATCGGATTGCCCTTCCCGCGCTGGTAAGGCCGGGTATCCATCCCAAAGAACCAGCCAGTCTGGGGATTTGCCGGAAGGACGGGTAGCCACCGAACAACTCGTCGCCTCCCAATCCAGACAGGGCAACCTTCAAACCCATCGCGGCGGCTTCTTTAGACACAAAGTAGGTGTTTGAGCCGTCGATGGACGGCTGGTCCATGGACTCGAACAGATGGTCCATGTCATCGTGGAACTCAACCCCTCTAACAGTCCGCGTCTGATGTTGTGTCTGATAAAGCGCCGCAATTTCTTCTGCGAGAGGCGCCTCATCCATTGTGCCACCCGCCAGTTCATCAAATTGTAGGGTCATAGTTCGAAGCGCCGCATTGGTGCGTTCGGCTGCCAAACCGGTAACGGTCGCCGAGTCCAAACCAGCCGATAAAAACACTCCAACAGGTACGTCTGCGACCAGATGGTGGCCGACACTCTCGGACAGTGCTGTATGAAGTTTTCTCAACACGTCTGCCTTAGAAACCTCCGTGCTGCGCGATATCAAATGCGAGCAAACATCGAAATATTTCCTCGTCTCAGGCATGCCTTTCCGATCTATCCACAGGCTCGACCCCGATGGAAGTGCCTGCACACCTTTATAGAGAGTATGAGGCTCTGGCACATATCCGAATATAAAAAACCCAACATGGCCCGCAGGATCGGGCGAGGTATCAATCCGACCGCCCGCCAGCAAGGCTTTCACCTGCGAGGCAACCCGAACCGTTTTTCCATCCGTCGCATAATAAAGTGGCTTGATACCAAATGGGTCCCGCGCCAGAAAAACTCCCTGTTTCTCGGCATCCCAAATGGCGAAAGCGAACATACCACGGAGTTTATGAACCATTTCCGGCCCATCTCGGTCGTAGAGATGCAGTAGAACCTCAGTATCCGAATTTGAGGCAAATAACCTGCCCTCTGCGGTCAATTCATCTCGTATAGCCTTATAATTATAGATTTCACCATTGTATGTAATGACAAATCGGGGTGCGACATCGATGCCTGCGAGTTGTATGGGTTGCGCCCCAGTTTCACCGGGATCAATGATGGCCAATCGTCGGTGACCCAATCCCACCCGACCGTCTGAAGAAAACCACTCGCCCTCGCCGTCCGGCCCACGCGCCCTCATCCTTTCATTGATCTGGCGCATTTCTCCAACATTCACAGGAGGGGCGTCCGGCGCGTATGAGAAAATAACTGTAAAGCCGCACATACCCCTTTAATACATACGCAGAGAGGAACGGACAAAACCTTTATCGGGCAAAATGACGGGGCTCAAACTAATTCAGGACTAACGATAAAAGGCCACTGTCCAGTCCTTCAAACACCTATACCTCGAGATATCCCGGGCCATCTGGGACCCCCAACACCATCACCAGTGATTTCAAAATGAGGACCATACCGGTTGTGCATGCGGAGCATCGAAGTCCGCATACACACTCTCGTGGACAAATTAATGATTCCTGACACTCCGGACTTCTGTTATGAAAGTATGGTCAATTAAAGAGCAATTTATAGCTTCCAAGAGGAGGATCCATTGGCTGACAATCAACCGGAAGAATTTTTTGTAGAACGCGTCGCGAATATGTCCCATGCAAACGGTGTATTTCGGATCACTTTTGCCCAACAAGAAGAAGAAGCTGACCTGCGCCAGGTTGTCCGCCTCATGATTCCCGCAAATCAGTTGGCGGGCATTCTGCAGGGTATTTCAGGTGCGGCTAAAAATATTGGCGAACAAGTCCAAGCCCGGATCGGTGATACGGAAAAGACCGCAAGTAAGGCCAAAGTCCAGAGGACTAAATCAGGCCGCGCTTCCAAAAAGAAGACCACAACTAAAAAATAAAAAGTATTGGAAACTCAGGAATGCCCGGAGGGGAAAATCCCAGGGGGCTCCCTGAAACATTCGAATAAGCACCTGAAGATCAGCCTAACGTTCCCGCATCGCATCATCCATGGAGTCGATAAACGGTTGGAACAGGTACTGAAATACCGTTCGGTTACCAGTGTGGATATTCGCAATTACCTGCATGCCTGGGAATAAATTGTAGCGCTCGTCACCCCGCCGAAAGTGATCACTGTCCGTTTGAATTCGCACTTTGTAGAAAGGCGAGCCCTCAGGCGTTAATAGCGTGTCTGGGCTAACTGAAATCACCTCGCCTTCAAGACCACCAAACCGCTGTGCATCGGCGGACGCCAAGGTAACTTTCGCCAGTTGACCATTCTGCACAAATCCTATGTCTTGCGTGGGCAGCTTGGCTTCAATAATTAGTCTATCTCCTTTAGGCACAATATCTACAACAGGCTCACCTGCTCTTACTACCCCACCGATGGTCGCAACATACATAGATTTAATTAGACCATTGACCGGTGACCTTAGCGTTGTCCGCTCCAGACTATCTTCGAACTTGCGCATCCTTTGGGTGAGCTCATCAAAGGTTAGTCTTGCGTCATCCAATTCTGTCTTGGTTTCGTCATCGAACACGCTTTTGATCGCGATTAATCCTGCTCGGGCTTCGGCGAGACCCGCCTGTGCGCTGACCAGAGCCGCCTTGCTTTCCTCAAGCTCCCCCTCCAAGCGGCCCTTCTCCTTTAGTAGATCGAGATGCTTATAACGATTTGTCAGACTATCTCTGAGAAGCTGCTCGCTAATATCAACTTGTTCTTTGAGCAATTCTAGGTTTTTTCGGTGACCACGGATACGCTGGGTTATCTCGTCAATTGCATAACGACGCTGAAGAATGGCCTTTTCTTGTTTGAGAATTTCACTCTTCCTACGTCGAGTTTGAATGGCAAAACGCTCCTGGGATTGACGAACCAAGGCAGCATAATCCGAGATTAATTGTGCATCATATTTTGGCTCATCCCAGCCTGACAATTGTGCTTCCAGGCGCGCTATTTGAACCCTGAGAGATGTAAGACGGACCTGAAGCTCGCCCACATCAGCGTCCGAAGACGTAGGTTCCAGAACCACCAGTGGCTGACCCAATTGAACAAAGTCCCCCTCTTTTACATGAATAAAGCTAACAATGCCGCCCTCCAGATGCTGGACAGTTTTTACTTGCGAAGCCGGCACCACCTCAC
>PBNV01000017.1 GCA_002723345.1 Rhodospirillaceae bacterium
CGAAGGGATTCGAACCCTCGACTTCAACCTTGGCAAGGTTGCGCTCTACCCCTGAGCTACGCCCGCTTTTTCAGATGCAACGGATATTACCGTTTACCCCTCGCGCTCCGCCCAGTAAATAATACGCTTCACTCTGTGCAATGCAAGGAACAACTTCTGCCTTTTCTAGCAGCGCACGGCGTGGCATTTTGAGCAACCGATATCTCGGTTTGCCACTACGTTATTCAGTGATCAGAAATTTAGGCACAGTTTATGCCTTGGACCCAAGAAGAGTTATTGAACCGGTTGATGGAACTCGGCATTGATGCGCCAACAGTTCAGCATCGTCCCATTTACACAGTAAAGGAAGGTGAGAAGATTTTAGGAGATTTGCAGGGCGGGCGATGCAAAAGTCTATTCTTAAAAGACAAGAAAGGTGCTCTCTGGCTTGTGGTCATGCTGGGCGAGGATCGGGTCGACACCGGTGTCTTGCAAAAAAATCTTGGCGCAGCCCGATTGAGTTTTGGCAAACCAGACTTGATGCGTTCTGTTCTGGGAGTGGAGCCGGGCTCGGTAACACCCTTTGCTGTCATCAATGAAACCGCCAAGGCAGTTCAGGTGGTTCTGCAACGTCGCATGATGGCGATGGATCTGCTGAATTATCATCCCCTTCGGAACGATGCAACGACGACCATTTCCCCAATAGACCTCCTGAAGTTTTTGACCGTAATGGGCCACGATCCGCTTATTATAGACCTCTAACGGATCTTATTCTTTGGATGGTAATTTCGTTGAAAAACATTAAGCTCCGGTGCGACAGGCTTGATTAACGACGGCTTTACGCCAAGTATGATGGGAACGAACATGTCTCTGAAAAAGGAACAGATAGCATGAGTGGCTTATTCAACGCCGATGGCACCGAGGCCCCGGAGGTTACTGCGGAGACACCTGGGGGGGGTCCAGCAGGCGCCGCGTCCGGTAATTTGGTCAAGGAGTCCAACACAGAAGCCTTTGGAGCCGATGTCATCGATCAATCTATTAATGTCCCGGTTCTGGTGGATTTTTGGGCCCCATGGTGCGGCCCCTGCAAACAATTGACCCCAACCTTGGAAAAATTGGTCGGCGAATACTCGGGTAATGTAAAACTAGTCAAGATCAACGTTGATGAAAATCAGGAATTGGCAGCTCAAATGAGGGTGCAGTCCATTCCTATGGTGGTGGCGTTCAAAGAGGGGCGGCCAGTGGATGGTTTCTCTGGCGCGCTCCCTGAGAGTCAGCTCCGAAGTTTTATTGAAAAACTTACCGGCGGTGAGGGCTCACCCCTGGATAAAGCGCTTGAAAAAGCGGAGGAAGTGCTCGGCGCTGGTGACATCGCTACTGCTAGTGCTTTGTACACACAAATCCTGGCGCAGGATGCCGGCAATGCGGCGGCGCATGCCGGCCTAGTGAAATGCATGAAAGCTGCCAATGATGCGGAGAAGGCCCGGGCTTATTTGGACGGGCTTGATCCAGCCTTGCTGGAAAGTGCTGAGATCAAAGCCGTTCAATCTGCGTTGGACTTGGCCGAAGCCGCTATAGCGTCCGGGGAAACCGCAAGTCTCCGCCGACAAGCACAAGAGACTCCCAATGATCCGCAAATTAAATATGATCTTGCTATAGCGCTCTACGGAGACGGTATGATGAAAGACTCCATTGATACGCTGGTGGATTTAGTCAAATCCCATCAGAACTGGAACGACGAAGCGGCCCGCACCCAACTTCTCAAAATTTTTAACGCGTTAGGTCACGCGGATCCGATCACAGTTGAAGGGCGCCGGAAGTTGTCTGCGGTGTTATTCTCATGATGCGAAATAGTCTCAGACTTTCTTTTGACCGGCTCCCTGGTGAGCTGTCGGTATTTCCCCTGCCAGATGTGCTGCTATTGCCCAATGGCAGGTTGCCGCTGAACATATTCGAGCCCCGCTATCTAAACATGGTATTGGACTCACTTCGGGAGGATAGGCTGATCGGAATGGTCCAGGCGACTGAATTGGCGCCAGACCCCATTCCTGACGATGCCGAGCTTTTTAAAATCGGCTGCGTCGGCAAAATAGTCTCCTTTGCAGAAACCCCTGATGGCCGGATCCAATTAGTGCTGGATGGCGTGTGTCGATTTGGTATTGGGGGTGATTTTGGCCTTCGGAACGGGTATCGGCGTGTCTCAGCGGACTATTCCCAGTTTCAGCAAGACATGGATGATCCAGCACAACAATTAGACCGTGATGTATTTAGGAGTTTGTTGGATAGTTATTTTAAAGCAAAACAGATCAGCGTTGACTGGGATATTGTAGACAACCTGGAAGACAACTTCCTAATTGCCAATTTGGGTATGATGTGCCCCTTTAATGCGCAAGAAAAACAAGCGCTCCTTGAAGCTCGCGACTATGAGCATATGGCTGAAATTATGATGTCACTAATGGAAATGGCAATTCGGGAGTCAGCCATCACAGCGAATGATAACTCCCAAGTCAGGCATTAGGAGCTCAATTAGATAACAAGATCAGCAGGAGTGACGGTATGGCAGGCCAAGATGTAGATCCAAAGCTTCTCGAAATCCTAGTGTGTCCACTCACCAAGGGCCCATTGCAGTATGATCGGAAAAAACAGGAACTCGTGAGCCGTAAAGCCAAACTGGCCTATCCCATCCGGGATGGCATTCCCATTATGTTGGTGGATGAAGCACGCGAATTGGCAGATTAAAATGGCAAAGGCAGCCTGTGACTGGTAATGATCCTTTTTCATTTCCCCATGCGCCTACGGACATCAGGTTACGGCGGGCCGAGAAGGTGCTCGAGATTGCTTTTGATGATGGTAGCAATTTCTCATTTCCCGCGGAATTCCTCAGAGTGCATAGCCCCTCTGCAGAGGTACAGGGCCATTCGCCCGAGG
Organism: Rhodospirillaceae bacterium; assembly: GCA_002723345.1. Lineage (GTDB taxonomy): Bacteria > Pseudomonadota > Alphaproteobacteria > Rhodospirillales > UBA2165 > TMED167. The sequence goes on from PBNV01000017.1 coordinate 2,908, forward strand.
AGCGCCAAGTTGTTGCGGGTCGGCGGAATGTGGGCATACTAGATCTCGAACTGGTAGGACAATACGCCATTCGGATTGATTTCGATGATCTTCACGACACCGGGATATATTCCTGGCGGGTATTGTATGACTTTGGTCGCCGGCAGGAGTCCCTGTGGGCGCATTATCTGAGGGAAATTAGAGACCTCGGCCTTAGCCGAGACCCCTAGCGGCGGCCGCCAAGCTTATTTATCATTAGATATGATAACGGGTTTAGGTAGGGGTGGAGACATTGGGAACGATTTGGCCGTTCGGACCTGGAAATCTCGGTTCACTAATTTGCCGACCGATAACGTCGGGATCATATCAACAAGTCGATTCCTGCAGCATAATAACTTCATCCATCTGTTCCACCAAGCGGATATTGGTGGGCGTCGAGAAAACTTGAAAATGGCGTGCGGCCCAGCGCCTGATCAATACGCAATCGCAGTATTCTGCCAGTCTGGCCGCTGGTTGGCCCTGATGTCCACCCAAAGGGTCTCAAGAACCAGTTAAAGGCTGTCGCTGGTAAGTAAGGAGATATTTCTCTCGCTTTCGAGCGGGCAACTACTGTGGGTCAGTGTAATGAATTTTCGTCGGATTTACGGCACGTGATACAGGCTGACTGTCATGGGGGGTGAGCTTTATTCCGTGCAGTCAAGGTGCAGTATTATTTAATTCCGTTAGAAATACTAATATTGAAATCGGGATTACGACTCAGCAGGGTTGTTCTTTCCGTAGGCTTAAAATGGGCTGTCTTTGGCGACGATCGGCCATTCTGGTAATTTTCTATCTATTTTGTAGCCGGGTCCGTCGCCTTGACCTGTCAGCCAAACCTGCCTACGTCTAAAGCACCGTGGTGTTTCTTAGAGAGCAAACTAGGGGTGAGCGGCGATTGACTTTACCTGGTGCTGCATATGTGGGCCGGGTCCACAACTCGCTCAAATAGGGGAGCTAGGCATGACACGTATGCAAATTTTTGACAGCCCCCTTCTTTTGGGTTTTGATCATTTTGAGCGCGTTTTAGATCGTGTTTCGAAAGCTTCGTCTGAGGGCTACCCCCCGTATAACATAGAGCAGGTTAATGATGAACTTTTACTCATAACCTTAGCTGTGGCCGGGTTCACAATGGGAGATCTCGATGTATCCATTGAAGATAATCAGCTAGTGATTCGGGGTCGCCAAGCAGATGACGACGGCAGCAAAAAATATCTTCATCGAGGCATTGCAGGACGGCAGTTCCAGAGAAGTTTTGTGCTTGCGGAGGGCATCGAGGTAAAAGGCGCAAAGCTGCAAGATGGTTTGTTGCATATCGAACTCAGCCGACCTATTCCAGAGCCTCAAGTGAAAAAAATCAAAATCGAGAATGGTGCGACCGGGTCCGGTCATTCGGGGCAGACGATCGATTTGGACCCCAATGCTGCATCATGAGACGGTGCGTCGTCGTCGGTTTTTGCTTGAGTTGAGAGGAGTCAAAATGACTGAACACAAGAGACCGCAAGTTAGCAAAATCCAGTCGCTCGGGCCGAGAAGGCCAACGGCGCCAGATCTATCATATATGGGTTTGGGAGAGATTGCTTACGTGCGGGCCGTCGCTACGAGCGGAGCGGAGGTTTACGGAGTTTTTGCCGCGAATGGAGAACCCATTGCTGCCATGACCAACCGTGAGTTAGCTATGGCAGCAACAATTCAAAACGATCTTGTTCCGGTTAGTGTTCATTAATGGTCGTAGCTAGCTGTCCAGCTTTCTGTCAGGCAGCCTGACTTGACGTTTGGTCCGTGAGCAATGCATAAAGTGCTTCGGAGGTGTCAGAGCCTCGGAGTTTCTTGCAAACATTTTTATCACGCATCAGACGGGATACCTTCGCGAGCGCTTTGAGATGATCCGCACCCGCTTCTTCGGGCGCGAGTAGCAAAAAGATCAAATCCACCGGACGTTCGTCAACAGCGTCAAACTCAACCGGTCGATCGAGGCGGGCAAAATAACCCTTTAGGCGGTCCAAATCTTTTATCTTGCCATGAGGTATAGCGATACCGCTGCCTACGCCTGTAGACCCCAGCTTTTCCCGTGCTAGTAAAATTTCAAAAATCTCCCGTTCGACGAGGCCGTAGCTCTCTGCCATGCGCTTGGAGATCTCCTGTAGAGCATGCTTTTTGCTGGTTACCCGCATAGTTGGAGAAATACTCTTCGGGGTGATAAGATTGGTTATTTCCATAGTACCTGTAGTGTTCGCAAAGCGAGCAAAATGAAGGGTTATGTGACTAAGTGCCTCCGGCTGATAGGGCATTTGTTTTTGTTACGAAAAAGTCAGATTAATCAGCCGTTTTTTAGTTATTCGTCCCGCTGTATCTTTTTCTAGCGAGGTCGCATCCGGCAAACTAACAACATTTTTCTATACAGCGCGCGGAACGTAAAGCGGCACCGCAATGAAGTCAAGGGGGGGGTAATTAGGCGTAAAATTACTCCAACATTACGCCAGGGCGGCGACGCGTTTCTTCTCCCGGCGCCGTTGAACCGATGAAGGTATTTTCATGGCTTCCCTATACTTGGCCACTGTGCGGCGGGCGATTGCAACACCATCTGCTTTTAAGAGGCTGACAAGCTTGTCATCAGACAGGATCCGGTCGGGGATTTCATTATCGATGAGGATTTTAATCTTGTGGCGTACTGCTTCCGATGATAGCGAGTTTCTCCCGGATGTGGTGTTGATCGCGGTGGTAAAGAAATACTTGAGTTCAAAGATCCCACGAGGCGTATCGATGAATTTGTTGGACGTCACTCGGCTCACGGTGCTCTCGTGCATCTCGATTTCGTCCGCAATATCGCGCAGGACGAGTGGTTTGAGATGCTCTACTCCATGATCAAAGAAAGCCGCTTGTTGTATTACGATCTCTGTTGCGACTTTTAAAATTGTTGTCGCTCGCTGGTGTAGTGATTTGACAAGCCAATTAGCCGTCTGGAGTTTGTCCGTGACATATTGTTTTTCTTCTTTTGTCCGAACATTCCGGCTGACTTCCGAAAAATAGACTTGATTCACCAGAACCTTCGGTAAGGTATTTGAATTCAATTCGACAATCCATTTCCCCTCCGAGCCGCGCCGCATACTGACATCGGGAATAGCAGGTTCGACGATGACGTCGTCATAGAGTTCCCCCGGATTATGGGCGAGTGCCGAAATCTCGTTAATCATGTCCTGTACGTCTTCAAGTTCAACGTGACATATTTTTGCGAGGGATTTGTGATCATGCTGTCTCAGCAATTCGATATTGTCCAGCAAGGTTGCCATGGCGGGGTCTAGCCGGTTCTTCTCGCGCAATTGTATGGCCCAACCCTCCTCCAGACTACGGGCAAAGATGCCCGGCGGATCAAACTGTTGAATGCGGTGAAGTACGTCTGCCACCCGGGTTGCCTCACATCCAAGACGGTGGGACGCGGCCTCTAGCTCGTCTGGTAATCTGCCGCAGTCGTCTAATTGATCGGTTAAGTAGACCGCAATCATGCGATCAACGGGATTGGCAAGTTCAATTTGAATTTGATTGAGGAGATGATCACGCAGAGAGACGCCACTACTAAGGATATTTTCTAGCCCGATGTCCGGACTTTCGAAACCCAAGGTTCCCCCTGTCCCCCAATCAGTGGCTGGGTCCGGCATGCCCGGCGCTTCCGAAACGGGAGTGGCATCGCGTTCCCATATATTATCATATTCTTCCATATCCAACGAGTTCACGCTTTCCGAGGAGATCTCTTCTGCATTCATCTGTTCCAGTCCCATGAGGGGCCCGTTTTCTTCGGGATCGTCCGCTGTTGATAGATCACCGACCCCATTTTCATCCTCATGGCTCTCCTCTGCACCATGTTCCTCTGCCAGCCGGTCGTCCCCACCGGTCTCATCTTCAGCTCGCTCCAGCATTGGGTTTTCGGAGAGTTCATCCTCTACATATTCGCGCAGTTCAATGCTTGATAATTGCAACAGTTTTATGGCCTGCTGCAATTGCGGTGTCATGACCAGGGACTGGCCTTGCCGCAGTTCTAATCGAGGGGTTAGCGCCATTATTACCGAGTCGCCCTTCGTATCTTACAAATTAAACCGATCACCTAAATAAACCCTGCGGACATCTTCATTTCCTATAATATCCGATGGGGATCCCTCCATCAGCACCATGCCATCGTGAATGATATAGGCGCGGTCTATGATTTCCAGTGTATCCCGGACGTTATGGTCGGTGATCAGTACGCCGATCCCACGGTCTTTCAGGTGGTTAATCAATTCCCGGATGTCATTAACAGCGATGGGATCAATCCCGGCTAAAGGTTCATCCAGAAGTACGAAGTGTGGCCGTGACGCTAATGCCCGTGCGATTTCTACCCGGCGCCGCTCCCCGCCCGATAGTGCCAGCGCCGGTGTGCGCCGCAGATGAGTAATCGAAAACTCGCCGAGTAGCGCCTCCAGAAGGGTCTCCCGACGCTCACGCGATGGTTCAACCACCTCCAGGACGGCCCGTATGTTATTCTCTACTGTAAGACCTCTAAAAATCGAAGCTTCTTGGGGGAGATAGCCTAAGCCGAGCCGAGCGCGGCGGTACATCGGCAGTTCTGTGATGTCCTGACCATGCAGGGTGATGGTGCCATAGTCCGGGGTGATAAGCCCGGTGATTAAGTAAAAGCATGTTGTCTTTCCGGCCCCATTTGGTCCCAATAATCCTACAACCTCTCCCCGCTCAATGGAGAGTGAAACTCCCCGAACGACGGGTCGCTTGTCAAACCTTTTGCCAAGATTATCAGCTGTCAGGGTTTTTGTGTTTTCACTCACCACGCGTGGCTTCGGCTGGGCTGGGCCACCGCCAATGGACGTAGTATCCATCTCAGACTTCATCGTATTCCCGTAATTTCACATCGTAAACTTACTTAGTTTGCCACATCCGGCATTTCCGTTAAAACCCTCGTTTTTGAATAGCTTTAAATGAGGGCTAACGCCACAGTCATAGCTACGCCCCTAATATTTTTTAGTCAGGATTAGGAGCGGTTGGGCACATTATCGTTTCTGCGGATAAATTAGACCGCGAATGCGTTTCTTTTTTCGCCTGTCAGATCGTACAGGATCGGCGGTTAACAGCTTACTAACCCCAGTCTTGAGATTTACCTCAGCCTGGTCCCCTGTGAGGATGCTATCTGCCCGTGTGATAGTTATGTTGCCAGCGAGGGTGGCGATCCCCGAATCAATTTTGTAGATGCCCCGGTCTGCTCGAACGCGATCCTGTTCGCTTATAATTAGAACATTATCGAATGCTTCTACTATGTAGACCTCTGATTTTCCGTCTTTTTTCTCGCGCATCAGCGCTTTTAATATGTCCGCGCGCACAGTCTTACCCTGGTGAGCGGCTACGGCGCGCCCTCGAGCCACAGCCATTTTCTGACGTTCCCAATATTCCATTTGTTCGGTAGCTGAAATCGTATCATTCCCACTTTTAAAGACGACCTTTCTGCCGTCGACCCGAAGTATCGCTTTTTCGATGTCATAGACAGCTGTTTCGCCAACAATTGAGTCTGTGCTGGAATGAATTTTTACCCCGCCAACGGCATCTAGGCGATAGAGGTCGGCCCCGCCCTCTGATTTCTGTTTGTAATATGCACGTATGACTTCGGCTTCCACATTGATGCCACCCCTACTGGCCTTGGCATTACCGGAGGCGATGAGAATTTCATTTTCCTGCTGCCACTCGATACCGTTGTCAGCGATGATTTCGATGGGTTGATCCTTGGCACCAGATGCCAAATTTAGAGATTGCGCCTGCCCTGTGGCAGGAAGGGTCAGCGCCGTCACGAATAGCTGGCAGGCCAATAGGAATGTGACAAACCGAACGAGCCTGTAGTCTGATCTCATTATGATCCGCCTTTTATGGGGTTTGGGTGAAGGACGAGTTTAGCTTTTCCTGTGAAGTAAATGCTTTTTCCGTTATTCTCGATGCGAAACCCTTCCGCCACTAACTGGCCGAAAGGTCCTTGGCCCCGTACAGGAACATCGCTTTTAGCAACACCACCATTCAGATCTATGTCAGCGGACGTGGTGTTAAACTCATATCCAGAATCGTGGAAAAGATTGACCGAGCCGTTGAGGTTCAGTGTTTTGCCTGATTGATTATATATCCCGGTATTCGCCGTGAGGACCATCCAGGTGCCGTCTCTGGCGGTAATGTCCGCCTTTGGCATTTCCAATTCAATTTTGCTTTTTCCGAGTAGAAGGTTTTTTGCGAGGTCCGCAGTAATCGAGAAGGGCTGACTTTTTTTATCTGATCCGACAAATCGAGCATTCACCATGCTGGGGTTTTCCCGGGCGGTCAATTGAAAATCCGATAATCCAATGGAGAAGCTGTTGTCGGCCACATGGATCTGCGGCCAGACGATAATGGCTGCGACCAGCGCCAGGGCTGCCGCTGGCAGCAAAAACTTCATAAAAACGACATAGCGGCTGTAGCCCGCTAGGCCAGGCAGACGGCGTCGTTGCTGACGTATCTCGATTTCTTTGACTGTGTTTTCATTGGATTTTTTATTCGCGGGCCGTGAACCCGGAGAGGCAGTCGGTGGAATTGCAGTGCCGCCCGACCCCGAATATACCGAGCGGCCGCTATCTGAAACCCCTGAGGTCAATTGGTTCATCCTACACCGGCTCTCAAGCAATCATGAATGTGAATCACTCCGGCGATTTTATTATTTTCTGCAACAAAGAGATTTGTAATTGCGGCGTCATTCATTACCTGCACTGCTTCGCTGGCCAATGCCGTTGGCCGGATGGTCTTAGGACCTGGCGTCATTACCTGATCCGCTCTGAGGGTCAGTATGTCGTCCCCCATGCGCCGCCGCAAATCGCCATCGGTGATGACCCCCAAAATATGATCTCGGTCATCTACAATCGCGATGCACCCAAAGCTTTTTGAGGTCATCTCAGGAAGAACCTCGGACATTAGGATTTCACTGGTAGTTTTCGGAACAGCTGCGCCGTGATGCATAATATCCGAGACCTTGAGAAGTCGTTTGCCCAATTGTCCGCCTGGATGTCGAAGTTTGAAATCTTCGGCCGTAAAGCCCAGACGCTCCATGAGGACGACCGCCAGGGTGTCGCCTAGTGCCATGGCCATCGTGGTTGAAGTGGTGGGCGCAAGCCCCAGGGGGCAGGCTTCTACAGCCTTTGGCAACAAGAGCACCGAATCCGCTTGGTCCGCCATGTTGCTGTTCGGTTTCGACGTAATCACCACGAGCGGGATTTTAAATCGGCGCGTATAATCGACAAGGTTGCACATTTCCGGCGTTTCGCCTGAGTTTGATATGGCGATGACAGCATCGGTCTGGTCGATCATGCCTATATCGCCGTGACTTGCTTCCCCAGGGTGGACGAAAAAAGATGGTGTTCCCGTGGATGCTAATGTCGACGAAATCTTGCGCGCGACATGGCCGCTTTTTCCCATTCCCGAGACAACAACACGGCCCTCAGTGGACTGAAGCAGGTCTATGACTTTAATGAAGGTGTCGTCCAGGGATTGCGCTAGCGTTTCGAGGCCTGCGGACGCCAATTCTAGCACCTGGCGCGCGCACCCAAGGTCGTCGGTCGCAGATAAATGGATGATGTCGGCACCGTCCTTCCTGGCCGGATCTTCGGTGTTCATTCTGTTTCCTGACCCGATTGTTTCCTAATCACGTTGTTTTCACTTCGCTGTTCCTTGACTACTTAATTATTACACTGCAGCGCCAACCTCTCCAACCTCACGACATTTTCTACCCAGGACCATCTCAGGCCGCAAAATTCTGCCGAAACCAAGGTTTTGATCCAGAAAGCAAGAAGTGATAATAAATAGCTGATCGGTGCAAGCTACAGTATGCGACCGGTCTAAAAAAAGGTCAACAAATGGCGCATAAGGACTTAAGAATGCGCAAAGATATCCTGTCCATCCCAGCCGCTAAGATCCAGTTCCGCACGGTGCGGCAGATAGTCAAAACTGGCTTGGGCCAGATGGGCGCGGTCTTCCCGCGCGAGGCGACGCTCCAAAACATCCTTTAGCCGGTGCAAGTAAAGGACGTCTGAAGCCGCATAGAGTTTCTGTTCCGAGGTTAGTTCTTTTGCACCCCAATCTGATTGTTGTTGCTGCTTCGAGATCTCGACTCCCAGCAATTCTCCACATATGTCGCGAAGGCCGTGTTTGTCTGTGTACGTCCGGGTCAGCCGCGAAGCTATTTTCGTACAGAAGACGGGTGCGCAGAGCGCGTCCAGGTAATGCCAAATGACCGCAATATCAAATCGAGCAAAGTGGAATATTTTAGTCACGTTTGTATCAGTCAGGACCTTCTTAAGATTGGGCGCGCGATAATCCGTGCCGTCGAATTGGACAAGATGAGCGTTGCCATCTCCGGTAGATAGTTGCAGCAGGCATAGGCGGTCGCGCAACGGGTTTAGTCCCAGCGTCTCTGTATCAATCGCCACGTTCGTGCCGATATCCAAATCGGCGGGGAGATCGTTCTCATAAAGCTCTATCATGGGATTAGTTTCTCTTACTGGTTTGACTTACCGCTATCCGTGTACCGTCCAACGACTACCTCAATACTCGCCGCTTTTGGACCGCCTGTCTCAATACTGTTCTAGAGCCTGCCGGTCAATCGGCACCGACGGTAGGGTGTGAGCTTGGCCCCACTTTTCAGTTCGCATAATTGACCTCAGACAATATCTCCTAATGGATGACCGCGGAGAAGAATTCGAGCTGCCTGAGCACCAGCTTGGATTAATTGAATGTCAGAAACTATCATCCTTTCAAGCTTTATAGCGGGGGCATGAAAACCAGAGCTCTGGCCGGTGCCGTCAATACGATCGACAAAAATAGGTGCTTACTGCATTTCGAGAATAACAACCGGCTGTCCTCGCCAGTACCAATAAAGCAGATTTTATCTTTGGCCCATCTCGCCCTTTGGGCTGTTGTTTTGTATTACCGGCCAGATAATTATCGAATGTTTCCGGAAAATATTTTTTCAGCACCGGTGCACCTTAATTTGTTTGTGTTTTTATCATTTTGAATGTAGACGCCCCTTGTTTGCAGGCCCCGCCCACTCGATGCAAGATGACATTGCAGATAATAAATTTACGATGATGATCTTATTTTTGTTGCTAAAAGATTTTGGTGATGACATTCAGATTGCATAGGTTACCTAAATTCAACACGTCGCCAAACTGGCGGTAGCAGGCAATACATTCGGCGGATAAGGGGATGATATTTTTAGCGGGTCGGTTCAGCGAGATTCGGGCGTTCGGAAAAACACCGCTGTGGATGGCATCCCATCTCTCTTCTCCGATCGTTCATTGTTTTTTCTACAGCGAGGGGTTTCTTCCAAATACCGATATAGGTTATGGCGTCGCCGGTTTTGGTATGAGAATGTGGAAATACCGCTCTATGCTAAGTTTGACCCGGGGTCGACATTTGGTCGTTTTGGAGGGTTCTATCTCGGATTATAGAGATTTCTGAGGGGATTTTGAGGTCGGTAATGAGTACAGAAGAAATGAAAACGAGAATTGCATTGCTTGAGGCTGAAAACCAGCGGCTAAGAGAAAAAATTGCTAAGCTTGAAATCGCAATAAAACAATTTGCTAGGGCAATCGGTGAGAAGATTTGACCAGTGAGTGACGATGATCCCCTTTATGAAAAACTCATTAATATGTGGGACAAGCGTGAATATATGTTGGAACTGCTGTCCCAGAATAAGGCTCGACCTCTCCATCTAGAGGCTCAATCTAATGCAGCAGATATTGTGACGGCAATTTATAACGAGACGGGTGGAGATAGAGAGAGAACGCTTCACCTCTTTGAAAAAGCTCTGGAAAATTATAGTAAAGACGCCATTCATTATGGTGATATTGCCTCTGAATTTGCTAATTTTAGATCAGGCAACGGCAAGTGGTCAGAGGTAAATAGGTGATGTCGACCATTACAGGAAAACGATTAAACCTGGGGCTATTCGTGCGACTCTTTTCTAAGTTGCTAAATTTATTGAATTAAATGATAAAAATCATGACGACATCTGTTTTAGCACTCGCCATTTTAGCGGGGTGCTCTTATAGCTCTGACCTTCAAACAGTGCCTTTGATGAGTTGTTCTGATAACCTATCGAAAAATATCAATCGCACAAAGCTCCTGACATCAGAGATGAGATAATATTGGGGCAATATCGTCTCCGGTTCGGTACTCAGCTGTGAGGTTAGTGCCTAGGAGAAAAGTAAGTCTCCTTAAGAAGGCATCTGGTCAGTCATTAAATCCAACAACTTTAGTAACTTAGGAATCCTTGAGTCCGATGTAAATAGGCATTCGTGGTATACAGTTTTCCTCGGTCTCCTGTAGCAACCCTCCTGTCTAAACGCTTCCATAACAACATGCGTCAGGAGTTATTTTAAGACTCACTGAGGGTGATCTTGAGTGTCTGAGCATTGGAATTCCGGTGTCTCCAATGTCTCTGTATTGCCGCTAAAATGGCACACATAGCCCTTCTGAGGTTGCTATGGTGTTTTGCGGTTCTCTCTGGAGAACTTGAGTGGTCTTTTGTTTGCTGGTGACGCATGGGGGGAGGGTTAAGAGGGTACCTCTTCCTCGTGCCCAAAAGTGCGGTCCCATGTGGCTAAAGCTTCGTTCTAGGTAGGTACTCTTTTACCGTCGCTGATCTGATCCGGCGATAGAGCCGTACTTCCTCATGTCGTCAGTTTTCACCTCACAACCCACTGTCTTATGACCATATTTTCGACAAAACACCTCGTGCCAGACTGTCGCCTGGACGGCACTATCTACAGCGGGCATTTTTCCGCGTTAGGCGACGGGATCTACCATGGCCAACTTGTAACCGATCAATTTTGTGACTTGATTTTGGATCGGGTCAAACAGCACGAAAACCCGGGCGCAAAAGATTTATACAAGCGAGCAAATTCAATGCATCAAGAAGCCATACTGGTCGATCAGCTTGGCCTTGGACCACTTATTCAGGCATTCAGTAACTTTTTCCTCAAAGACATTGCCTCGGAATTACTCCCGGACGTCTACCTTCCTCCCCTTGATGGTATCCACAGCTATATTGTTCGGTACAGTAAGTCCCTGGACCATGATTTGGGATTCCACGTAGACGATAGCTTTCTCACCATCAACTTATGTTTAAACGATAGTTTTAAGGGCTCTGAATTGGTGTTTGAAGGAACTAGATGTCCCTGTCATATCGAAACGCCCGCCGCTGATAGCGAGCGCACATGCGTCGTTCACAAAAGAGGCTACATCGTCTTTCACCATGGCAAAAACCGGCATTATGTGAGAGGGATCGTAGACGGGGAGAGATACAACCTCATCATATGGTGCCAAAACAACGCAGAGTATTCTCGCTGGTTTGATGCCTCTCGAACTCGAGCCTGCCTCGATTTTTGCAACTATTCCTCCTAACGTTCATCTCAATCGGGCATCACTCCAGGCCATAACCATGCCCTCGGTATCTTCTTCCATTAATTTGGTGAAACCAACGATGTCCGAAATTAGTATTGCTTCGCTCGTCGACACTAGACCGGCAAAAAAATTATAACGGAATTAACCCACTTTTCACCCGGGCCTATTAGGAAATTAGGACTATGCTACATTGCCCTCTTGGGGCGAGCGCGAAACATGTCGAAAATTGTATTCGGAGGAATGACCCAAATTGGTGGATTGCGACTACGAGGTGAACGTACCCCGGCAAACGGTCGAACTTGATGGCTACGAGCTGTCATTCCGCGTGCCCAACGAGATTACCCAGTGGCGTATCGAACATTTGGTGGCCGTCGAGCCAATAACAATCGCCTGGATATTGGGATTCGCCCCTGAGGACATATTGGTCGACATTGGCGCAGGCATTGGGGTCTTTACGGTTACAGCTGCCCTGTGCCGACATACTCAGGTCTATGCATTTGAGCCCCAAGCTCAGAGCTTCGCGGTGCTCTGCGGTAACATTGAGGACAATGGCCTGAACGAATTGGTAAACGCGTGGCCCGCCGCAATAACTGATACCTCTGGCTTCGATATTTTGAACGTGATGCATTCCGGTGCCGGAAATGCGCATCATTCTTTCGGTGAAGCCGTGAATTACAATCTTCATCCGCAAAAATTTCTATCGTCTCAAGGGTCAGTTAGCACGACACTCGATTATCTCGTCGCCGAGGGAGTCGTCCCGGTTCCCACTCACATCAAGATTGATGTTGACGGGTTTGAGTACAAAGTAATTGCGGGAGCGGCAGCAACACTCAAGAACCCAGGCGTTAGATCCGTCCTCGTAGAGATCAACTCAGGTCTAGTTCAGCATAATCAGATTTTTGGTGTTTTCCGACAGCTTGGCTTCGCACACGACCCGGAACTCACAGAACGGACTCGACGCACTGAAGGCATGCACAAGGGAATCGGTGAGGTAGTATTTCGACGCTAGGATCCCGTTCAGAATCGGAGATTAATCGACTGGAGCGAACGCATAAATCCTAATAACACCGGTATTCCAGCCCCAACCCGACCATGGAAACCTGCTAAGCCTAATGCTCCTCTCCTCATTATTCTCTCGAAGAAGGAGTCCCTGATCAAATTAGCGTCTGTGTGGCCATGCGAGTCGATGGGTTTATCTCCAACAAGGTCCGTGAGACTTGTAACAGCTCGATCAACTTCCGCCCGAAATATCTCGGGTCTATGGGAAGCTGTCGCACTCAAATACAAAGACCCTGCCTCTGTCATTAATGGTGCTGACGACACAGTCCGAGCTTCTGCCCCCTGATCCCTCAAGAACCTCCGAAGCGGTGTGTCTTTACTGCGCCATCGGAGCGTTAGCCAATCTTCGTTTAATTGCGATGCTAGAGAGGCGGCTTTGACCTTTGCTGCTCGTATAGACTTCGTTCTGAGTGAGAAAACAATCTTTGACCTGTCATAATGGTGCATCAGGTCCTTTGGCACACGCCTATGAAAATAGAAGAAGCCTCGTTTTTGAAACAGATATTGATTTGCATGTACTACCATCAGTACTACCCCTTCGCTTGAGTTCTGAGAACAACTCAAGAAAACCAATGGGTTAACTGATGAAGTACTTGAGATGTGGTGCCCAGGAGAAGACTCGAACTTCCACGACCTTGCGGCCACTGGCACCTGAAGCCAGCGCGTCTACCAATTCCGCCACCTGGGCA
>PBNV01000018.1 GCA_002723345.1 Rhodospirillaceae bacterium
CAAAGACACCGCTTGGGGACAGATAATGCCCATGCTGCTTGGGATCGGCTGCATCACGCCACTCGGGGTATGGGCCTTGGTCAGCCTGGATCCGAGTCACACACGCCGGGTAATTGGCGGTCTCGTCCTTGCAATGGGGCTCATCTATCTCACCGGCTGGAAATATCAGGGGCCGCGCGGCGTGAAAACCCGCATCGCTGTTGGCGGCCTGGCCGGCTGGCTTGGGGGCTTCGCAGCCATCGGTGGGCCTGTCATGGTGCTCTATTTTATGAGTGGTAAAAGCAATGTATTCACGCTTCGGGCTAACAACACCATTTCGGTTGCGAGCTTGGCGCCCTTTTATCTGGTCGTGATGTGGATGAGCGGGATCATCACTCTGGATGGAGTCTGGCGGGCGCTTTTGCTGGTGCCGCCTTATCTGGCCGGGCAATGGGTTGGCGTTCGTCTATTTCACATCGTGTCCGAGACGGTTTTTCGAAAATTCTCTTTGTTTTTGCTCATAGCTATTGGAGCAGTAACTTTGATATTTTGATAAGCTTGAAATACGTAGGTCCTATTCTGATCATATTTTATGATAATCTGCATAGTCTCTGATTTCAGAAGAAAGGTGTTTTGATAATTTGTCTGATTGAGTTTGAAGTTTTACTGGGCAGAGAAGATTAGCAAAAACGCTGGTTCGAAATCCTAGTGCCTGAAGTTGAGAGAGCGCCTGGTTTCCGCGGAAAAGAGAGTTTCGTGCATATCTCTGGCAGTGGGCGGGTGAGCACTGTTTCTTACCGGGATGACGAAGTTTCGCTCGAGCAATGGACGCAAGATAAAAAGCACTGAATGGCTATGAAACAGGGACGGGAAAAGATTTTTTCTAGGTATGAAATCCGCATTTGTTCAGAATTACGCCACTACTCCCATGAGAACGGACAAAATAAAATTGGCTAGGTTGGATAGTCAGCGTCGTTGAACGGATGCGCCTCAACAGATTTTCGAGGCCCCCACATTCGGTAGGCAAAGGGGTGTACACCTTCGATGAAGCAAGGCCGAAGTTGGATACGGCCGTACCACTCAGTTATTTTCGGTAAGTCTTCCCAAATCCTCTCAAGATCAAGCCATTCAATCCGATCGAAGATTGGGGCTAAGCAAATATCGGCTAAGGTAAAGGTTTCTCCACAAACCCACGGACCTCCGCTCTTTTCCAGTTCCTGATCCAGTCGTTTCATATGCTTACGCAGGTTCTCCTGGGCTATGTTAATGGACGTATCGTTAGGCGGTGAGGTGACACGCTGGAGATAATCTTGTGCTCGCACCTGATCTGGGATCCTTTTGGACCAAGCAGTTAGTTGCTCTAATCCAAAAGCCTCGAGGCGAAGTTTCATCATCAGGTTAAAACTCAGAACAATGATGTGCTTAAACAGGTGATCCTGCTCATCGGCCATCCATTGCCGCATTCTGGCGATTTGCATGGGATCTGACGGCTTTAGTCTTACTGGGTCGGGGAATGCTTCATCCAAATACTCAATAATAACATTTGATTGAGTTATGTGCTGGCCTCCGTGGACGAGGGTCGGTGCAGTGCCGTGGGGGTTTATTTCTAGGTAGTCGGGTTGGTGATGATCAAATTGCCAGGACCGAATAAACCGCTCCCTCCAGGGTAATTTCTTTTCTGCAAGCGCCATCCTTACTTTCATGCAGCAGGGAGAGTCTCCAAACTGATATAGCTCAATAGAGTCGGCCGAGCGGTCTTCCTGCGGCATAACAACGGGCCCCGTTTCGACTATTTTAAGGAAAGTATACTCTGATAAACACCTCAGAGCACTAATTACGTTGAGTTTACCGCGGAGCTCTCTAATGGGCGTACCGACTGGGTCGTCCAATTGCGCCTAACGCTCTACGCACATGGCGATTCCCATACCACCGCCGATGCAGAGGGTTGCGAGGCCTTTATTAGCGCGGCGCCGTCTCAGTTCATATAAAAGAGTAATCAGTACTCGGGCACCCGACGCGCCGATGGGGTGACCCAGCGCAATGGCCCCTCCGTTAACATTGATCTTTTCGTTGTCCCAGCCCATTTCCTTAGCCACCGCGCATGCCTGCGCTGCAAAAGCTTCATTGGCCTCAATAAGGTCCACGTCTTCTGATGACCAGCCGGCTTTTTCCAGGGCTGCCTTGCTAGCTGGGATGGGCCCCGCTCCCATGATGGCGGGATCAATTCCCTCCGTGGCCCAGCTTTTGATTTTGGCCAAAGGCTCGATGCCACGTTTGGCGGCCTCCGCTGCACTCATCAGAACGACGGCGGCCGCGCCATCGTTGATGCCAGATGCATTGCCTGCCGTAACTGATCCCTCTTTGTCGAACGCAGGGCGCAGTTTCTTCAGTGTTTCAATTGTGGTGTCGTGGCGAGGGTGTTCATCTTCTTCGATTAAGATGTCTCCTTTGCGATTCGGTACCGTCACGGGCACAATTTCGTCGTTAAATACCCCAGCTTTCTGGGCGGCTTCAGCACGTTCCTGTGATTGCAGCGCGAACGCGTCTTGTTGGTCACGGGAAATTTGCCACTGCGTCGCGACATTTTCCGCCGTAATCCCCATGTGATAGCCGTTGAATACGTCCCAAAGACCGTCATTGATCATGCTGTCGATGAGTTGGGCGTTGCCCATTTTGGTGCCGGCACGGAGGTGGGATACATGCGGCGATTGGGTCATGCTTTCCTGGCCACCCGCGACGATGACAGAAGCATCTCCCGCTTTGATAGCTTGAGCGCCGAGGGCCACGGCCCGAAGGCCCGAACCGCAGACTTGGTTAATTCCAAGAGCTGTTCGCTCCTCTGGAACGCCGGCGGCCATGGCGGCCTGTCGGGCGGGGTTCATGCCGGCTCCGGCGGTAAGCACTTGGCCAAGTATGACTTCGGAAACGTCGCCGGCATTAACGTCGGCGCGGCTGAGCGCCGCAGTGATGGCGGCGGCGCCCAATGTGTGAGCAGGCATGGCGGAAAAGCCACCGTTGAAGGCACCTATGGGGGTACGGGCGCCGGAAGCTATGACGATTTCTGTTTGGTCACTCATGTTTGGTTCCTTTTATCCGCGTCCCGAAAGACGTGTTGATGCGATGGTTCAATCAGGCGATTTAATGGTGGCTGTTCCTTTAAGCACGACGGTGTCGCCCACTTTGCAAATGGTAGATAGTTCGACGATATTTTTTTCCGCTACGGTGTCGGTGACTTCGACAGCGGTATGGACCGTGTCGCCGATTTTGACCGGCGCACGGAATTGCAGGGATTGGCCCAAATAGATCCAGCCTGGTCCCGGAAAAATATAGCCGATTACAGCGGAAATATGACTGGCTGTTAAAATGCCGTGGGCGATCCGGGCGCCGAACATGCTGTCCTTGGCAAATTCATCGTCGAGGTGAATTGGATTATAATCGCCAGAGATGTCAGCAAATTTACGGACATCCTCGTCTGTCACCTGTTTCTCATATTCCGCTGTTTGGCCGAGAGAAATGTCTTTGAAATAATATTTTATATGAGCGTCCAAGGGGGACTCCTACGTATTGCTATTGAGGGTAAGGGGGGCACTATTCCCTGCTGAGGGCATTGAGCTGCTTTTGCATCTCTGCCATTTGCTGACGCAAGGTTTCTAATTCTGTCTCTTGTTCGGATTCTGGACTCGGCTCTGAACTGGGTTCAGGGGGAGGCTCCTGACGTGGACCCTTTTCATTTTCAGCGGATGGTTGAGGATTAAACATGCTGAGGGAGCTTTGGAAAAGTTCCAGGTTACGGCGGCTTATCTCTGCCCATTGGTCAATACCCTGATTGCTGCTTAGCATATCCGACATTTGCTGCATCACTTTTTGCTGGTTTTCGCTAAAGGCCTCAATAGTGTGTTCCAGATAATTAGAAAACTGCGGGCCGATACCATCAGCATAAAGCTTTAATAGCTGCCGAAGCGTCTTGAGAGGCAGCATATTATGACCTTTAACTTCTTCCTCCGCGATAATTTGGGTTAGAACAGAACTTGTGAGGTCCTTGCCAGTCTTGGCGTCCTGGACGGTAAAAAGCTCTTCGCGCTGAACCATCTGGTGGAGGGCTTCCAAGGTTACGAACTCGCCCGTCGCCGTATTGTACAAACGTCGGTTGGCATATTTTTTTATAATAATCGGCTTTTCTGCATCTGACGCCTTGGCTGCTGTCTTGTTTTTTTGGGCCACTTTATTTTCCCCTTTAGGCGTTTCATGCGCCTGAAACTATATCCTGCCACATATCACTATGTTTTTGTAGCGCAAAATATTTTGCAGTGCAAAAAATTATTTGACATACTAGTGTTAAAGGCATAGAACGCATGGATACGTATTTAATTTTTTAAATTATGCATCGCAAAATAACAAAATCCCTGTGAAATGCACGTCTAATAAAGGAGTTGAAAAATGACCGCCGATACAAAACCGAAAGCTACTAGCCCTGCAAACAATGCCGCTGAAACATTCGAAACCGTAACGGCTGTGGGTAAGGAAACGATCGAAACCGTAATCACCATGAGCACAGAAGCCGCCCAGGAGGGATATAAGAATGCATCTGCCTATGGGAAAGAGCGGTTAGATGCAGCCAAAGACGGATATGAAAAGGCCGCTGCAGCAGGTAAGGAAAACTTCGATGCCTGCGCTGCTGCCTCCGCCGCTGCGCTAGCAGGCTTTGAGGCTTTCTTCGATCAAATGCTTACCTACACCAAACGCGCGACCGCTGAGAACACAGACATCGTGCAAAAGTTCTATGCGGCCAAAACGCCGCAAGAAGTTGTTGAGCTGCAATTAGAGGCTGTCAATAACTCAGTCAACCGGGTGGTAGCTCAGTCCACAGAATTAAACAAAATCACGGCTAATACGGTAGCCAAGACGGTTGAGCCCTTAAAAACTCAATTTGACTCCACTGTTGAGACATTCTCCAAATCTTTCGCAGTTTAGGCTCCGCCGCGGCTGTAAAAGTCATCGAGAGTACGACAGTAAACGGGGGCGTTGCCGAATGGAGCGCCCCCGTCTTCATTTTCAGCAAGACTGTCGCTATGTCCTGACCAAAACCGGAGCAAACATTGACATGTTTGAACGGCACCTAAAGGTTGAGATGAAGATATTGCCGTCACGCTCACGCCCATGACCGTTTAGAGGAACAAAAATCAATGAGCAGAATATCAGTTGTAACAGGAGGCACTCGCGGAATTGGTGCTGCGACCGCCATAGCACTTAAAGAGCGAGGAGACACTGTTGCTGCCGTTTTCGGATACAACGAGGAGCGTGCTAAAGTATTCACGGCGGAAACGGGTATAGCCAGTTACAAATGGGATGTTTCTGACTTCGACGCATGCTTGACAGGCATTGCATCCGTTGAGTCTGACTTGGGCCCCGTAGACATCCTGATCAACAACGCGGGCATTACCCGAGATGGGACCGTGCACAAGATGGATTATGAAAACTGGCAGGCCGTGATCGATACCAACCTGGGCTCCTGCTTCAACATGAGCCGCGCTGTGATTGAAGGCATGCGGGGGCGGAAATTCGGTCGGATTGTCAATGTGGGATCTATCAATGGACAGGCGGGCCAATACGGCCAGGTAAACTATGCCGCTGCGAAATCCGGTATACATGGCTTTACCAAGGCTCTCGCCCAGGAAGGTGCAGCCCAAGGCATCACCGTAAACGCCATCGCCCCTGGATACATTGATACCGATATGGTTGCTGCTGTCCCGGACCGGGTACTCGACAAGATCATCGAGCGCATACCTGTTGGGCGATTGGGAAAGGCCTCAGAAATCGCCCGGGCAATCCGCTTTTTAACCGACGACGACGCTGGTTTTATTACCGGCTCGACCTTGTCGATCAACGGCGGTCAGCATATGTACTGATTGCCCTCTGCTAAATGGGGGGCGTAAAGGGAGTGGATAGTATCATGTCGGATGCGGATGACACGAATTCTCCGACCACCAACGGCGCAGACGGTTGGGCGGATGCCCTAACGAGTATGGGAGAGACATGGCAAAAGACCATGGGAGATTGGTCGACGATGTGGGCGAAAAACATGCAGCTCACCCTAAAGTCGGCGACTGAGGAATCGAGCAGCTACGATCCAGAGGACTATGAAAAAGTAATAACGAATATGCTCGAACAGGTATCGGAGTCGAAATTAGATACCTCTAAGGTCATGTCAGCCCAGATGGAGCTTCTGCAAGGCTATCAGGCACTCTGGGTGCATACTACCTCCCGGCTTTTGGCCCCTGAAAAATCTGGCCCAGACCCTGACTCCCCCAAAGACGCGCGTTTCCGGGACGAAGCCTGGAGCGATAACCCTGTTTTTGAGTTTATCAAACAGTCCTACTTTTTGAACAGCAAATGGCTTCGGTCTTATATCGACAGTGTGGATGGCATAGGCGGTGAGACCGCCAAAAAGCTGGAGTTCTACGGCCAGCAACTCGTGGATGCCCTCGCGCCAACAAATTTCCCACTCACCAATCCAACCGTCCTGAGCAAAATGAAGGAAACCGGGGGTGAGAACCTGGTGAGAGGCATGAATAACCTAATACAGGACTTACAAAATGGGTCCGGCGGCTTGCAGCCGAAACAGATGAACATTGATGACTTTGAACTTGGCAGGGATATCGCAACGACCCCCGGCAGCGTGGTTTATGAAACGCCTTTTATGCAACTGATCCAATACGAGGCCACGACCAAGGATGTGCATAAAAAGCCTCTGCTAATTATTCCACCTTGGATTAATAAATTCTACATCTTAGACCTGCGGGAGGACAATTCCTTCATAAAGTGGGCAGTCGACCAGGGCCATACTGTGTTTGTTGTTTCTTGGGTAAATCCAGACGAAAGCTATCGCGATAAGAGCTTCGATGATTACGTCGAAGGAGGTATATTTGCAGCACTTGAGGGTGTCGAAAAAGCCACTGGTGAGCGTGAGGTCAACGCAATTGGGTATTGTATTGGTGGGACACTCCTTGCGGCGACGCTCGCGCGCATGGCAGACGAAAACGACAACCGTATTTCCTCTGTGACATTCTTTGCCGCTCAAGTAGATTTCGAGGAAGCTGGTGAACTCAGAATGTTCACAGACCCTCAACAGGTTGATAGAATCGAGAAATTGGTCTCCAAAGAAGGCTACCTCTCTGCTGGTTTTATGGCCTCAACGTTTAACATGCTGAGAGCCAATGATCTCATCTGGTTCTTCCACGTCAACAATTACCTGATGGGCAAGGAGCCGCCTAAATTTGATCTTCTCTACTGGAATGGGGATTCGACTAGGTTTCCAGCCAAGCTTTTGATCGATTATTTACGAGATATGTATATCGAAAATAAATTATCAAAACCGGGCGCATTTGAGTTAATTGGCGGCACCGTTGACCTCACGAATATTAACATTCCGATTTATCTGCAGGCCACTATTGAAGACCATATAGCGCCAGCTGAGTCGGTCTATAAGGCTACTAAATTATACCGAGGCCCAGTGAGGTTCGTGCTGGGTGGTTCTGGTCACATCGCAGGCGTTATAAACCCGCCAGAAAAAGGAAAATACCAATACTGGACCAATACCAAGAAAAAGGAATATGACACCGCTGCAGCCTGGCAGGAGGAGGCGACGGAACATCCTGGTTCATGGTGGCCCGATTGGGACAAATGGCTCGCGCCAAAGTCTGGCGGCACAGTGCCGGCCCGCAAAATCGGTTCTGGCAAGTTGAAATCATTGGAGCCCGCGCCTGGATCTTATGCTAAGGTTCGTTCTTGATCTTTCGAGCAGGAGGAAGTTTAGGCCATGAAGTTTAGCATTGATATTGATTGTACGCCATCCGAAGCGAGGGAGTTTTTTGGCCTGCCCGATGTAGAGGCTTTTAATCAGGCATTGGTGGAAAAGGCTCAAGAGAAGGTCTTTGCTAATATGCAGGATATGGACCCAGAGGCACTGATGAAAACCTGGGTGCCCGCTGGAGCTCAGATGTTCGAAGCCATGCAAAAGCAGTTTTTTTCACAAACTGCATCCACTAAAAAAGACGTCTGAGAACGCCCCGCCCGATGGCCCGTACTCTGCCTCATAGTCGGGACCATTACCGGCATTTCCAAAATATTCCCACACGATGGATGGATAATGACGTCTACGGCCATGTAAATAACGTGGTGTATTATTCTTACTTCGACACAGTGGTGAATAATTTTCTCATTGATCAGGGACAACTGGACTACGAAAAAGGGCAAACGGTAGGATGGGTAGTGGAAACAAAATGCGAGTATTTCTCTCCTGTAGCCTTTCCTGATGTGGTGAATGCGGGACTAAAGGTGCAGCGCCTGGGCACCTCCAGCGTTACATATGAAGTAGGGTTATTCCGAAATGATGACGAGACGGCGGCGGCTCAGGGTCATTTTGTGCATGTTTATGTGGACCGGGAGGCCAATACACCACAACCCTTGTCCGCGGCAATGAAAGAGGCTCTCGCCAGCATTGCTTAGATCACTGTGCCGGCGCCGGGATGTCGGGCTAGTGTTCCGCCCAAATGAGTGCATCCGACACCCAGTTAGCCCGTCTGAAGACGATGAGGCTGTCCTCCCGTATATCCATCAATCCTCTAACAAAAAGGTCAGCGGACATTTTTAACTTATGCGGCGTTCATTACTTCCAGCAAAAAGGCATAGACCAGTGCTACCTCCTCTAGGCGGTCAAAACGACCAGCGGCACCGGCGTGGCCCGCTGTCATGTTAGTATGAAGATAGAGTGGGTTAGTGTCTGTTTTGAGCGCGCGCAACTTTGCCACCCACTTGGCGGGCTCCCAGTAGGTTCCCCGCGGATCGGCTAGACCCGCCGTCACTAACATGGGTGGGTAGGCCTGCGCGGTCACGTTATCCACCGGGGAATACGACTTGATATATTTGTATGCTTCTGCGCTTTCGATTGGATTTCCCCATTCCGGCCATTCCGGCGGCGTCAGAGGTAAATCTGTATCGCACATGGTGGTGAGTACATCGACAAAGGGAACCTCGCCGACCACGGCACCCCAAAGACTGGGGCGCATATTGGCACAGGCGCCCACGAGCATACCGCCGGCGCTGCCGCCGTGAATGGCGATCCGACCGGGTCGTGTAAGATTTTCTTCGATCATGTGGTCGGCGGCAGCAATAAAATCGAGAAACGTATTCTGTTTTTTTTGTAGTTTGCCATCCAGATACCAGCCATAGCCTTTTTCCGTACCGCCCCTGACATGGGCGATGGCATAGATATAGCCCCGGTCTACGAGGGAATAGCGATTGGTCGAAAAGGACGCTGGCATAGACATGCCATAGGATCCATAGCCATACAGCAGAACCGATGCCGAGCCGTCCAACGGCGTATCTTTATGATACAGAAGCGAGATGGGCACATCCACGCCATCATGCGATGTCGCAGACAACCGCCGGGTTATATAGGCTGCCGGGTCATGGCCGCTGGGCACCTCTTGTTCCTGCCTTAGGTCCCGGGACTGGTCCAAGATGTTGAAGTCATAGGTTTGGCTCGGCGTAGTCATAGAGGAGTAGGTAAACCGTAAAATATCGGTCTCAAACTCATAGCCAGGTATTAGGCTGAGTTCGTAGACATCCTCGCTAAACTCAATTGGATATTCTGCTCCGGTATCCACATGACGGACAATGATCCGTGGCAAGCCGGCGATACGTTCAAGGCGCACGAGATGATTCTTAAACTCCAAAAGGGTCCGGATTAGGCGGCCGGGCTCATGGGACACGAGGTCTCTCCAGTTCTCCCTTCCGGGATTGCTGAGGGGGGTTTCTACGATTTTGAAGTCAACGGCGCCGTCCGCGTTAGTGTTGATAAATAAGCTTTCGCCGATTTGAGCGACTTGATATTCAACACCGGTATCGCGAGGCGCTACCACGTGAAGGTCTCCATTCGGATTACGTGCGTCGAGAAGATGTACTTCCGATGTTGTATGATCGTAAGCGGAAATTTCTAAAAACCGACCACTTTGGGATTTTCCCAGACCCAGGAAAAACCCAGGGTCTGTCTCTTCATATACTATGGCGTCGTTGATAACGGTGTCACCAACGGTATGTCGCATAACCCGATAGGGGCGATGGTTTTCATCTAATATGGTGTAGAGTAGGGTCTCGCCATCGGCGGCCCACGCCATACTCCCGCTGGCGTCGGGGAGGCTGTCCGCTAGGTTGTGGCCGCTTTCCAGGTCGCGGATTTTTACGTCATACCGTTCAGAGCCATTTAGGTCCACCGCATAGGCAAGCATTTTATGGTCCGTGGAATGGATGCAGCCGCCGATGCGGAAAAAAGACTGGCCCTCGGCTTCCTTGTCTCCGTGCAGGAGCACAGTCTCCAGCCCGGCTGTATTCCGGCGCGTGAATATCGGATACTGTCCACCGGGCTCGTATCGCGTGGCATATTCATAGTCCCCGTCTCGCGCAGGCACGGTACTCTCATCCTCTTTGATACGTCCCCGCATTTCAGCCAGCAGGTCATTCCGAAGATCAACATTATCATTAGACCAGGCAGTCGTATGTTTGTTCTCTGCTTCCAGGTAAGCTCTAATTTCCGGGTCAAGCTTGGCTGGGTCGCGCATCACGTCCTGCCAGTTTTTATCCTTGAACCAAGCATAGTCATCGGTTCGATCCTGACCGTGATGAGTAAATATTTTCGGGCGTTTTTGGGCAACTGGTGGCTTCATGATCACGTAAATGTAGCCTCAAAAACTGGCCCATCAAGTCGTGCGTCGCAGCGGGACAAATGGAAATGTTCTTGCCAGCGACACTAGATTAGGACCATTTATTAAGATCAATCCACGGAGGCCTCTGGAATTTGTCACGGGCCCCCGCGTAATGCTGGGAGGATAAACATGGATTTAGTGTTATATAAAAAATCTGGAGCGATAGCAGATATCAGGTTTAACAATCCTGACGCCCTTAACGCTATAAACCGAGAAATGGCTGGTCAATTTAAAGATCATCTGATGGATTGTATAAAAGATCCTGCTGTCCGGTGTGTGACTGTCCAAGGGACGGGACGGGCCTTCATGGCAGGGGGGGATCTCAAGCATTTTTATGAAAATCTCTCGAACATCAGAGATGTCGCGGGGGGGCTAATAGAGGTCTACCACGAATGCATACTTTTGATGACGGGAATGGATAAACCCATTGTCACTGGCGTGCAGGGTGCTGCTGCCGGCGGCGGAATTGGAATGGCATTAGCGGGAGATTACATCATCGCTGCTGACACTGCTAAATTCACCATGGCTTATACTGGGATTGGTACATCGCCCGACGGCGGGTCCGCCTATCTGCTGCCCCGATTGATTGGCCGACGGGCAGCACTGGAAATGGCTCTTTTGAACAAACCCATAGATGCACCGCGGGCGCTCGCTCTCGGCATGGTGAACGATGTGGTTGCCGAGGATGCCTTGCAAAACACCGTTGAAGATGTAGCAAAAAAACTGGCCAATGGCTCGGCTAAAGCGTTGGGGAATGCAAAACGCCTAGTAAACGAGTCACTAGAAAGCACGAGCCTCCAGGCGCATCTCGCGAGGGAAAAAGAGCTTTTTCTAACCTGCGCAGTGACCGGTGATTTTGAAGAGGGGCTTCAAGCGTTTTTCGAAAAACGACCCCCAAAATTTAGTAAGACGTATACCTAGGCCACCCAGTCTCATTATTTGCCTCTCTTGGAACTGCAATGTTTTTTTGCACTTCTGACCTTTAGACCGTTATTTTCACCAGATCTTTGCGCGATGTGCCACTCCGATAGCGCCCAATATAGTCGTCCGGATCGATTTCGATGCCGGAGACATTTTTTTTGTACGCCTCCGTCTCAAAGTAGCCGAAAAATTCCGCCTCGGTTGCAAAGTTGACACAATTCATCTCAGCGAGATTTCCGTCTGGATCACGATAGTAGAAGCTCGTGCTGACGCCATGATTCCACGTATGTGCTGGCAGGATCCCATGGTATTTAAGAAGATCGTATCGGTCGAACAGCTCATCGAAACTGCCGTGTGCCAATTGAAAATGATGAAGGCCGGGATCTGCACCTGGCACCGCAGTTGTGCCATCTACCTCAAAAATACCAAAAACCTGAGCGAACGGATATTCGCCGGGCAATTTATAAAATGCAATTTGCTGTGCACCGGTCCAGGAGGTCTCGGGTGGGCGCGGGCGGGTAAAAAATGGTTCCGTACAAAGTGCCTTAGAATACCATTCTTTCAGAAGGTCGAACCGACCGGTTTTGATTACCACCTCACTGAGTGTGGGCACCGGAACAGTCGTCGTGTCATCGGTCATAGTCCTGTCTCCCTATTAAGTCTCTCTGTTGTGTTTCCCCACCGGATAAAGTTTAAGTGATTACGAACCCTTTGTAATCCTCCCGAACAACCTCTTCGCATTTCTCAATATACATTGGCAGGCCCCCGACGAAGGGCATGAAGACACGGGCCTTGCCAGACACGTTTGCCCCCAGATACCATGAGTTACAGGTAACCCGTAGTGATTTATCCGCCAGTCCTGCGTTGTAGGCGACCCATTCGCTTTGCGCTGATTTAATGGCCTCAATCCGGGTCGCATTCTTTTTGCTCATGGCCACTAAACAGGCCCCAATCCAATTCACATGTTGTTCGATGGTGGGGATCATGTTGGTCAGCACGGATGGACTGCCCGGACCGGTAATTGTGAACATATTTGGGAAGCCGTTTACCCCAAGGCCCAGATAAGATACTGGCCCATTTCGCCAGGCATCTGTCAATTTCTGCCCATTGGTGCCCTGAATGTTGATACGATTGAGAGCCCCCGTCATGGCGTCAAAACCGGTGGCCAGGATGAGAATGTCCACATCATAGTCGCGCTTTGTGGTTCTGACACCGTTTGCCGTGATGCACTTAATGGGTGTGTCGTTCAAATCAATAAGCGAGATATTGGCCCGGTTATAGGTTTCATAATAATTAGTTGCAACGCAGAGCCGCTTGCATCCAAACGTATTGGTAGGGGAGAGCTTGCGAGCCACCTCCGGATCTTTAACGATTTTACGGATCTTGCTTCGCACGAATTCTGCCGCCGTCTCATTAGATGCTTGATTTACTTGCAGGTCCTGGAAAGCCCCCATCAGCCCAAGCCCGCCCGTATGCCAGCGGTTTTCATACTCCCTTTCTCTTTCCTCGGTAGTGACATCCAGTGCGGAAGGACCACCAATGGGAAAAATATTACCCGAATATGTCGCTTTGGCTTTGGCCCGAAACGCCGGATAATCGGCCTTAATTCTTGCCACCTCCGCCGGGTCCAGAGGGCGGTTCTGGGCCGGAACCACGTAGTTGGGGGTGCGCTGAAATACGGTTACATTCTGGGCTTGTTCGGTAATTATGGGGATTGACTGGATCGCGGACGATCCGGTGCCAATGATGGCTACCGTTTTGTTTCGAAAGTCTACTCCCTCGTGTGGCCAAAGGCCGGTCTGATATCGCTCGCCCGTAAATTCGTTGAGGCCGTCTATATCCGGCATGTTGACGGCTGAGAGGCATCCAACCGCCGAGATTAAAAACCGGCATTTATTACGTCTCCCTGTATCGGTAGCGACAGTCCATAATTGCGCGCGCTCGTCCCACCGGGCGTCAATAATTTTGGTATTAAAACTAATATCCCGCTTTAAATCAAAACGTTCCGCGACATGCTGGGCGTAGCGAAGAATTTCCGGCTGAGCTGGGTAGCGCTCCGTCCAGTTCCAATCTTGTTGCAGCGCGTCATCGAACTGATAGGAATAGAATAGGCTCTCGGTATCGCAGCGGGCGCCAGGATAACGGTTCCAATACCAGGTGCCCCCCACGTCACCGCCCGTTTCAAAGGCAGTTGCACACAGACCGGCCTTTCGCAGCACATAGAGCATATATATCCCGGCAAAGCCCGCGCCGATAACGATGGCGTCGCATATTTGATCATGTTCTTTCGAGCCATTCATGCAGTAGATGACACAGTTTCAAAGCCCGGAGAGCAAGCCAAATCGCACAATCTAAAATTCTCCCACTTCATCTTTACACATAAGCAGAGGTAGTGTTGATCGCCGAAGGGGCAAACGTGACTTGTATCTGAGGAGATTAATGCGTGCCATAAACATCCATTAACGAGATATTTCTCACACGGGTTTAGCCAAAACATATCCGTTTTGATTTTATGAGGGGCGCCGTATGGAACGATCTATTAAACAAAATATCTAATACCCAATATGCCCAGATAGCTCACCAACCCGACACAAACGGCAGCTGAGAAACCAACATAAAAAGGTCTCATGCCTAACCCCACGATCGACTTAATATTAGTGTTGATACCCAAAGCCGCCATTGCAATTGCCAAGAAGTATTCAGCCGAAGATCGTATGACATGTATGAATTTTTCCCATTGCTCCATTTGAAGAACGCCAAACGCTGTTTCGAAGTTTTCAATTCCGTAATCGCCTAGGGTTCTGATTAAACCCATTAAAATAAATCCGAGAATAAAAAATGGGAACATTGATGCGATGGAGGGTTTTACTTTATTTTCGCTTTGTTTTTGGCGGATTATGTACAGGTAACTAATAGCTGGTATTACTAGGATCATACTGACATTTCTCACCAGTTTTGTTATTGTTGCAATGTCCATAGTATTGGGCGAATTAAATTGCTCAGCGTAGATTAGTCCGGCACCAGCGACCTGAGCTGTTTCGTGTATTGCAGTACCCAGAAATAAACCGATAGCTATCTCATCCCCGTTAAAGATATAGTGGGCTAAGTATGGATAAATTAGCATTGCAACGAGCCCGAATATTGTAATATTTGCAACGGCGTATGAGACTTCTTCATTATTTGCCTTAATTGTTGGACTCGTTGCAACTATAGCTGAAGCACCACAAATGCTTGTTCCTACCGCGATCAAAGAACCCATCTTTTCTGATATACTTAAAAGCCTCGACAGATAACAAACAAATAACATTGACGTCACGATAATGACGAGAATGAGTGGTATTCCAATAACACCGATTTTTACGATTTCTAAAATACCTAACCGGATTCCAAGACACACTATACCGAGCCGAAGTATAAATTTTATTGAGAAGCTCAAACCGTCTTGAAACCCTTCTTTAATCGTAAAAAAATTTCCCAATATAAGACCAATAATTATTGACAGCATTATCGGCGATATTGGACTCTTTGTAAGACCCGTTAGGTAGACGCCAATTGCATCGCTAAATAATATGCCAATAAAAGCAACAAACGTACTTAATAATATTCCTGGAATATATTTTAAAATATTTATATTCATGATGGATCTTTGATTACATGGGAATTCAAATTTTATGTCTAAATATATTACCTGAATTATTTTAAAAAATACTATCCCCGGTAATTTATTTAAACAATTATAAAGAATCTAAAGTTCAGCCATGTTTAGCAAGAATAGATTTAATATATAACTTAATATGCGCCGAATTATATTTATTAGCCCCGACAGTTCCACAGCGCTTCTTCTGTCTGGTTATTACGCCTTTCTTTGCAAAAATAGTCAAAGACTGAGTCGTAAGATGGAGTGCTTTTCAATTTGTCGGGGATGCGTGAAGCTTCTTAAACCATCTCTATTCTCATCGAGGGTATTAGTGCCTGAGGACCCCGTCGCGTTCCCACTAAACGGTTCTACAAATATTCATTGATCCATCGTTTATAGGTCTCATGCCGAGTTACTTGTTTCAGGATTTCAGGATCGTGCCGGTCTTTGAGGTCTGCGGGTAACACCCCATTGCGAATATCCTTGAGCGTATCATAGACCGTTTTTACCGCTGCGAGGAACGGAGTATGCCCTTGCAGGGCAATGCGCACTCCCTTGTCGGCGAGATAGCCAAAATCGTTCAGATCCGGCGGGGTGCTCCCGAGAATAATGGGGATGGAAAGAGCATCGGAAACCACGTCTATCTCATCCGTTGTATTAAGACCCGTGAAGAACATGGCATCGATCCCCACGGCTTCATAGGCTTTGGATCGCGTCAACGCGTCCTCCAGACCGGAAATGGCGGCAGCACTTGTCCGTCCCGCTATGACCAGTTTCGGGTCCTGCCGGGCATCCAAGGCAGCTTTGAGTTTCGCCGTTCCTTCATCGATAGAAATCAACCGGGCCCTTCCGTCCACGCCATAGGTTTGAGGCAAATCAGTGTCCTCTATGCTCATGCCTGAGACGCCGGCGGTCTCCAGTTCCTCCACGGTACGACGTACATTAAGCGCGTTGCCATAGCCATGATCTGCATCGACCATGAGTGGCAAGTTTCCGGCTCGGCATATTCGGTAAGCTTGTTCAGCGAACTCCTTGAGGGTCAAAACTATCAAATCAGGGGCGCCCAACACAGTAAGGGAGGCGATGGATCCAGCAAACATGCCGATCTCGAACCCGA
>PBNV01000019.1 GCA_002723345.1 Rhodospirillaceae bacterium
AAGTCCCCCTCTTTTACATGAATAAAGCTAACAATGCCGCCCTCCAGATGCTGGACAGTTTTTACTTGCGAAGCCGGCACCACCTCACCTGTCGCCATGCTGACGATATCCAGGGTCCCAAGTGCTGCCCAGAAAATGAATACCGTCGTAGCCAGAACACAAAGAGCATAGCTCGCATGGGCGCGGACTGTTCTAAACCGCTCAGCGGGTAAAGCCGGGGTATCAGGACTCTGGATCACTTGTTGCTCTCCAACACCTGGGTTTCGGGCTCACTGGCAACGCGCGCCTGTCCAGCCGCGGGAATCAAGGTAATTTTTGGGGTCGGCTTTGTATTGATGTCCAGGACCGTGTGCTGACCTTTCACAATCTTCGGATCATGTGACATGACAATGATGGTTTTTCCCTGCTTCGCCATTTCACTCAAAATAGCGTGGACTGTGGCTATGCCCTCCGCATCAAAGCTCTCGATGGGCTCATCAAATAAAACCAATTTTCCGCCGGATATCAGCCCACGAGCCAGCGCCATGCGACGGCGGATTCCCTCGGACAAACGCCAGCCATTATCCACCACAGGTGTCTCAAGACCATTTTCGCTCTCATCCACAAACCGGCGAAGACCGGCTGCATCGACGGCATGCTGTAGAGCCTCCTCGCCCGTTTCGGGGCAATTTACCAACAAGTTTTCGGCAATTGTGGCATTGAGGAGCGACGGCTCTTGTGGAAGATAAATGATTTGTTTGCGCCACCACTCACTAGCCGCCTGTTGTATATCCAGGCCATCCGCTAGAATCTGTCCCCGTGTCGGTTCTAATAATCCGAGCAGTACTTTTGCGAAGGTCGTTTTCCCCATGCCATTATTACCAGTGACAACCAACACGTTCCCAGGCTTAATGTCCAGGTCAAGTGACTCAAATAGTGGGTCTTTACTGCCAGGATAGCTGAACGCAAGGTCTCGCAATTCCAAGCCTCCGGCATAATCCGTCAAGGTGGAGCCGCTCTCTTTCTCAAGCGGCATCCTCGAAAACTCTTCGAACATCGCGAGAGATTGGTTAGCCTTTGTAAAACTGGTGCCCAGTTGCGAAAACCGCGAGATTGGCTGTAGCGCGCGGGCCGCCAAAATATTGATACCAATCATGGAACCTACGTCCAGTTCACCCTGCACCACCAGAATTCCGGCAATAACAATAACGACGACGCTGAGGATAGCATTGGCACTTTGTGTTAAAGATTGCACCAGTCCCTGCCGCATTCCCACCAAACGTCTCAGGCCATGAAC
Source organism: Rhodospirillaceae bacterium (assembly GCA_002723345.1). Lineage (GTDB taxonomy): Bacteria > Pseudomonadota > Alphaproteobacteria > Rhodospirillales > UBA2165 > TMED167. The sequence continues at coordinate 1,277 of PBNV01000019.1, forward strand.
AAGACTTGAATGTTCGCCCCAGGCAGACCGTAAAAAAGTTCCCGCATTGAAGGCCCGGACGGTCTCTGCTTCCCGCACCGCAGTGCCAATCAGTGCACTCGACGCGCCTGAAGCACGAGTGAGGTCGGAATTTTTTTTTGCGGTGGACGCCGCTCCCCAGAGACCTCCTAAAAAGACAATGGCCAAAAACGCTAAGACAACCAGAGCAATAGCGGGTTCTAGGAGGTACAGTACAAAAACGAAGAAAAGAGCAAACGGAACATCGAGAACAGCACAAATATTTGAGGCATTAAAGGCCTGCTCCACGTTGTTTATCCCGTTAATAATCTCCCGGCGCGAATCCGGCGCGACCTGCTCCAGAGACCCTAATTTCGACCTGGTCAGGATTTTATAGCCATCGGCACTCATGCCCTCATCAGAGTCAGCCGACACACGCTGAGCAAGATGCAGGCGTGCCTGCCGGAACGCGAGTTCTAAAGCAATGGCTACAAGCACACCAACCGTCAGGGTCACGAGGGTTGAGTCGACGCCCTGAGAGACGTAGCGGTTTAGCACTTGCATTACAAAGATAGGGCTAGCAAGTGCAAGCACACTGATAAAAACCGATGCCACTATCAACTCTGTGGCTATTCCAGGCTTCGCCATTAGGCGCCTGATGAGCTCTTTCATCTAATTTGCTACCGGATTAAGTCCTGAGCATAAGGACAGTGATATTCTGCTACAACTGGTCAAAGAGTGCTTTTATTTCATAAAAATAAGGGGCCAGAGACGCGGCGGTTCGATTACAACACGTCTCTCTGAACGCTCTCATCTTAAAACATTAATAACCTACCTGTTTAGGCTATCTCCTAGTGCCTGTGTATATCTCTGCGGCCTTCTATAAAGCCGAGCGTATACCAACATATATTATTGCTTCCAATCAATCTAGATCGCACTCTCAGAGTGTAACTTTTCTGGGTTATTTATTTAAGAAAGTTCCACCAATCATCCTTTTGATTGGGCTACCCGTTTATATGAATTTATGTCTTTATTGACAGACCAAAAAGTAGTCGGATGAACTGTACCCCCCGTCTTTCCCAGAATCAGGGTCCCGCAGACACGACACGGCCCTGGTTTCTGACCCCCATACTTCCTAAAGTTCAATCTATAAATTTAAGGAGTTTGGCAGGGTGGAGCAATCACATTATAGAAAAGGTTTGATATTGGCGATCGGAAGCGCAGTCTGCTTTGCGCTTTCCAACACATTCGCTGGACTTGCCTATCAGGGCGGCGCCACGCCTTTTACGCTCAGTGCCTCCCGCTTTCTTCTACCAGCGATCTTCCTGTTGATTATACTGTTCATGCAAAAACAGCCACTTATAGTGGCGTGGCGTCATGGGCTGGGTGCTAGCATCTTGGGCGTTATAACAATCATCTATACCCTTGCTCTGTTGACGGCGATCAACCTGCTACCCATCCCGATTGCCATTTTGATCTTTTACCTATTTCCGATTTTCACGGGCATTATTCTTGCCGTCACGGGCTGGGACGCGTTCGGGCGTGCGAAAATCATTGGTGCGCTTATAGCGTTTTTGGGGCTTTCGCTCACTCTGGGTGTGCAGTTTGGGGAATTGGACGCCCTTGGCATTATCTTAGCAGCGATCGCCGCCGCGGGTCTCGCAACCGTCTCCTCCGTGAGTGATCGTCTGATCGGTGGGGCCGACCCCCGCCAGGCGACGCTTTATATCTCGGTGGCCGCCTCTTTGACGATGCTGATAGTAGTTGCCATTCGCGGCGAGTTGGAAATGCCAGTAAATGCCAGTGGGTGGATGGGGTTTTGGATATCTAACCTTTCATACGCTGTCGCAATGATCGGATTTTTCTATTCCATCGCTCTTATCGGAGCGGGCGCGTCAACATTCTTTTCCAATCTCGAACCCCTTATCGTAACGGGCACTTCCTTCTTGCTGCTGGGTCAGGTCCTCCTTCCCCTGCAATTTGTGGGCGTTTTAGTCGTGGTCAGTGCTCTTATATTTTATGCTCGAGTAGACACCCGCAACACCAGTAAGCCTCGTGATTAGCGTATGGAATATCGTCAAAAATAGGACAAGAAACCCAAAAAAACTAGTGACAAAATTTGGTTGGAGCCAAATGGTTATTAGGGAGTCGAGTTCGTTTCCTATTGGTTATTAGTCCAGGAAGAAAACAATATTGTCTCCTCGCCGGTCTATTACTTTATTCCACCGTGTCACGTTTATAACCGGCCGCCACTTCGACCGCTCGGCACACGGCTGCCAATTCCATTTGATCCAAGCCGAGAGCCACAGCTGAGTTAAAGGTCTGACGCGCCGCCGCGAACAAATTGATCGGCGCGTTCAATTCAGCCGCATATTCGGAAATAATCGAAGCGTCCTTACGGATTATGTCGAAAATCGTACCATCCTCGTAGCGATAATCCGATTTTGCCATATACTCGCCCCGCACCTGGAGCATAGTCGAGCCACCTGCCCCCTTGGGCAACACATCATGTATCAGGGTCGGGTCCAGACCCGCTTTCATGCCCAATACCATACACTCGGCTGCCGCCACCGTGTGCACGCCAACGAGATAATTCGCTAGAATTTTCATCTTAGAAGCATCCCCCACGGGACCGACATAAAAATTTGAACCCGTAAATGCCTCTATAACGGGTTTACAGGTCGTGTATGCATCCTCATCGCCGCCAACATAAAGGGAGGCTTTGAGGTCAGCCACCATGGGAGGGGTTCCGCTGATGGGCGCATCCAAAAACACGCGGCCCGCCTCCGCCATCTGTTCCCCCAAGGTAACTTTGTCTGTCACTTTTAGGGTGCAGGTATCAATCAGTATTTGACCTTCCTTGCCGCCATGAATGATCCCATCCTCCCCTCCAATGACAGTCTCGAGCGCGGCTAGGCTGGGAAGGGACGTGATCAGGATCTCTACCCTGTCTGCGGCTTCCTGGGGCGATGCAGCCACCTCGCCACCTTCCTTTTCCAATGCTGCTTCATGGGCCGGGTCTAGATCACAGCCAACAACCCCGTAGCCCGCTTTCAACAGATGACGAGCATAAAGGGCCCCCATCGCTCCCAATCCAATCACACCTATTTTTGTGATCATGTCTGTTGCTCCTTTTTGTTACAGCTCCTTTTGTCCGCCCAGCGGGGCGGCGTCGCAACCTGACCTAAAGGGCCCTAGAGTTCCAACGGTGGTGCAATTGAGTCAAATTACACACCTTGCCGAGCGCCGACACCCCGATGAGTTTAAGAGCCGACCCTAACCGTGATGCTGTCGGTTGTGGGACCCTGTAATCTGTCAACCCAGTGAAAAAAGGATAGCTGACAAACTGGCTAGAAACTTACGTTGTCGCCACCTTTCAGAGCCAAACGCTCGCGGGCCTCCGCTGGTGTCGCTACTTCGAGAGACATGTCTTCAACAATACGGCGGATCTTAGCCACCTGGTCCGCATTCGATTTGGCCAACTCACCCTTGCCAATATAAAGGGAGTCCTCAAGGCCTACCCGCACGTTGCCTCCCAGGATGGCACCCGTCGTCGTAAAGCTCATCTGATGACGCCCTGCGGCCAAGATCGACCACTCATAGTTTTCCTCGCCGAACAGTTTGTTAGCGATGCGCCGCATATGCATGAGGTTTTCTATATCTGCTCCGATCCCTCCCAGGATACCAAAAATCGTTTGAACAAAGAACGGTGGCTTGACCAAACCCCTGTCTACAAAATGGGCCAAATTGTAGAGATGGCCCGTATCGTAGCACTCAAACTCGAAGCGAACCCCATGGCCTTCACCAAGCTCTTTCAGGACCCACTCAATATCCTTAAAGGTGTTACGAAAGATAAAGTCGCGCGTCATTTCCAGGTATGCCGGCTCCCATTCATGTTTCCAATCATACGGCTTGTCAAGAATCGGAAACAGGCCGAAATTCATGGACCCCATATTTAGCGACGTCATCTCCGGACTGACGCGTAGGGCGCCAGCGCAACGTTCCTCCAGTGTCATACCGTGACCACCGCCAGTCGTGATGTTGATGACGGCGTCAGTAGATTGCTTGATCCGCGGCAGAAACTCCATGAAAACATCTGGATCCGGTGTTGGACTGCCGTCCTTTGGATCCCGAGCGTGTAGATGAAGGATGGACGCTCCAGCTTCTGCCGCCCCAATCGCGTCCTCCGCTACCTCATTCGGCGTAATGGGCAAATGTTCCGACATGGTAGGGGTGTGGATGGCTCCGGTAACGGCGCAGGTTATAATGACACTTTTGGCCATAGGTTTGGTCCTCTCCTTTAGGGGGCGGCCACGTCACCGCGCCGCCAAATTTCCCTGGTTATTGTTGCTTCCAGTTCAACCATACTTGATGAATGATCAAATGATCAATAACGACCGCATTCGCAGTGGTCAGATGCGTGGTTTTCTGTAACTTATGAGTAGTTTATTAAGCCATCCAAAGAGAAATCAAAGAAGGCACCTCAGTCTTCGTGCTACACCTTTTGATCAAAAATGGTTTTAGGCTCTAAGCATTTCTTCTTGCCCATTTTCTCTCCCGCGAACCCAACTTCACACTATTTTATTTAAGAAGGGGGTCAGAGGAAGAAGTAATGTCATTTTACCTATAGTTCACTAAACGTCACGAGCGACCGGATGACCCGAAACAGTGGGCTCATAATCCAAGTGCTCGATGGCACGGAGAGAGTGGTAAACTCAGAAGAAAGGACGTATCTCTTTACCCGTACAGCGCGGCTATTACGACTTAACCTAGATCGGCAAGGGGCACCGGTCGCTCCTGGGCCACTTGGTCTGCGAGTGAGATCAGTTTACTCTCACTGAAGCGAGGGCCTACGAGCTGAAGACCAGCTGGAAGCCCACCTGTCAGTCCGGCCGGAACGGACAAGGCAGGCACACCAAAGAGTGAAAACACGAGGCTCGGCCCGACCCACTCGATATAGTTAGCCATCTTTTGGCCGTTGATGCTGTCAGGGTAGTTCAGTGTCACCGGGAATGGTGGTATCGGCAAAGTCGGAGTTGCGATGACATCATAGGTCTCAAACATCTCAACTAATTGCTTCCAAAGCCGGTTGCGAATGGCTTCTGCGTGAGCGATATCGATCGGCTTCTGATCAAGCCCTGCTCGAATATTACCTGCGAGATTTTCGCCCAGTTCGTCAATACGGTCGAGAAGGTCGAGATTCTTAGTCACCATCCATTGAGCCCGCAGTGTCAAAAATGACGACCGGCCGTCGCGAAAATCCAGGGCAACCTCCTCCACTGTGTGACCGCCTTTTTGAAGTGTTTGAGCGGCGTCTCGGCATACTTTTGCGATGCCTTCCTCGACATCAATACCGCACACATCCTGGACAAAGGCAATTCGGAGATGTCCGGCCTGGTGGCTCTCCGATGCTTTGAACCTGCTCTGGTGCGAGAATGAATCGCTACGGTGTGGCTGACTGATGATTTCCAGGAACATAGCCAAATCTTGCGCTGTCCGGGCCATGGGACCGGAAACACCCAGAGGATCAAAGGGAATGTTGCTCGGGCCAGACGGCACTAGGCCAACGGTGGGGCGCAGTCCCATCACTCCGCAAAATGCCGCCGGTATTCTGAGAGAGCCTGCCAGATCGGAACCGGATGCTAACGGGAACATTCCAGACGCCAGGCCAGCCGCGCCACCACCTGTAGATCCGCCTGCCGATAAATTTGTATCCCAAGGATTGAGCGTTGCACCAAAAACATCATTGAAGGTGTTGCCCCCTGTAGCAAATTCTGGATTGTTAGTTTTACCAATAATGACAGCGCCCGCCTCTTTTAACCGCGACACCATTATATCGTCTCTTTTCGGCACATTGTCGGCAAATAAGGGGGATCCGTAGGTTGTCCGGACTCCCGCTGTATCAGTGGTATCTTTGATGCCAACAGGCACTCCTGCGATGGGACCCAGTCGCTCACCGCCGGCAACCGCTTTATCCACATTCGTGGCCTGACTCCGGGCGATATCCTCGCTCAATGTGACAATTGCGTTGATTGTGGGGTTGGTAGCAGCGATGCGGGATAAATGGGCCTCCAGCACCTCCGTAGCGCTCACTTCTTTGCCACGAATAGCGGCCGCCAAATCAGCGGCTGATTGTCGCCAGAGTTCCGTGGTCATCAATTTCTCCTCATGTTAGCCATGGCGCGTAACTTCCGAATAAGCTCGAAAAACACGTATAAGCTCCTCCAAGCCAGGGCACCTGTCAATCACCGCGCAATCCATTCGTGGGGCTGTATTGGCTGCATTCCTCCAGCAGCGCCTATCATTTTCACTCAAATGAAAGGTGTTACCATCGTGGCGTTCGAAATGTCTCTCCGAGGAAACGGGGCTTTTTGACCACAAGAATTAATTGCTGCTAAGGGATACAAGTTGGTAAGATAACGAGTAACAATCGGAAGTCACGTTCTCTTGCAATCAAATATTTCTCCCGCCTTGCGAATTCTTCGCGATACTTTTGGTTATCCAAAATTTCGTCCTGGCCAGGAGGATGTAGTTGAAGCTATCCGGGCGGGCGAAGATGTGTTGGCCGTAATGCCCACAGGTTCTGGTAAATCTCTTTGCTATCAAATCCCGGCGTTGCTCCGCGACGACCTTACCCTTGTGGTTTCCCCTTTGGTCGCCCTGATGGAGGACCAAGTTGCTGCTCTCAAGCTCAGCGGCGTGGCGGCAGAGACCTTGAATTCATCCCGTGACCGAGGCGCCAATGTGGCCATCTGGGAGCGCGTGGTAGCAGGTGAGATCCAAATCCTTTATATCGCGCCCGAGCGGCTGATGACGACGCGCATGATCGCGGCTTTACAGAAATTACCAGTCGGCCAGATCACCATTGACGAAGCGCATTGCATCTCGCGCTGGGGTCCATCGTTTCGTCCAGATTATGAGGAGCTCACACGTCTCTCAGACCTATTTCCGACAGCTTCAATTTCTGACTTCACGGCAACAGCCGATGCAGCTACCCGTGCGGATATTGCAGACAGACTTTTTAAAAGGCCAGGTCGCGCCTTTGTGACCGGTTACGACCGCCCAAATATTAGGTTGTCTGTAGAACCACGCCGCGATAATAAACATCAGCTTCTCGATTTTCTCGCCATGCATGTCGGGGAAAGCGGTATCGTCTATTGCCTATCGCGAAAAAAAACAGAGGAAACGGCGGCTTTTCTGTGCGCCCAGGGATACCGGGCGTTGCCTTACCATGCCGGGCTTAGCGCGGCAGATCGCAGCACGCATCAGGATATTTTCAAGAACGACCAAGGCGTTATCATGACGGCTACCATTGCATTTGGTATGGGCATCGATAAGCCCGATGTCCGGTTTGTGTTCCACGCCAACTTGCCCGGTAACATCGAGGCTTATTACCAGGAACTTGGACGCGCTGGTCGGGATGGCGAACCTGCTGAAGCTCTGATGCTCTATGGCCTGGACGATATCCGCCAGCGCCGTCAGTTCATCCAAGAGGACGATGGAGATGATGAACATAAGCGGCGGGAACATAAACGGCTCGACGCTCTCCTGGCTTATTGCGAAACCCCGGAATGTCGACGCCGCGCGCTTCTCACATATTTTGGTGAAGAAAGCAGCGCATGCGGCAACTGTGATGTCTGTCTCTGCCCGCCCGTGCTCGACGACGGGACTGCGTTGGCAGGGTGGGCACTCACCACTATCCAGGAGACAGGTCAGCGTTTTGGGGCATCGCATATCATCGACGTTCTTCGGGGCGCAGACACAGAGAAAATAAGGCAGTTTAGACACAAACGCGTGTCCTCTTATGGTGCTGGCGCAACAGAGGATAAAACAACCTGGGGATCTATCCTTCGACAAATGATCGCGTCGGGATATCTCCACATGGATGTCAGTGGATATGGCGGATTGCAGCTTACCAAAAACGGAAAAGATCTCTTACGCGAAGGCAGTAGGTTTTTATTTCGGCGTGAGACGCTCCGACCCAACTCTGTGTTGCCGAAAGTTCATGTCAGCACGACGCTGGGAGAATTAACGGATAGCGACAAAGCTCTTCTTGCCGCCCTCAAACGTTTACGTCTCCAGTTTGCAAAAGAACGCGGCGTGCCCGCCTATGCCATATTTCGCGACCGCTCCCTGACGGAGATGGCAGCCCACCGGCCATCCTCGGAAGAGTCATTCTCACGGGTCTATGGGGTGGGGAGCGCGAAGCTGCGTGATTTCGCTGCCCCGTTTATGGAAGTTATCGCAGGCTTCGATTAGGCTAGCAGATCAACCTACCCCGTAAGGCTCCTCGTCCAAGAAGATATCTCGAACGAGTTCCCTTTCGGGGTTTACGGCATACTTTGTGAAATCCGTAACGCCTTCGTCCCTCAAGCAGTGTTCATCGATAAAAAAACTACCAGAACAAGTCCGGGAATCTTTGGTCAGAATGGCATGCGCAGCATCAGCCATTATGTCGGGAGTTCGCCCACTCTCAATGTCGGCACCCGGCACCAGATTAAGCGCTGCCGTAGCAATCAAGGTCGCCGGCCAAAGGCCATTCACGGCAATGCCATATTGCCTGAACTCTGCCGCATGGCCAATTACACACAGGCTCATACCGTATTTAGCCATGGTATATGCGGTGTATTTAGCAAACCACTTCGGGTCGAGATTAATAGGAGAAGCAAGGGTTAAAACGTGCGGATTTTCCGCTTTCATGAGATGAGGCAAACATGCTTGCGTGGTTGCAAAAGTACCTCGCGCATTGATCTGATGCATAAGGTCATAGCGCCTCATCGGCGTGCTCGGTGTGTCGGTCATGCTGATCGCGCTGGCATTGTTCACACAGATATCGATCCCCCCGAAGGTCTCGACAGCTTGCGCAACCGCGGCCTCAATTTGCTTTTCATCCCTGATGTCACACCTGACAGCCAATGCGGAGCCGCCAGCGGCCTCCATGTCGGCCGCCGCACTCTGGATAGTGCCCGGCAATTTTGAATGCGGTTTAACTGTCTTGGCGGCGATGACGATGTTAGCCCCATCCTGCGCGGCCCGCAGACCGATAGCATGTCCAATGCCCCGTGTTGCGCCTGTGATGAAAAGCGTTTTACCCCTAAGATCAGACATGCGTGCCATTCACCTCGCGTAAGATACCGCGAGATTGCTGCCGGAGACATAAGAGGCATCTTCCGATAGAAGCCAAAGGATGGCTTTCGCCACTTCCTCCGGTCGGCCAGCTCGGCCCGCAGGTAGGTTGGGTCCGTCTTTCTCCACCCGGCCCACCGGTTGTATTTCCGTATCGATTAGGCCAGGGCTCACCACATTGACGCGTATACCGTCTCGTGCCACCTCCTGAGAAAGTCCCCAACCGAGCGCGTCGACGGCCCCTTTAGAGGCTGCATAGGGTATACAGTAACCAGCGCCGCCGAGGCGGGAAGACACCGAAGACAGTAGCACGATCGAGCCGCCATCCCCACCAAGACGGGGAGACATCCGGCGAACAGCTTCCCGAGATACGATCAGGGCCGCATTAACGTTGATATCGATAAGCGGCAGCATCTTTTGGTAATCAAGATCCTCCATGAGGCCGTAAGGTTCTACGATACCTGCGCTGTTCACCGCACCTTTCACTGGCCCAAGTTTCTGTTCGCAGGTCTCGAACAAGCGGATAACGTCCTCTTCCTTGGCGACATCGGCTGGGACGGCAACGGCCCGGCCTCCAGCCGCTTCGATCTGCGCCACCGTTTCGCGGGCACGTTCGTCATTACGGACATAGTTAACGCACACGTCCCATCCCTCGCCAACGGCACCCAATGATACACAATGCCCGATTCCTCTGCTGCCCCCAGTAACGACAAGTGCTTTTGACATGTGAATTTCCTCCTCAGATATCGCTCATTCTCAACTCATTCTTACAGAAATGCCAGTCTTGTTCCGCATTGAATACCGTGAAAGGTAACCTCAGAACTCCGAAGATACTTTCCGAACGCGAGCCGACAAGGCATACTCTTTGTATGTCTATTGAAGTTTCAAACATAGATCACGTAAACGTTGAGTCTGACGACGTTGAGCGGTCCGCGCGATTTTACCGAGAGATTATTGGCCTGAAAGAGGGCCCCCGCCCGGAATTTGATCGGCCGGGTTACTGGATGTACGCGGGTGACAAACCGGTCGTACACATTATTCGCACCCACCCGAGTAATGAAATGCTTACAGGTTCCAAGGATGCTTCCATTTCGCACTTTGCACTTCAGATCAAAGACTATGAAGCCACGCGGGCCCACCTGGACTCCCATGAAATTTCCTATAGTACCAGTGATGTTGTTGACACAGAAATTCGCCAGATTTTTCTGCAGGACCCTGAAGGCGTGCTGATCGAATTAATCTACCTGCCCGAGGGTGCGCGGGTCTAAGATCGGCTCGCCAGTCGGCTGAGGCACGCTTGACCGTCTCTCACCAGGCCTATATGCCACGTCATCCTTTTGCCCGCGAACAAAACACTACAAGTCAATTATGTCAGCTTCTCCCATCAATCTAAAAACTACCCTATGGGGAATATTTTGGGCCTGTTTGTCCACATCTCTGGGCGGCACGACGGTGGTCTTTACCCGGATGATCATCGAAGATACTGAACCTCTATCTCTAACCGCCATTCGGTATGGCGGAGCGGCAATAATATTGCTGGGTTTCATGGTCGCAAAAATCCGGCTGCCGATTTTCGCCCGTAAAGATTTGGTCGCTCTATCGCTCATTGGAGCAGTGATGTTTGCCGCATTCCCGTTTTTCATGGCCACCGCACTGGCCGACACGACCGCGGCCCGGGGAGGCCTGTTGTTTGCCACCATGCCTCTCATCACGATGTCGATGGCCGCCTTATTCGGGGTCGAGCGCTTAACCCCCTTGAAGGTTGTGGCTGTTCTGACTGCCATCTTCGGTACCATGATTGCTCTGGGCGAAAATGTCGAAGATATCGCTCCCCATGCGCTTCGGGGCGATATGTATATGTTTTTGGGAATGCTCTGTGCCTCATCGTTCAACGTTTTTTCCGGTAAATATTTGGTTCGGTACGGAAATTTGCCAGTAATGATCTTCACCATGCTTATCGGCGTCTCAGTATTGTTCATCCTTGCCATGATTATAGAAAATCCGTTTTCTGGATCCCTAGAGTTTGATCTAACTGGCTGGTTTATTGTCTTTCTGCTGACAGTACCGGGCGGAGCGCTAATGATGTTTTCTTGGGGCCAGGCATTACAGCGGATAACACCGACCCAGGCGGCAATCACAGTGGGGCTCAATCCGGTTACAGCCATTTTTTTGGCAGCCTGGCTACTATTCGAACCCATTACCGCGAGGGTGGTCATCGGCTTCTTTCTTATATTCGCAGCCATTTTGCTGGCGAACTATCGCCAGCGCAGAACGGTCGCGGTCCCCGCACGGGATTAACCACTGTGGCGCGCGCCCGGCTGCTGTCACCTCATCTCCTGGGAATTATCTGTCTGGTAATAGCCCTGTCCTTGAACGCGGTGAAGGACGGTATCGCGAAAATTTTAGGGGCCGAGTATTCCCCTCTCATGCTCATCTGGATCCAAATGGTATTCACCAGCGTAGTTTTAATCCCGATCATTTGCAAAAAATACGGCGCTGCCATCACTCAACCCCGACGTCTTGGAGCACAAACTCTTCGGGGGAGCCTTTGTATTGTCGGGGTTGCTCTGTTTTATTGGTCCCTCAACTTCATTCCTCTCACCGATGCCACGGCCATGGTGTTCATTGCTCCCGTAGTCGTGACGGCAACCTCACCCCTTCTATTGAGCGAGAAACTGGGACTGCATCGTACATTAGCGGTGATGATGGGATTTGTGGGGATGTTAGTTATCTTACGGCCGGACATGGGGGGCGAACGCCTGGGTTACTTCATCGGACTAGCCGCAGGCATCAGCCTAGGCTTGTTCTACGTCGCAAATAGAAGGCTCGCTGCAGTCCAGCCGCCGCTAGCTGCCGTGACTTATACAGCCATGCTTGGGGTTGTCCTTCTGCTGCCTGTCCTGCCATTCACCTGGACGGTACCCCGGGCCGAGGATTTTGTTCTTATATCAATCTTTCTAATTTTTGCGACCGTAGGCCAGATTTTTTTAATTACAGCTTTTTTGTACACCCCAGCGAGCACCCTGGCACCCTTTCAATACACGCAACTGGTCGCGGCCACTTTATTTGGCATGATCGTTTTTGACTCACTTCCGGGTCCGGTGACCTGGGCCGGAATCGGGCTCGTCGTAGGCGCCGGCCTATATATAGCTTTTCGGGAGGCCAGATTAGGTGAACTGGTTTAGGGATAAGCATTTTGTGTGTGCTTGGGCATGGAGTCATTCTGTCGTCGGCTAGAGACTTATCTAAGACATGTCAGCCACGCTCGTTCAGTCTCAATCAATTTAGCCGAGCGGCTAACAAATGGCACAATTCAGGAAAAGTGGTTGATTGCGGCATCTTTTGATGGCGACCCGATGATGGGGAAGCCTGAGCTTATTCTGTGACGTGATGCCATCGCCTCGCTTGGAAATAGCCGAAGCCAAGCAGAAGAGCTCGCACAGATTGCGAAGGGAATATGTTAAAAAGTGAACGAGAACCGATGTGCTTTATTTTCTGCGAATAAAATCAATCAATTAACTAATAATAGATCTGATGTTTAATCGCACTCAACTTGACTCAAAATTTGATTTTTGCGACGCTGAGAGTGAAACTGGTCACCATAGCGGTTCGCAGCAGACCGTGGGCTATCTATCAAAACTAATAACGAAAAATACCTATCAGGGTGTTGGAATAAGAGAAATTCAGGAGTGGACTCTTCAATGACGTGGTCACTAACACCTCTCATAAAAAAGCTATGGAAATACGATTCCGGTGTGACAGCGATTGAATACGCCTTGATTGCTGCTTTGATCGCGATTGTTATTGTAGCCTCCCTGACTTTGGTGGGCACCGACCTGGGCACCATGATCGACAACTTCTCCAAAAATTTGGCGAACTAAGTCTTCTGAGAGCGGATTTGTTCTTCGATTGCCTCTGATCCAAGCAGCCAAACAAGAGGTGGTTGTGGACATTACACTCTCTTTCCTGTCCTGGCTCTCGGCCCTGATCGTTGTCGGAGCCCTAATTGCTGCGGCTATTTCTGATTTTAGCTCACTGACAATCCCCAATTGGTGCCCGGCCACCGTAGCCGCTTTTTATGTGCCGTTCGCATATACTTTAAACATGACGGCGACAGAACTCGCCTTACATTATGGATTGGGCGCTTTAATCTACCTGATAGGACGCAGCCTTACCTCCCTTGGGGTTATTGGCGGCGGCGATGTGAAGCTAATGGCGGCGACCGTCATCTGGACCGGCCCTGGCATGACCATCCAACTGCTATTGATGGTGGCTGTCTCAGGCGGTTTACTCGCCCTTTTTACATTGTATGTGAGAAAAGTCTTGTCGGGAAAACCCCGGGGACGGGAGCCCTGGTGGCTTAACCCGCCAAAGGGCACCCCCGCCGGCATACCATACGGCATACCTATCTCTATGGTGGGACTACTCTTAATAGTTCACATGTTCGGTTTCAAATAACTGATAATTGAGCGTAACACTCAAGGCGGACGAGGGATTATGAAGACGCGCGTGCGGACGCCAAATGGAATTTGTTGCATTGTATTTCTGAAGACCGTTTTGCAAGATTGTTAATCTAAAAACTAACACGTGGAGAACCGAACATGGGCATGTTTGGAATGGGGCAACCGGTGCCTCGAACAGAAGATCCCAGACTCCTTAAAGGCTGCGGACAGTATGTGAGTGATTTAGAATTCCCTGATATGGTATGGGGTTACACCGTCCGTTCTCCATTCGCTCATGCTGATATTCTCGCCATTGATACGAACGCGGCCAAGGCGTCGCCGGGTGTTCTCGCGATCTATACACATGTGGACCTTGAAGGTGCGGGCTATGGCATGACCCGCCCTCACTTCCCACCCCGAAAACGCCCCACGGATGGCGATCCGGAGTACTGGGCCTCTCATCCTGGATTAGTGGGTGATCGCGTTCGTATGATCGGTGATGCCGTGGCCTTTGTCGTCGCCGAAACACTCTCGCAGGCGAAAGATGCAGCGGAATTAGTTCATGTAGATTATGATGAACGGCCCGTCGTGACCGACACCGCACTAGCGATGGCCCCCGAGAGCCCACAGCTCTATGACGAATTTCCAAATAATGTTTCCAATGTTGCAGAGTTCGGTAACAAAGTCGCTGTCGACGCCGCTTTCAAAAAAGCAAGTCATGTCACGCGCCAGCGCTTTGTCATTAATCGGATTTCGACCAACGCGATGGAGACCCGGGGCTGCGTGGCCACCTATGATCGGTATGAAGATCGCTATACGATGTATTGCGACACCCAAAGCCCACATAGCTCTCGCAGACAACTAGCACAAGAAATCCTGAACATCCCAGAAACAAAGGTCAGAGTGGTTGCCAAAGATATTGGCGGTGCATTTGGCCTTAAAGACACCCACTTCCCGGAAAACAGGCTCTGTCTCCTGGCCGCTAAGAACCTGGACCGGCCCGTTAAGTGGGTATGCGAACGCAGTGAGGGATTCATCGCCGATGATCACGCAAGGGATGTGGTCACCGAAGCCGAACTCGCCCTTGATAGCGATGGTAAATTTCTCGCCCTGCGCATCCGTAATACTAACAATTTGGGTGCCTATTTAACGGCAGGTTCTGGCATGGTGCCAACATTCATGAATCTGGGAGGCCTCGCAGGCGTTTACAAAACCCCCGCCATCCATGTGGAAGTTACCTGCGTCTACACCAACACCCAATCGACGACGCCATATCGAGGAGCAGGCCGTCCCGAGGCCAGTTATGTTTTGGAACGGATGATTGACCTGGCGGCCGGTGAAATGAACATTGATCGGATCGATCTTCGACGTCGCAACATGATTCCGTCAGATGCAATGCCCTATCAAACCGGCCTGTCATTTAAATACGACTCGGGTGAGTTCGAAAAGAACATGGATTTGGCATTGGAAGCTTCAGATATTTCGGGCTTTGAAAACCGTCGGGCCAAATCAGCAAAGCATGGAAAGCTTCGAGGGCTCAGCGTGATCCAGATGGTCGAGCAGGCAAGTGGACCCCGCCCCGAATATGCCGAGCTCCGGTTCGATGCCTCTGGCACCGTCACCGTTCTTGCTGGAACTAAAGGCCAGGGCCAAGGGCATGATACGATGTACAAAATCATGATCTCCGACATGCTGGGCATGGACACCGATGACATTCGCTTTGAAGAGGGTGACACGGACAAGGTGAGTTTCGGTATGGGAACGGTGGGCTCCCGATCAGCGGTCACCGGCGGTGGCGCCATTAGATATGCCGCCGATAAAATCATTGAAAAAGGAAAAAAAATCGCAGCACACATGCTGGAGGCTGCCGAAGTGGACATTGAGTTCGACCAGGGACGCTTCCTCGTCACGGGTACTGACAAACAAGTCAGCATACGAAATGTTGCCAAAGCGGCATTCACGCCCACCGCGGTGCCGCCTGGAGTAGAAATCGGGCTATATGAAAATGCCACCTACACACCGGAGGCCGCTAGCTACCCCAATGGTTGCCATGTATGTGAAGTCGAAATCGATGAGGACACTGGCAAAGTGACGATCGTAAAGTATATTGCCGTAGACGATGTTGGAACAGTAGTGAATATGCTTACTCTCACAGGACAGGTCCACGGTGGGATCGTTCAAGGCGCAGGACAGGCCTTGATGGAAAACATTGTGTATGACCCTGGCAATGGGCAAATGCTATCGGGCTCGCTTATGGACTACAGCATGCCCAAGGCGGACGATTTTTGTACCTTTGAGGTTATCTCCAATCCCGTGCCCGCTAAGACAAATCCTCTCGGAATAAAAGGGGCAGGCGAGGCTGGGACCACCGGCGCATTGCCCGCCGTGATGAATGCTGTGAACCATGCCTTAAAAGACCACGGCGTCAGGCACCTTGAAATGCCGCTCACAGCCGAAAAAGTTTGGAGGGCCATCCATAGCACCTGACCATAGAATTAAATTATTACCATAGGGAGGTCTGTGTCCCTGCCGCCACTAGCATGTGTCTCTTAGTAATCTCGCGCACTGACACAACGCCCATGGTTCAACGTTCCACACATGTCCGAATAAAATCGACGGCCTCAGCGCCAAAGGTCTCGTCGTCCGTATCAATATGCATCACCTGGGAAATATGGTTATGGCCTAGCAGCATCTTAATCCGTGGAATGTTGCCATGACACGACGCCAGTTCGTTCATAAGGCTGATGCCGGACAACTGGAACCGCGGCGGGTCGAACTCGGCAATGGAAATAAACACGGGACACCCGGCCCAATCCATATTGCCCTGCACCATCTTTCTGGCGTAGTCGGCTACCCGCTCTCCGTAATACGCAACATAGTTAGGCGCCATGGGCCCGTCCACCGAATGATAGATACCGGACATCAGGATGATGCCGGCACAACCAGGGCCTTCAGCGCCATGAATGTCCAAGCGGAACGCATAAGTTGCCACATGCGTGGCTCCGGCGGATTGGCCCATTACTATGATCTTATCAGGATCCCCACCAAAGTCCGAGATATTGTCCCTTGCCCAACCAAGTGCGGCGCCGACATCATCCGCTCCTGCGGGCCATGGATGATCGGGGGCAAGACGGTACGTGGCATTCACGCCAATCATGCCATGTCTGGCAAAGTAGGTGGCCACATTGCCGTACAGTAGATCCCCGGCTACATTTTTATACCCGCGGACAAAGCCCCCGCCATGAAAAAAGAGAACACTCGTCAGGCCGTCTCCACCCTTAGTTGCTGTATGCACGTCCAGCACTTGCTGTCCATGGGAGCCGTAGGAGATATCCTTCTTAATGGATACCTCACGTCGCCCTCGTCCCCCCAGCAAGGGGCTATATAGCCGCTCCATGTCATCGACCAATGTGTCATCGAAGGCGTCTCCGATTTCTAAAATTCTATCCCGAATTTCCGCGGGAACCTGCCGTATGCCATTTAGAGTGACGTCACCTACGATCACATCAAAACCTCCCCGAAAAGGTTTACCTTTCTCCTCACCCGTTCACCTGTCCTATTGGGTTGCGAACACTAGTAGCACGATTGGTCTAATGTAGCCTACTTAATACCTGACCGCGAGCTAACAAAGGCCATAAACACCGGAGTGGTTAGCACAATGAAAAAATACCGAACCAGTTGATGGGTAATAACAAAACTAATCTCCACACCCAGACCAAATCCAATCAGCGCCATTTCTGCGAAACCGCCAGGGGCGAAGGCCAGAATTAGGGACTGAACGCTCGATTCCACTATCAATGCCGTAGCTACAGCGAATACGACGGCGACCAGCACCATCATCAACCCTGTAACGGCGCCATGCGTCAAAGCTGGTAGAACGTCCCGGAAATTGGAGCCATTGAATCGGAGTGCTACAGATATCCCTATAAATACCTGAGCAATGGCTACCAAACTGTCTGGCATATCAGAAGTAATGACCCCATTGAGGCGAAGAAGGGCAATGGCGATCATGGGACCCATCAACGATGGCGCCGGCAGACGGATTATCTTGGCGATGGTCCAGCCCACAATACAGGCGAGAACCATGGGCAGAATATCAGCTGGCAGAAAGGCAGCAAAACTGCCACCAGTTCCAACGTTGCCTGAGGGCACATAACCAGCGAATAGGCGAAATGCGATGGGTATAGTCAACACTGTCAAAATCAGCCGTTCACTCTGCATGATGGCAATGGTCTTGTCGTCTGCCCCATAGGCCTGACCCAGCAAGGTCATCGGGATCATTCCCCCCGGCGCTGATGCCAAAAAGGCCGTCTTAAAGTCGTACCTCCCCAGATAGATTAAATAGGCCGTCAGAAGCATCACCGAGGCCACAACATAGAGGACGATGAAAATCATGCTCGGCCACCAGCTTAGGATAAGGTTGACCAAGTCGGGAGATGCCGCCGTGCCGAACAGGATACCAAGGACAACCATGGAGGGGGGACGGAGCCAACCCGGCATCCACAAAGGGACCCCACTCAAAGCCAAAATGACTGAAAAGAAGAGTGGGCCTGTCACCCAAGGCAGGGGCAGCTTGATCCAGGCGAAGATCAGGGCACCAGCGAAACCAACCGATAACGTCAGTAGGCACGAGCGCCAATTTTCCAACAAATCCATAACATGCCGCGTCAAGGGGGTGGCGCAGTCTTCGTAAGGAGTCTTCGAAAGAGTATCGGCCCTGAGGCTATTGCCACGAGAACAATCCCGATCACACTTAGACGAATATCCGGTATCACAAGTGCCATCCCCCCGACGCCCATCAGGAGTCGGGTCGGAAGCGTCATAGGTCCTGCCAGATAGGCCTCTATAGCGGCCGCGACGAAAATAAGTCCCGCCACAGCTGTCACCATAGACAATCCGATTTCCAACGGCGGTCCTTGCATCAATAATTCTGGGCCGTAGACAAAAGCGAAAGGCACGACAAAAGCGCCAAGCGCAAACTTCACAGCCAGAACAGCAATATAGAGCGGATTATCCTCCGCCAGACTGGATGCTGCATACGCCGCAACGGCCACGGGTGGGGTCAGCGCTGACATGACGGCATAGTAAAGCACAAACATGTTAGCGGTTAGAACATCCACGCCAATGCCTGTCAGGATCGGGGTCATTAGCGCAGCGGCAAGGATGTACGCTGCGGGTGTCGGCATGCCGAGCCCCAAAACAACTGTCACCGCCGCCGTCACAAGAAGCGTCAAGAACTGCTGACCATCCGTAAGGCCGTTGACCAGATGGGAAATCTTACCAACGAGACCGGTCATCGTAATACCTCCCATCACCAGCCCCGCCGCTGCACACGCTCCAGCAACCGGAACCATGCGGTAGCAGGTTTCACTCAATACTCTCGCAAGCCCAATGGGCCCTATCCTTGAATTTGCTTTCAAGAGGGCAACCAAAAAAACAGCAATAGTACCCATGATTCCTACCATGGTCGGTGTGAAACGCATCAGAAGGGCCACAGTCAGAACAACAAGGGGAATAACGAACAATCCCCCGTCTTTCATAGTCTCCCAAAAACTTGGGATCATATCGTCTTCCAGCCTATCGAAGCCATTCCGAAGGGAACTGAAATGCACCTGAGCATATATGGAGATGTAGTAAAGTATTGCCGGCAACAAAGCAGCGATCGCAATGTCGAAGTATTCAATGCCAGCAAAATCCACCATCAGAAAAGCTGCAGTACCTAGAACTGGTGGAACAAGACTACCACCAGTAGAAGCTGCCACCTCTATAGCCCCAGCATGTGCACCACGGTAACCAAGGCGCCGCATAATTGGAATGGTGATGGAACCCGTTGTTACAACGTCGGATGTCGGGCTGCCAGAGACCATCCCGTACATTCCGGACGAAATCACCGCAACCTTTGCCGGACCGCCTGGTTGCCTGCCACTAACCACGGCAGCGAAATTAAAAAAGAAGTCACCGCCGCCACAAGCGTGCAGAATGGTGCCAAACATAACGAACATGAAGGCATACGTCGCTGCGACGCGCAGGGGCAGGCCAAAGATGCCATCCGTTGTAAAAACGGTGATTTCTATGAAATGCTCAAACCCTATTTCACCGTGCTGAAGTACACCACTCAAATGATGACCAAATAAATTATAGGCAACGAATATGAGCACTAAAGCCGTCAATCCGACGCCTGTTGTTCGCCGCGTGAGTTCAAGGGTAAGCAGAAACACAATCGTGCCAAAGACAATGTTCCAAAAAGTGAGCTCGTCGAGAAGTACGATGCGATTGACGATGAACTCGGACTCAAACGCGAAATAAGCTCCCACCGCGACGCAAATAAGAGCCAATGCAATATCAATAACAGATGGGCGATCCCCGTCAGAGTCCTCCGTCGCACCGGTAGTCAAAAAGGCAAGGGCACCAATCCCTGAGAAGAATAAAACCGTGAGCGCCCAAGGAGAGATAATAATCAGTGTTGCCGCAGCAATAACGTAGAGCCCAACAGCAACGGCAAAAGGCATGAAAACCCACTCAAGAATTCCCTTCGGCCTGCGACGGATTCCGACGGAAAACCAAGTCTTGACGGAGAAGAGGGCGGACAATTTCATGGGTATTAGCTAAACTAAGGGGGCCGCCAGTATTACACCAAGCGGCCCCACTTTTTTATTGAGTGCAAGTAATTCTACATAAGGCCTTTTTCTTTAAAGGCTTTAATAGAGCCCGGGTGATGCGGCGCATTACCTTTCTGGGCTAATACTTTCAGCGTCGCCGTTTTCTTTATGAGCCGATGAGACTTATTCTTAAAGGTCTCAATCTGGTCGAGCATAGCTTTAGTAATTGTGTACGCCAGCTTTTCATCCATATTGGCATTCGCCACAACCACTGCTCCCATGCATACACTATAATTGCCGGCCGCCGACCACTTGTACTCACCAGGCTTAACCTGGCACACCTCACCGCCAAATTTTTTAGCAACCTTTTCAGCGTTTTCTTTACCGTAACTTAGCAAAACCGGTGACGCACTTTTTGCTATTTCTCTCACTCTTGGGTGATTGAAGGAAATGCCAAAGAGTACCACGTCCAATCGGCGATCAGACACGAGTGAGACAATCTCCTTAGATGCAGCATGAACTACTTGACCGCCCCAGGCGTTTACGTTCTTGCGCGAAATTCCCAAGAGGTTCATAGCTGCCTCGCCGACATCCGCATCCATGTTACCGCGTCGGTTTATGGCAATACGAATGGGTAATTTTTTTGCAACGATGTCTTGTACCGATTTCACATTGTGCTTATCGGCGAAGGACTTTGTCACCGCAAAGAAGCTCTGCTGGAACCTTGAAGCTGGCGTATATACCCGAAAAAGGACGCGAGTATTACTTATTGAGCTCTTAAATGGTTTCTGCCCAGTGACGGCGGCATTCAACTCACCATCGGTAGCAAGGCCCATCGGCACTTTGCCTCGAGATACAAGAGGGACATTCGCTAAGCCGCCCGAAGAAGTCTGATAGCTGACTGTTGATCCTGGATGCGCTGCCGCGATGGCCGCGTCAATACCACCGCCAATTCGAGACCATAGTCCTCCTGGGCTGGCGCCTGATAGAGTTAAGTTATATTTTTGAGCCTCGGCTGGTAGTGCCGCGATAGCAGAAATCGCCAACGTAGCAATCAATAATCTTTTCATTAATTTTTCCCCTCTGATGAATGCAAATTGTCGCGGGGACCGTAACCTATTGTTGGGGTGGGGGGCAACAGGTGTTGGCACTAATTTATCCGCATCAACAACAGAAGGAGTAACATACTGCGGCAAAAGAAAGTGATTACGAGAGGTAACTCACTCAATCTTCAAGACGGACCTTCCGAAGTATGTCCAGAGCATGTAACATAAAGATCTCTATTCAAGGGAGCCACGTATGTCTGCACATCCCGATTATAAGCCATTTAACTTTTTAAAATGGCTTGATGAGCACAAACATGAGATGAAACCGCCCGTCAGTAACAAATTACTCCATGAGAACGCTGGTATGGTGATTCAGGCGCTGGCTGGCGGGAACACACGCGCCGACTTTCATGATGATCCAGTGGAGGAATGGTTCCATCAGATCAATGGAGACATGATATTAAAGGTTTGGGACCGCGGTAAAATATATGATGTCCGAATAAATGAAGGGGACATCTTCTTCTTGCCATCACATGTCAGACATTCGCCACAACGGCCGGATCCCAACTCTTATGGCATTGTCGTGGAGGGACCCCGCCAATTGGGAATGAGGGATGGTTTTGAGTGGTTCTGTTTTGATTGCGAGACACTGCTTCATCGTGCAGAGGTCTCCCTTACATCTTCAGAGGGTATTGTTTCAGAACTCCCAAAAGTCTTCGAAGAATATCATGAAAATATAGAGGCCCGAACTTGCGAAAACTGCGGCGTCCTTCATCCTGGCAAAGGAAAACCACCCGAAGGCTGGGTGGTGTTATAAGGTGTTCGACCGTCTTCTAACATGCAAATAATGCCAACTACGAAAAAGGGGCTTGTCTACTATAAATACGCTGGAGAGTTTATGTGCTTTGGCACCATGAAAATTGTTTAGCTTCTCTATTCGGTTTAGATAGGATTCCTCATTTGACACGCATCACCCCCATGGATGAGTGTGCCTCGAGTAAAAAATCCCATAAGGAGAGATAACTTGGAATCCGAAAAAAAACTCCGTCTTGGGGCTTTCATGCGTCCAGTCACAATTCACACTGGGGCATGGCGTTATCCCGGCGCATTTTCTGATGCAAATTTTAACTTTGGACATATCAAACGATTTGCTCAGACCCTTGAGCGCGGCAAGTTCGATGCTTTTTTTATGGCAGATCATCTCGCTGTCCTAAACATGCCAATTGATGCCCTTCAGCGAAGCTCCACGGTAACATCCTTCGAGCCAATGACGCTGCTCCCGGCTATAGCCGCCGTCACCGAGCATTTAGGCCTAATAGCAACTGGCTCCACGACCTATGATGAACCATTTCACGTGGCACGACGGTTCTCATCCCTCGACCATATTAGTAATGGGCGCGCTGGCTGGAACGTGGTGACCACGTCTAATCCTCATGCCTCGATAAATTTTGGAATGGAGGATCAACCTGAGCATTCTGAACGATACGCGCGTGCGCGGGAGTTCTATGAGGTGGTAACGGGCTTGTGGGATAGTTGGGCAGATGATGCGTTTATCAGGGATGTGGAAAACGGAATTTATTTTGACCCGGACAAGCTCCACACCCTGGACCATAAGGGCGAGTTCCTCTCGGTCAGGGGGCCCCTAAACATAGCCCGCCCTGTGCAAGGCTGGCCCGTTATTGTGCAGGCAGGCGCGTCTGACGCGGGCCGGCAACTGGCTGGGGAAACCGCAGAAGCCGTCTTCTGCTCACATAGCAATTTGGAAGCTGGTCAGGCATTTTATGCAGATGTTAAAGGCCGCGCGGCAATGGCGGGACGAAATCCCGATCACGTCGTAATTCTGCCAGGCTGTTTAGTTGTTGTTGGCGACAGTGTAAAAGATGCAGTGCAAAAGCGAGCCCACCTGGACAGCCTAGTTCATTATGAGAGTGCCATTGCCTCTCTTTCTATTGTTCTGGGTACCGACGCATCTCAGTTTGACCCAGACGGCCCCTTGCCGGAGATTCCCGAGAGCAACGCGAGTAAAAGTGCTCGTGACCGGGCGATCGCGTTGGCAGAGCGGGAAGATCTTTCGGTTCGACAATTAGCACAGCGATTAGGCGGATTCTCGGGGCTTGCTATGGTGGGAACGCCTGAAACAATCGCAGATGAAATGGAGAAATGGCTTCTAAAAGGCGGAAGCGATGGCTTTAACATCATGTTTCCATATCTTCCTCAAGGACTGGACGACTTCGTTGATCGTGTTGTGCCCGAATTACAGCGTCGAGGTATTTTCAGGGAAGAGTACAAGGGCAACACTTTGCGCGAAAATCTCGGATTACCTCGACCCGAAAATCAATTTTTTAGAGATGAATAGAGAATAAGACTGAGAAATCATGGGATTACTGGTTACTCGTCTATCCCAACCCCTGCGCAGGAGTCTGAGATTTCCGCACAATCGTTACTCTCATATAAAGAGGCAAATTAATGCGTGCGAAAAAGTGATCTGATAAAATGACCTCTTCAGTTAAGACATCGCCCGGCCTCAATACCGCGCATTGCCTCTATCATCGAAGATTTTAATAAAAATTGCCGTGCGAGTTTGGGATCGTTCGCTGTCTCTCGCAGACTCTTCAGAAAGGCAGCTCGACTCTCCGGGTTTTTTGCCTCAAGGCGCTTTTTGTTTTGGATGCTTTGTTCCTGGACAAACTCGACGGCAAATGTTCGCCGCTCTGTATCATACATGTCGAGCATTTCCTCTTCGGCATCACCTTTCCATACGAGGATAAGCTTTTCAGCCAAATTCATGGCGTCCTGAATGCCGCCATTTAGGCCCATGCCACCTATGGAGTTGTTGACGTGAGCCGCGTCACCTGCAATCAGCACCCGGCCTTTCCTAAACGTTGCTGCCACCCGTTGGTGTACTGTGTAGAGATTACGGTGAACAATATCGTATGGCTTACCAGCTGGAAAAAAACCTTGGAGTTTCCGCTCAACATATTCATCGGCCAGCAGGGTTTCCTCTGGCGCCCCCGGGTCCTCCGGATATACAGTTCGCCAAAGTCCCGGTGGCCCGTCACCCGCGACTTTGAAACAATTGCACCACTCATCGGGATCCGCAATGTAATTACGAAAGCTCATCCCGCATTCAGACTCGAAGTCGAATGGCGTCGAAAGAACCAGAAACCGCTCCGGCCAGGTAAAACCCTCGAATGGAATATCCATTTGCTTACGAACCATACTGCGACCGCCATCCGCACCGATCAGATAAGAACCATTGAAGGTATGTTCCCCGTCAGGGGCGTCGACCGTGACCCTCACAGCGTCCTCAGCTGCTGAGACCAACATCACGCGATGGGAAAAAAGGATATCTGCACCATCGATATCGTTAATCAGCTCCATCAAAATACGGGTAAGTTTGAATTGCTCACACTGAACAACGTAAGGAAACTCTGTATCCTCACGAAGCAAACTATGGTCAAACTCAGCCACCATTTCCCCTGTGGGCCGGTCCCAAAATTGGAAAGTAGGACAGACTAGTCCCTGCGAGGTAACTTCTTCCACAATACCAAGCTTCGCCAGCAACTCCAGAGTTGCTGGATGGGTCGTAGCTGCTCGTGGATCCTCCTGAAGCTCGCTATTTTCGTCAAAAACCGTGACTGGAATACCCTCTTGGGCCAAAGCGTAAGCTGCTACCAGACCCACTGGCCCGCCACCAGAGATCAAAACACGAGAGGATTGAGTCGCCATACCTAAACTATGCAGTCACCAGGACTAAACACGCCAATATTATCACCTTCTTTCTCCACGAGACTTGTCTGAACCACCAGCTCGTTTCAGGCCGAAAATCTCATAAAATTCGCCCAACCTCATAAAATGGCCTCCGATTTCTCCAAGCCGCTTATCATTGAAGTCTGCAAGAGGATCTCTCGGGTTTTTTCAACATCGTTAGCAACTGCACGGAGTTCTTCCTGTCGCTGTTTGCGGATTTTAGGGTCAGTTTCTTCGAGGTTTTTCTTATTACGGATTGTTTGCGCCTGTACATACTCAACAGCGATGGGGCGGCGCTGGCGGTCATAAAGGTCTAGCAACTCGTCACTCTCTCCCCCCTGATACATCCGGGCAAGTTTTTTAGCCAAGTTGATCCCGTCATGGATGCCGCCGTTCATTCCCATCCCACCCAGGGGATTGTTCACATGAGCAGAGTCCCCAGCGAGCAATATTCTGCCAGTACGATAGGTTTTCGCGACGCGTTGATTAACCCCGTATAGGGTCTTCAACTCGATGCTAAAATTCCCATCATAGGGTGCCAGGCGCTGCAAGCGGCCTTGCAGAAAATCATCATCGAACGCTTCTTCCCGGGTCATTTCCATGGGTATGGGAAAGAGAAAACGCCAATAGTCAGGTGCATGTATTAACGCACACCATTCAGTCGGATGTGCGATATAACACACGTGGCCCATATCCTCGACGATCTCATCCACCTCATCAGGCACGCTAACAGTCACAAATTGTTCAGGATATGTGAACCCTTCGAATTCAATTTCTTGAGACTTTCGAACCGCACTGCGAGAACCGTCAGAGCCTATTAAGTAATCACAAGTAATTTCCTCAACACCGCCGGGCGTCTCGTAACTAACCGTCACCGCGTCGGCATCCTGTAACGCCCCCAAAAATTTCGACTGAAACCGTATCTCAGCGTGAGGGTACTCTCCCAGCATCTTTTCGATCACGCGGGTTAGTTTGAATTGTTCGCATTGCAGGCGGTAAGGGTGGTTGGTCCGATCTTTGATCAGGTCATGATCAAATTCAACAATAAGGCCATCATCCAGATCCCGATATTGGATTTTAGGCGTAATCAATCCCTGAGCTACAAGTTGAGGCGTGACACCGAGCTCGTCCAACATATCGAGAGTTGGTGGGTGAAACGTCGATGCTCGAAGCTCCGGCACAAGATCCTCACCCGCCTCTAAAATGGTAACCGACACGTCTGCCCGAGCAAGAATGAGGGCAGTCACACAACCCACTGGGCCTGCACCCGCGATCACGACTTGTCTGGTGTTTCGATTATTTGTAGTCATGTTTTAATGCCTCTCCAACAGCCAGCCTCTGCCGAAGAACTGATCGTTAACTCCGATGGTCCGGAAAGTATGCCAGATAGTTGCGACATTTATAGGAATGATAGGTTTGCCCAACTGTTTTTCCAGGGCAGGGAATATATCTAATGCTGTAAGGTTGGTACCCGCCTGCACTATGGCATCCACATCGTCGCCATCCAATTGATTAAGTACGACATCAATGACTTCTGACGGTGGGGTATGCGCTATAGAAGTGGCGGTATCACACTTAAGCCCTACCACATTAGTCACCTCATAGCCCGTTTCTTCAAGGAACCGATGGACTTGTTCATCGCCCACAGGCTGATAGGGCGTAATTGCGGCCACGCGCTTCGCACCAAAGGCTTTCAGGGACTCATCGAGAGCGTTGGCGCCTGTACAAATGCCAATCTCATCGCCACACACGTCCCGAAGTCGGGCTGTAAACTCAGCGTTCCCCTCTAAGCCGCCCCAAAACGTCTCGGCGGACATGCCCATCATAATCTGTGACGGCTCACAGGTCATGGCATCTCGCATAGCATGCGGTATAGTGTGTCGGATGGCCTCAATAAAGGCCAGAAACATATTGTCGCTGGACAGGTCAGGCTGCTCCACAAAAAAACGGCAGAAATGCCATGACACCCCAGGTGGGATCAACTGTTGGCAGTCATATTCTACGCCGATGTTGGTCGACGGAAGGATAACTGCAATTCTGCCACGGGACCCAATCCAAGGTTCCTGTGGTTTCAATTTTACCTCTTGGTTCATGGGCTCCCCTTGGGTAAATCTATTTGTGGATTAAGATCTAAGGTTCAAGTCGAAGATTATACCCACGGAATCCTGAATTGAAATGGCAGAATAGAAGTGACAGATGGAAAACGATAATCGTGTAATAATAGCCGGTGCCGGCCCCGTCGGATATACCGCTGCCCTCAACCTCGCCCATTATGGCATACCCTTCACCTTGTTGGAGGCAGAGGCCATGATTAAGGATGATCCGCGCGCAGGAACTATCCACCCCCCTAGTCTAGAAATGTTTGAAACACTTGGGGTCGCGGAAACCATGATTGAAAGGGGCTACATTGTTCGGAATTATCATTACCGAGACCGCAAGACCGGACTGGTGGCCAATTTTGACTTAGGCGTTCTGGCAGAGGATACCCCATTTCCTTACCGGTTGATGCTCGAGCAACACAAAGTATCGGGTATTGTCCATGACGCTCTGCAGAAACACAATGACTTCAGCATTCTGCGCCAACACACAGTAAAAAATGTGACGCAAAGTCGGGACACCGTCACCGTGGAAGTCAGCACACCCGATGGCCCGAAAAGCATTAGGGGACGCTATTTAATTGGATGCGATGGCGGGCGAAGCCAGGTGCGGAAATGCATGGATGTTGACTTTGCCGGCTTTACCCACCCGGAACGTTTCCTGGTGGTCTCTACAACTTATAATTTCGCCGACGTAGGATACGCATTCACAAATTACATAGCGGATCCAAAGGAATGGTGTGCCCTTTTCAAGGTTCCTGGCTGGAACGATGAAGGGATTTGGCGAGTGGTCTTTCCTACAGATCCAAATCTTTCGCAAGAAGAACTTTTTGACGATGACGCCATCGAAGCGCGGTTGCAAAGCTTTCAGGCCAAGAAACAACCCTTTGAGATCGTTCATAGAAACTTATATCAGGTGCACCAGCGCGTAGCTTCCAGCTATCGGGACGGCCGCATCCTCGTCGCGGGTGACGCCGCACACATAAATAATCCGCTCGGTGGAATGGGAATGAACTTCGGTTTTCATGATGTCTTCAGCTTAACAGAAAAGCTTGCCAAAATTTGGACAAATGAGGCTGAAGAAGACCTGCTGAATCTTTACGATCGCCAACGGCGAACGGTGGCTGAGGAGTACCTTCAGCGCCAGACCATAGAAAACAAAAAAAATCTAGAGAACACCGACCCAGCCGAGCGAGAAGCCTTTCACGATAGCCTCCGTGAAATCATCTCAGACCCGGCTAAAGCACGACCTTATCTGAGGCGGGCCTCAATGATTGAGGGGATCGAGAGGGCCGCATCAATTAATTAGCCTAATATCCTTGGTTGATTTTTGTTGACTAGAATAAACTCGTGTCGAGGAAGGGCAGCTTCTCTACGTGGACACCTGCCGGCGCAGTTTCAACTCCCAAGCCAAACCTACACCTGAGAGAATAGCGCCGGCAATTTGCATTGCTACGGCCCCTTCAAAAGCCTCGGTAGGTAAAAGCAAGAAAAATCCGCCAACGATATAAATAATGCGATGCGTCATATTTAACCGGGTCAAAAAATATCCCGTAAAACCCGCTGAAGCGATCCAGATGCCCGCCACCGCCGTGACGAAGGTCAGAGCTATATCGAGAGCTGAACCCACCATTATCAGATTGGGTGCAATTACAAATAGGAAGGGCACAATAAATGCTGGCCATCCAAATCGGCATGCCGCCCATGCGGTTGCCATTGGCGGGGTTTCTGAGAGTTTTGCTGCAGTGAATGCCGCAAGAGCGACTGGGGGAGAAATCATCGACATCAACCCAAAATACAAAACAAACAAATGGGCGGACAGGGGTTCAACACCCAGATCAATTAAAGGTTGCGTGGCCAGGACCGCCAGAAGAAAATAAATTGCCGTCGTCGGCATTCCCATGCCAAGAATAATACAAATTACGGCCGTTAAGCCGAGGAGTAAAAATAGATTTCCCTCACCGACCTGAACCAACATGAAAGTTAGCCCAAAGCTGAGACCTGTCGCTTCTAAGACACCGATGATTAAGCCTGCAGCCGCCCCGATCACAATAATATCAACCGAAATTTCTCCTGTCTTTTTGAGGCATAGCCACATCATGGATAGTGTCAGTCTCTTCTCGTTGTACGAAAAAATTGATCCCAAGACACAAATCGAGACGGTGCCAAAAAGAGCGGCGGTTTCAGGGGCAGCGTTCAACCAGAAAAGCGCGCCCAGCAGGATGATAAACGGGACCAAAAAATACCACCCCGATTTCATCACTTTTTTGAATGACGGGATTTGATCACTGGGGATCGGTTTAATACCGATTTTTCCAGCCTCAAGATCAGCCTGCAAAAACACGGAAATGTAATACAAGAGGGCCGGTAAAAGGGCCGCGATGATCACTTCCTGATAGAGTACATCCGCGAGTTCAGCCATGAGAAACGCGGCAGCGCCCATAATCGGAGGCATAATTTGGCCTCCTGTGGACGCAACTGCTTCTATGGCTCCAGCCACCTTGCGAGAATACCCCCCTTGGCGCATAAGAGGAATCGTGATCACGCCAGTGGATGCCACATTGGATACCGCGCTTCCCGAAATTGAGCCAAAAAGCCCCGACGCTACTACCGCAATTTTCGCAGACCCACCGCGAGAATGG
>PBNV01000020.1 GCA_002723345.1 Rhodospirillaceae bacterium
ACTCCAGCCAGCCCCAGAAAAACACCCCGCCAATCCGTCACCTGCAACGCTGCATCAATCGGGGCGGTAGAACTCATGGCCCCAAGCCCCCCGGCCATCAGAATAAGCCCATTCGCCACCGCATGTTTCTCCCTGGGAAACCAGTCCACAAACGCCTTGAGGGATGCCATAAGACATGCCGAAACACCCATACCAATCAACGCCCGCGCGCAAATCAACTCAGTTTCAGTCTCCGCCATCGCAAACCAAGCGGATCCTGCCGACGCTAGCAATAGCAGAACCGCCTCTGTCTTTTTGGGGCCGATACGGTCAAGCATCACCCCCAGTGGAAGTTGGCATGCGGCGAAGCTCAGGTAATAGGCGCTGGTCAGAAGCCCCAACCCCGCAGCCGACAAATTGATGTCAGTTACAAGGTCGAAGGAAATTAACGCATTTATTGTTCGGAAGACGTAGGATAAATAGTAGCCGAGTGCAAAGGGCAGAAAAACCCTAAGGGCAAGGGAAAAGGAGAGCTGGGCAATCATAGAGAATTCAAGTGTAAATTCGGTTCAGATAAAGTAAATTCCCAATCTTCCAGCACCCCTTGCGAAGCCGTCGGTACAGTGCAACAATGATCCTAGTTATTAGATTTCGAGTTACTGTATTTTATCGCATGGCCCATTTTTCTGAAACCACTTCTTCCTTTTGGGTCGAACATTCGGGGATCTGGATGTTAGAGACATGCGAAGTTCATATAGACATAAATTTTCTCGAAAACGGCATCCTTGCCAAAGCATTTGCAGCGAGCAAGAAGCCCACGAGTCTCCAGGACAACCGAGGCTAACTGCCCCTTCTGGCCCCTAACCCAATGGCGCAAACCAATCCTGAGAAACTGTGGCAAACAGCGGAACGCTATCTGAAGTCAAACCGGCCGAGCAGAGCAGAGCCGCATTTGCGTAAATTGGTCCAAGCTCTCCCGAGAGATCCAATTATCCTTTACAATTACGGGCTTTGCCTTCTGCAAATGGGGAAAATAAAAAAAGCCAAAGACGTTCTTAAAAAAACGATTACGCTGGACCAACCCCAACCACCGTTTTTCATCACCCTTGCCGAGGCAGCTTTAGCTGATGGCGATATGGCTCTGGCGATCAAAAGTTTGGAGACAGGGATAACACGGACCCCTCTCGAAGCAACACTCCACCAGAGAAAGGCCATGCTCCTGCAAACAACAGGGCAATGGCGCGAGGCGGTCAGCGCTTATTCCGCAGTGCTCTCTCTGGACGACCAAAATGTGGATGCTTTTGTGAACAGCGCGATTTGCAAGCACCAGTTAGGAGATTTTTCAGGTGCTCTTGCCCACATCAACACCGCTGTCCGACTTCAGCCGGATACAAGCTTTGTGCTCAATATAAAAGGGTCAATCGAACAAGTTATTGGATACACTGAGAAGGCACAGCGTTGCTACCAGAGGGCCGTCGAACTCGATCCCGACAATTATCCAGCGCGGCGTAACTCCTTGTTCAACCTGCTAAACCTCTCTCACATGGATCAGACCGCACGCTTCCAAATAGCGCAGGACATAGATACTCAAAGCAGCATCTCAGGATCACGCGTTAACCTGTTCAATGACAGTGTGTTCGAGCCAGACCGTGCTCTCCGCATCGGCTATTTTTCCAGTGACTTTAGGCTGCATGTAGTTGCGTTCAATCTTCTGCCGTATTTTCACCATGCTAATCACGAGAAGTTTAAAATTCACCTTTTCAGTGACACCAAACACCCAGATGAAATAACGGCACAGTTTCGATCCATGGCAGACAAATGGCATGAAACTTCCCATCTAGACGACGACCAGACAGCTACCCTCATCCGGAAACAGAACATCGATGTCCTCGTTTTTCTGGCGGGGCGATTCGACGACAACCGGCCTAGTGTGGCGGCTCATCGGGCTGCACCCGTCCAAGTCAGCTTCCATGATTGTGCGACAAGTGGACTAGCGGAGATGGACTATTGGCTGACAGACAAATATCTGCATCCCGCCGAAACCCAAGAGGTGTCTACGGAGGAGCTATGGCGTCTTCCGGTATTTTATCAATTCACCTTGTTGGACAACCCTCCGGACGCTGGGCCCCCGCCATGCACGGATGCTGGTTATGTGACATTTGGTGTATTCAATAAACCGGAGAAAATTAACACCCCAACGGTGAGCGTCTGGGCTAAAATTCTCAATAACGTGCCGGCATCTATGTTGTTCCTGAAATACTTTAATTTTTACGATGATCCGATGGTCCGAGAACGACTGCTCCATCTATTTGAAGAACAGGGGATTTCGAAAGATCGCCTTCGGTTTAGCGCTGGTTACGATACGCGTGGATCACACCTCCAACTCTATGCCCGAACCGACATTATGCTAGATCCCTTTCCTTTTAATGGCGCTACGACAACATTTGAGTCAATCTGTATGGGGGTTCCGGTTGTCGCTCTCTGGGGCGACACATTTGTCAGCAGGGTGGCAGGGTCCCTGCTGTGCCATATTGGGGAGGTGGGCCTCGCCGCTCAGAGTCCCGACCAATATGTGGATATCGCCACGTCACTGGCCCAGGATCCGGAGCGTCTGGTCCGCCTACGCAATACTCTCAGACAAAAGACTATTGCCTCACCGCTCCTTGATCCTGCTAACTATGCCCGAGAAATTGAAGGGGCGTTTCGGGAGATGTGGCGACAACGGTGTGGTCAGAAAATTGCAGAAACAGCCTAGAATAAAACAAAACTTTTAAACCTACCCATGTTTTTCCACCGCCCATCCGAAAATCATGATGCAGCAAGATGTTGAAATTCTCGCAGGTCTCTCTCATCTCTATCGTCATTGCGCTCTTGCGCCAGGACGGCGCGCGATTCCCACTCGGGTGATAATTTGCAATGATGATAGATGATGCCCTGAGCTACACCTCCCAAGTTACAATTTGCCCGGGATAGTCGGACTTATGGTCAATGGTTCAGTCCTGCTAAAACTCGAGACCAACATGGATCTGATACGGCTAATACAAAACACCGGAAACTGTTTGCTCTCCGCCTATCCCATGGAAGTCAAGCGACGGCGTCCAGAGACAGATACTGTAGTTGTTTGGGATGGTGGGCATAGTAGGCTAACCTGTCCACAGGCATAACGCGTCTTTAGATAGAGATCCCATAGGGGGGCTTATCGTACCCTTTGGGCGACTGCGTAAAAATTTCATAGCCTTCCGCGGTTACACCTATTGAATGTTCAAACTGTGCAGATAGAGACCGGTCCTTGGTTACGGCAGTCCAGCCATCACTGAGTATCTTAACTTCAGGCCGCCCGATATTGATCATAGGTTCCACAGTGAAAAACATGCCCTCAACTAGTTTTGCGCCTTGCCCCGGTTTTCCAAAATGCAAAATATTTGGAGCGTCGTGGAAAATACGGCCCAGGCCATGGCCGCAAAAATCCCGCACGACGGAGTAGCGAAAAGGTCTCACAAATGTCTCAATAGCGTGGCCAATATCGCCCACCGTGGCACCTGGCCTCACCACGTTGATGCCCCTCATCATTGCCTCATAGGTGACGTCCACCAGTCGGCGCGCTTTGACGCCAACATCACCGACAAAAAACATGCGGCTAGTGTCTCCGTGCCATCCATCCAACAGGGGCGTGACATCAATGTTAACGAGATCACCCTCGCTCAGAACTTTATCACCGGGAATGCCATGGCAAACCACGTGATTAACAGAAATGCATGCCGATTTGGGATAGCCGCGATAGTTCAGCGGTGCCGAAACTGCCCCATGGTCTGATACGAATTCAGCGCAAAGTTGATCGAGTTTCTCTGTCGCAACCCCAGGAACAACAAATTCCGTTATGTAATCAAGTGTCTTCGCCGCCAACTGGCCGGCTCGCCGCATGCCCTCAAATTCGGCCTCGGTATGAATTTTAATTGATCTGGCTTCCGCGTCCACTGGACTTTCTCCCTATCCCTCGCTTAATATGGTCCGCTCGCTCACTTCACACAATAGGGATACGAACAGGTCAACCCGTGACCAAGACGCGGGCGCTAGAACCTATTTACCCCCGTCCTAGGAGCAATGGAGTTCAACATAATAACGCTCAGTCTTTAAGGCTTAAATTTCCAAAGATAGAGGCGAAATTACCTGAATTTCCTCGGGCGTCAATTTACAGCCGTAACAGATCACTTCCACACCCGCCACCATTGCTTTTTCAAGTGCCGCGGCATAGGCAGGATCTATGTCCCTGGCCACTGAAAAGGTGTCGCAATCATCGCGCTGGGTAATATAATACATCACCGCGCGATCGCCGGCGGCAACCTGGTTCGCAAGCTCTCCCAAATGCTTGGTTCCTCTGGCTGTCACGGCGTCAGGAAATTCAGCCAACTTATCCCTACGTAACGTGACATTCTTGACTTCGACATAGCAGGCTGGCTTGGCCAAATCCTGAAGCAAAATATCAATGCGAGAATTTTTTCCATATTTCACCTCCCGACGGAGCGTGTCATACCCCTGCAGTTCCTCGACCACGCCGTTTTCTATGGACTCTTGGGCGATCTTATTAGGTAGGCTTGTGTTAATTCCCACAAGGCTCTTATCGACTCTGATCAACTCCCAAGTATATTTGAGTTTGCGTTTCGGATTATCGGCAAGTGAGACCCAGACCTCGGCACCCTCATCCATGACGCCCATCATGGAGCCGGAATTCGCACAATGCGCCGTGATCTTATCTCCGGTCTCCAGGATGATGTCTGCCATGAATCGTTTGTAGCGCTGCACCAAAGTGCCTTTAACAAGTGGGGTTGGGAATTTCATAACAGCAGCCTATCCGTGAGCCGTCCGAGGGGCAAACCACTTATGCAGGCTTTGGGGGATCGTCAGTAGCCCCGAGCACCCGTATCAGCGGCACTTGACCGCTCCCTCGAGGCGCTGATTTCGGCTGATTTTTCGCTGGAGCCCATCCGGTAAGGGTAATGAGTTCGAAGGTCGCAGGTACGCGTCCAGACTCATCCGCGTGGTCGGCTTCATAAATCTCGCAGGCTCGCATGAGCGTGCGTCTTCGAGAGAAGCTTTTGCGACGCCCTATCACAGCATTTGTCTCGCCCATACCCCTGAGATCCCGAAACAGTTTCATTGGAGAGTCGTAGGACACGGTAATCGTTTCTGTGTCTGCAACCGGGAGGGCAAGATTCGCCCTCTGTAGGAGCGCGCCTGCGTCGCGGATATCGGCAAACGGAGAAACACGGGGTCCAGCGCCCCCTTCCACTTCCATTTCGGCTTGCAACAAGGAGCGCCGCAGCTCTGTTAAAGTATTGCCCCCAAAAAAATTCACCAGCAGCAAGCCGTCGGGCTTGAGGGCCCGGCGCGATTGAATGAGAACACCAGGCAAATCATTGGCCCAATGTAACCCGCATGAGCTGACAATGAGATCTAGACAGCTATTTTCTATCGGCAGAGACTCCTCATCTGCAACAAGTTGCAATGGCCCAGCGCCCCGTAGCATCGCTGGGGCCATCTGGGCATGCAAGAGAACCTTAATCGAGGGACGAGACTCCTCAGTTTCTTTGTGCCTTGCTAGTCTTATGGCATCTCGTAGGACGTGTCCATGGGTGGTCAGCTCCAGCGCTAGAGGAAAGTCCCGACGAATATCTAATAAACGATCTACAAGCCGTTCCGCAGCTTCTCGCAATAGAAAATCAAACGACGGTAACGCCGCGGCGGCCCGGTGTTTATGATGGCAAACGGCCTGCCGATCAAAAACCTGATCCGGCAACGAGTCCAATATCTTCTCCCGTAATTCGGTGTTACAAACGATAGTACTTACAGTCTGAATATCAGAGAGAGGGGAAAAAGGGAAAGGTCATGAACAGCAACGCCACCCAAAACCCCCTGCAAGTGACACATCACCGTTTGTAGAATATCTCTCCACCTAGTTGAATAAACTTGATCCGCCCATGTCGGATTCGGTGAGACTGCGCGCAGAATCTTGGCCAAAATTGCCATTTGTGACGATTAGCTAATATCATGCTTGTGATTTTCCCTCTGTTTTTACCATGTGAAGAAGCCCCGCGCGCCGCATGCACAAACAATCACTCGCATTTTGACCGAGTCCGCGAACATCACTCTGATCTCAGGTAACAAGGAGCTGATCCTTCGCACAAGAACGCCGGCATGTCAGGTTTAAGTGAGTTTTTCTAATCGATTTGTAATGACGTCTGGGGCGGGACGAGTGGAAGCTTCGGATTTTTAGTGCACACAAGCGCGGGCCACATCGATTTCTATAAACCTCGTGCGTACGCCTGATGATCTAACAGCAGAGGCCGGCAACTACCTGATATTCAAAATAAGCGGGGGGCCGGCTCGCAGGAAAAATCTGCTGGCAATACCAATGCCCATCGGTATATACGGGCGGCACAGCGATAACCGTAATCATGTAAAAGTGATTATTTGATGAATTTATGCTCAGGAGAGGAACGTGGCCAGAGTCGAAATTTACACATCTCCACTTTGTGGATTTTGTTACCAGGCGAAAACCCTTTTGAACAGGAAAGGCATTGATTTCGACGAGATAGATGTAACGGCACATCCGGACCGGAGACAAGAAATGATAACACGCGCAAACGGGCGTCAAACGGTACCACAAATTTTTATTAATGATGCTCATATTGGGGGGTGCGATGACCTTTTCGGCCTAGACACCGAGGGCAAGCTTGACCAATTGCTGATCACCTAGGTTTCTACACCACATAACATTTAAAATGAGGAATCTTCATGGTTACCCGATTTACCGCCGCCTGCCTTCAGCTTAATTCGAAAAGGAATATTCAGGATAATATCGCGGAGATCACAACGCTGTTAGATGACGCCGTAGGGGCGGGTGCCGACTTCATAACCTTACCGGAATGCACCGGACTTATGGAGCCCAACGCCGAGGCCTTACGGGAAAAAGCACCTGCGGAAGAAGATCATCTGGTTTTAGCTCTCATAAGGGAGAAAATGGCGGATACGGGGCGCTGGGCTCTGATCGGGTCCTTAGCGGTTAAGTTACCGGATGGTAAAATCGTCAATCGAAGCTACCTTATCAGCCCTGATGGCGGCATTACGGCAACTTATGATAAAATACATATGTTTGATGTGGCACTTGGCGACGGTCAATATTACCGGGAGTCTGAGACCTACGAGCCCGGAACCGAAGCCGTGATAGCCGACGTACCATGGGGCCGAGTTGGCCTCACAATCTGCTATGATTTACGTTTTGCTTATTTGTACCGCACCCTTTCGCAAAACGGGGCAGACTTTCTCACCATTCCAGCCGCCTTCACCAAAATGTCCGGCGAAGCACATTGGCATGTCTCGCAACGGGCTCGGGCCATCGAAACTGGGTGTTATGTCATTGCCGCCGCCCAATGCGGCACCCATGCGGAGAACCGCCAGACATTCGGCCATTCCCTCATCGTCGATCCTTGGGGAGCTGTCCTGGCGGATGGCGGCGACGCGCCTGGCGTGATCACGGCCACGATTGATCCGGCGCGAGTGGCCGATGCGCGTTCAAAAATTCCCGCGCTCAACCACGACCGAGATTATAGACTTTCCGGCGGCCATCTCGACACCGCATAGAGCCCCACGGCAAGCCTGTGTTTCGGACGTCTAACCCTCCTGCCGTCGACAACAAATTTTTTGTATGACAGCGGGCGACGGGTAATCAGTATAGCCCTGATCAAAGTCCAACACAGTGAGGCGCTGGCTGAATACGTCCAGGAGTTCATTTTCCCTCAGCAGAAAATTAGGGTTACGCGGTCTCCCGTATGCTGCATTTCCGTCGGAAAAGGTCTGATAGATGAGGAGCCCCCCCGCCGCCAGCGCATTCACTAAGTCGTCATACAGCGGCCGATACAAATAGTTAATCACGACAATGCCCTCGAATACCTCGCCGGCCACCGGCCAGGGAGACCCATCTTCCAGGTCATTTTCCATGATTCGAAGGTTTGGACAGCCAGCGAGGTCTGATAAGGCACCAGTGTCGCGATCAAGCGCAGTTACTCGGTATCCCAAACTAAGGAGGTATCGTGTGTGTCGGCCTCGGCCGCAGGCGACATCCAGAACATGGCCAGGTGCTGCGATTTGCCCGGCATGCTGAACAACCCAGTCCAGCGGTCGCATATTTTGGTGAGAGGGATTTTCTTTACTCATGAGGATAATTGGCGAAATATTAACATGAATGTTGCGAAACTTGGTAAAATGACCAAATTAAGCATAGTTTAGCAATCTGGCTCTGAGACATCATCTAATGATTTTATATGAACTGAAATGTTCGAACGGGCATTATTTTGAAGCTTGGTTTAAAGACAGTGCCACCTATGACCTGCAGGAAAAACGGGGCGAGGTAGCATGCCCTATGTGTTCCGACATTTCTGTGTCCAAGGCCCCGATGGCACCCGCCGTCTCTACGTCACGGAAAAAAGATAATCGCGCTCATCAACCGGTCCCACCGATGGAAGACCGAGCAGCCCAGATCGCACAAGAAATACTGCAAGCCGCCGGCAAGATGCAAAAATATGTCGAAGAAAACTGCGATTACGTAGGCGAAAAATTTGCGGATGAAGCGCGGGCCATACATTATGGCGAAGCTGAAGAACGGGGTATCTATGGCGAAGCCACCATCGACGAAGCTACAAATCTGCTAGAGGAAGACATCCCTATAAACCGGATTCCTTGGCGCCGGCGCACGGACTCCTGACCCACGTGAACGCAGGAATTGAATCTAGAGCGGATCAATCTTTTGATTTGACAGCGTAGATTAGGTAGTTGACCGCAAGGTCGCGGGACAAGGTCCACTCATCAAATACCGGATTGTAGGTTAACCCTCTCAGGTCCTTCACGACAAACCCCTGCTGGCGCAATACCGCACTAAATTCGGAGGGTTTTACAAAGGTCCGCCAATCATGGGTGCCGGGCGGAAGCCATCTAAGAATGTACTCAGCTCCAATTTTGGCAAAGGCAAGTGATTTCAGAGTTCTGTTCAATGTCGCGCCGACCATGCTGCCCCCGGGTTTGACGAGCGCACCGCAGGCCTCCATGAAAACGTTTATGTCCGCAACATGTTCAATGACCTCCACATTAAGAACGACATCGTACCGCTGGCCGGAGGCAACAGCCTCTTCCGGTGACATCCGGTGATATTTTATATCCAGTCCCGTGCGTGTCGCGTGACTCGCTGCAATTCGGATATTCCTTTCACCAGCATCAATCCCCGTCACCGAGGCTCCCAAACGCGATAACGGCTCACAAAGAAGACCACCGCCACACCCAACATCGAGAATTTTCAGACCTTTAAGAGGTATCGGTGACTTGGCGTCGGTACCAGCCAGTTCACACAGGTGGTCGCGAATAAATTCCAGGCGAATCGGGTTGATCTTGTGAAGCGGCGCAAAGTCGCCTCCTGGATCCCACCATTGGTCCGCCATCGCAGCAAACCGGGCAACTTCTTCATCCGCGATAGAGGTATCAGTCATTAACCATAATTTCCTTTTCGCACGATTTAGCCATCCGAGAGTTCAATACCTTGCGCGACAGGGGGCAGAGCGAGTATGTATACTCGCGCTCCTCACTGAGCAACCTGGTTATGTGAATAGGGCGCTATTTTTTTAACAGTGCCGTGAGGTGCGGTCGTCTGTGCCAGGTGCACTTGACATCGCTGGAAATCGGCTAGAATCAGACGATATGGCTCTCATTATACAAAAATTTGGCGGCACTTCGGTCGCAGACGTCGATCGGATTAAGCAGGCTGCATTCCGGACGCAAGCGGAAGTGAACGCCGGCCACCAGGTCGTTGTGGTAGTGTCCGCAATGGCTGGCGTTACCAATGCACTTGTAGAATATACAGATCAGATGGGCGCGCTCGCGGATGCACGGGAATACGACGTGGTTGTCTCCTCAGGAGAGCAGTCCAATGCTGGGTTAATGGCACTTGCGCTGCAAAATCTCGGCATTCAGGCGCGCTCTTGGCTGGGCTGGCAAATCCCTATCTGGACAGATAATGTGCACGGCAAGGCTCGGATCAGCGGCATCAATACGGAAAATATCGTCAGTCGACTGGAAGTCGGGGAGGTTGCCGTTGTACCCGGATTCCAAGGTATGGGTACCAATAATCGTTTGACCACTCTTGGGCGCGGGGGATCGGATCTAACAGCAGTGGCGCTTGCAGGCGCCTTGCGGGCAGACCGCTGCGACATCTATACCGACGTTGATGGGATTTATACTAGTGATCCGAGAATCGTGACCCGGGCCCGGAAGATGGACCGGATCACCTATGAAGAAATGCTGGAGATGGCGTCACTGGGCGCGAAGGTGCTCCAAACTCGGTCTGTTGAATTGGCAATGAACCAGAATGTCAGACTTCAGGTGCGCTCCAGTTTTGTGGAGGATCTTGGGACCTTTGTAGTTTCGGAGGAAGAAATTATGGAACAACAAATCGTGAGCGGTATTTCTCATAGCCGGGATGAGGCCAAAGTTACGCTTCTCCAAGTATCTGATCGTCCGGGTGTCGCTGCCGGAATCTTTGGTCCGTTGGCCGAGTCATCGGTCAATGTAGATATGATCGTTCAAAATGTCTCCGAAGATGGCAAAACGACAGATTTGACCTTTACCGTTGGACAATCAGAGTTAGAGACAGCGGTCACTGTCCTCCGCGAGAAACAATCCGACATCGGCTTCGGTGACATTGTGGCAGATGCAAATCTGGTAAAGGTGTCTGTGGTCGGGGTCGGGATGCGCAGTCACGCTGGCGTTGCGCAAACAATGTTTACGGCACTTGCCGAAAAGGGAATAAACATAAAGGTGATCACAACGTCGGAGATTAAAGTGAGTGTTCTAATTGATGCAGAATACACGGAGTTAGCACTCCGAGCGCTGCATACAGCTTATGGGCTGGACGAAGACAACGACTAACGCCAGAACAAGTTTCGTGGACGCACTTGCCTCGGCGTGCGGTCCAAATAAATTAAACATGTGATCAGCGGGATCCAAGGAACAGTCTGAACCCGGGGGATTCGGAAGAGCGGCGAATGGCGCGTCCAACATACAACTCAGGAACTGGCAATCAGTCGCCCACAACCAAGAGCAATGCGATGCCCGGATCGCGCAGGCTGCTCGCGCGTCTACGCGATGTCATGGCCGGTTCCGGCTCTCCCCAGGAGCGCCTCGACGACATTGTAACCACCATTGCGATGGATTTCGTGGCCGAGGTGTGTTCAGTCTATTTGCTACGGGCAGGTGAAGTATTGGAGCTTTTTGCCGCTACCGGTCTATCTAGGGGGGCAATCCACACAACCCGGCTCTCAATCGGTGAAGGCCTCATTGGCGCCATCGCCTCTCAGGCGCGACCGATGGTATTAGAGGATGCCCAGACCCATCCCGCGTTCGTATACCGCCCCGAGACGGGAGAAGAAATTTTTCATTCTCTTGCGGGCGTGCCAGTACTCCGGGGAGGTCGTGTGACGGGTGTTCTCGCCGTGCAGAACCAAACCCGCCGTCACTACACTGACGACGAAGTTGAAACACTCGAGACTATCGCAATGGTAGTGGCCGAACTCATTGCTGGCGGCGGGCTAATTAGCCCAGATGAGAGACAGGCGGTCGATGGTGCAGCATTGCTGCCCGCAACATTGGAGGGCATCCGGCTCAATGGCGGCCTGGCGATGGG
Source organism: Rhodospirillaceae bacterium (assembly GCA_002723345.1). Taxonomy (GTDB): domain Bacteria; phylum Pseudomonadota; class Alphaproteobacteria; order Rhodospirillales; family UBA2165; genus TMED167. The sequence continues at coordinate 11,702 of PBNV01000020.1, forward strand.
ACAAGCCGTGTTCCACGAACACCAGGTCCCCATCACAAAACTCGTGGCAGACGAACCTCGCGCGGAAATTTCGCGGCTTAAGCAATCTATGGCAGAAATGCATGGCGCCATTGATGCCATGCTCGAAGCTTCTGACGTGGTCAACGGTGGGGAACATCGGGACATTTTAGAGACATATAGAATGTTTGCCGAAGATGCTGGATGGCTCGCCCGCATCACAGAAGCGATCAACACCGGCCTGACGGCGGAAGCGGCCGTCGAGAAGGTCCGAAATGACACAAGAGCCCGCTTCAGGAAACAAACCGATCCCTATTTTCGTGAACTGCTCCATGATTTTAATGACTTAGCCAACAGGTTACTACATCACCTAGTTCAACCTACCTCAGATACTGCCGCCAAGGATTTGCCAAGCGACTTAATCCTCTTCGCCCGCAACATGGGACCGGCCGAACTTATGGATTATGACCGGACCCGATTACGGGCCTTGGTCCTCGAGGGTGGATCGGCAACTACCCATGTCGCCATCGTTGCTCGGGCCCTAGACATCCCCGTGGTGGGCCGCGTGTCGGATGCTCTGGACCGGGTGGAAGAATTGGACACAGTTATAGTGGATGGGGACACCGCCTCCATCTACATTCGGCCGGCCGAAGATACCCGAAACACCTATGCCGATATGTTAAGCGCTTGGAATCAACGCAAAGCTGCCTACACCACTCTGAGGGATGTCCCTGCACAAACCAAGGATGGAACCAGGATTGCATTGGATATCAATGCCGGTCTTGTCGCCGACATGCAACAAATGGAAGAAACCGGGGCCGACGGTGTCGGCCTATATCGGACGGAAATCCCCTTTATGAACAGCGCGGATTTTCCGGATGTAGACCGGCAGGCCAAAATTTATAAACGTGTAATCGATGCGGCGGCGGGCAAGCCGGTGACTTTTCGGACGCTAGACATTGGCGGGGATAAGAACTTGCCCTACTGGCGCACTGGCACCGAGGAAAATCCGGCAATGGGTTGGCGTGCGATCCGCGTCGCGCTAGACCGACCCATGCTTATGCGTCACCAGTTTCGCGCCCTCATACGAGCAGCAGAAGGCCAGGAACTTCGTCTAATGTTCCCGATGATTACTGAGGTATCTGAATTTGACGACGCGCGAAATTTGCTCGACCTGGAATTGAGCAGAGCGGAAAGACGGGGGCGCCCACTGCCCAAAAAACTTTCGGTGGGAACAATGCTTGAAGTTCCGGCTTTGTCATTCCAGCTTCCTGTGCTCTTGAAACGGGTAGATTTCATCTCCGTTGGTAGCAATGACCTGTTCCAATTTCTTTTTGCAAGCGATCGTGGCAGCCCTCACCTGGCAGACAGATATGACTCTTTAGCACCCGCGGCTCTCTTTTTTCTCCGGCATCTGGTTGACAACTGCGCCCAGACCAACACCCCCCTGGCGTTATGTGGCGAGATCGCCGGCCGGCCGTTGGAAGCCATGGCCCTGATCGGTATCGGATTTCGTCGGCTATCCATGTCCCCGAGTTCTATTGGACCCGTAAAAACAATGATTAGAAGCCTCTCGGCTGATGAATTGACTAGATACATCGACTCTCTCAGCGATCATGCTGAGCACAGCTTTCGAGAAAAATTGAGACAATTCGCGGTTGATCATGGAGTAATGATTTAACGAATCGTCTTTTTCCCTTGATTCTCAAGAGAAATTTGTGAGATATCTTTTAACCATAAATTTACGAATCGAGTAGAAACAATTGATTCCTGGTAAGAATTAGGTGTCAACTTAAATTATTCGGTGCTTATGCTATCAAATGGTTTTTTAAAGATGGAACATGGATGACCCGAGGCGGTCATCGAAACTTTTAGGTTGTCAGGAAAAATGAATTCAGGTCTTCATCCCTCTATGGTGTGTGAACCTAGTAACGGAACCGCTGCTGATATTAGCGCATTGTTGCGGGCCTCCCGCATTCGACGCGGAGAAGGTTTGCGCGATGTTGCGGATCAGTTGCGCATTCGTTTTGTTCATTTAGAAGCGATCGAGGACGGGCGCTTCGATGAACTACCCGGCAACACTTACGCCATCGGTTTCATCCGAACCTATGCCGAGCATCTCGGCTTAGACGGGGAAGAAATTGTTCGTCGTTTTAAATCGATGGAAAGAGTGCCACCTGATGATACAGACTTTGTCTTCCCCTCCATCATCCCGGAACACGGTGTGCCCGGGGGTGCCATTGTGATGTTGGGATTACTGGTGGCTGTAGTTGGATATGGCAGTTGGTACTTCCTTTCCTCGCGGGATGTTGTAGTTTCGGACATGGTACAACCAGTACCCGCGAGCACTATTGAACCGGCCAATTCTGGGCCAACCACGTCTAGCCAGGCCCGAAAAAATGCGCTGGTGGAGGCAAGTTCGGCAGCGGCAGCGCCAGTTCCCCTCAGGCGATCCGAGGGCGGGGCGGACGCAGCAGATAACTACGCTCTAACGCCACCTGTGACACCATCCAATGGCAACGCAGAGAGGGTTGGCGCGCCTCAAGCTGAAAACCCAGCTGAATTTGCCAATGCGACGTCTGTCGACCAACGTCCCGAACAAGATGGCAAGACCATGAATTCAGAGCAATCGGTTGCTCAAGCGTCCTCTGCTACGCCGGCGGTCGAAGTTGCGTCACGGGCTGAAGGGTCCGGGATCGAGAAAACCCCGCGTATCAAGCTGATAGCGAGGGAAGCAAGCTGGATTCAAGTGCGCGATCTAAGCACTAACGAACTCATTCTGTCTAAGGTATTGTTGAAAGGCCATACCTACGAGGTTCCCGGCCGGACGGGTCTCGGCCTCATGACTGGCAACGCGGGGGCCCTGGCTGTAAGTGTGGACGGCGACAACGTACCTTCATTGGGGAAACTGGGACAAACCCGGCAAAAAATAATTTTAAATGCTGATCGGCTGAGAGAAGGCACGGCGGTCGAACAATAGCGCACACCAGCGGTTAAATATCCCAGTCCGGCCTTTTGGCCATCCTTTTAATAATTTATACTTTTTATTGTCCAATTACTGGACCACTCAATTTTGTGAAGTGGCCGTTGCCCATCATGACTTCGAAAAAAAATAATCTGCAGCCCGTCAGAGGCACCCAGGATATCTTGCCGGAAGAAAACCGGTTGCACCGGTATGTTGAGAGCGTGGCTCTTCGCATCACAGAACTCTACGGCTTTGGAGAAATTTCAACTCCTCTCCTCGAATTTACGGACGTCTTTTCAAGAACGCTCGGTGATACCTCAGACATTGTGACAAAGGAGATGTACACCTTCAGGGACCGAGGTGGTGATTGCCTGACTTTACGTCCAGAGGGAACTGCGGGGGTCGCCCGTGCACTTATATCCAACGGCCTCGCACAAAATCTGCCACTCAAATATTTCTATCGAGGCCCTATGTTCCGCTATGAGAGACCGCAAAAGGGTCGGCGACGTCAGTTTCATCAAGTAGGGGTGGAGGTCCTTGGTGTGGCTAGCTCGCATGCCGACATCGAAGTAATTGCCCTTGCCCATCATTTTTTATCGGCTCTTGGGTTGGATCACATCATCACGCTCGAACTGAACACGCTTGGAGACCTGGAAAGTCGGCGCTCTTACCGGGCTACACTTTTGAACTATCTTGCAGTCTACAAGGACGACCTATCAGATGACAGCAGGGCGCGCCTCGAGAAGAACCCGCTACGCATCTTGGACTCCAAGGACGAAGGTGACCGACATATCATTGCCGATGCGCCGCTGTTAAAAGACAGTCTAAATGACGCCTCCCGCCATTTCTTTGAGGACCTGCAAGAGGGCCTCGTGCGGCTCTCTATACCTTATAAGCTCAATGATAAGCTTGTTCGGGGCATGGATTATTACTGTCACACCGCATTTGAATTTACCTCTACCGACCTGGGCGCCCAGGGGACGGTGCTTGCTGGTGGTCGTTATGATGGTCTCGTGAGTGAAATGGGAGGACCCGTCACACCAGGTATCGGCTGGGCTGCTGGTGTCGAGCGTCTCAGCATGCTTGTAAACACGCCGCCCGAAGAGCAGCGCCCGATCGCTGTCATCCCAACCGGGCAAGACACCACCAGCGATGCTCTAATGATTGCACACCAGCTGCGACGCAAAGGTTTTCGAGTTGAGTACGGCTATACGGGAAACGTTGGGAAGCGCTTGAAGAGGGCCAATGCAGCGAATGCATGTGCGGCGGTTATCCTAGGTGACGATGAAATATCGCGCAACGTCGGCCTCATTCGTGATATGGACTCAGGCAAGCAGACAGAGGTATCAATGGATCTCATCGATGATTTTTTGTCAAAATTCAGATGAGATAATATGAGACCCATGGCAAAACTCTCAGTACAGGGCAAGGGATTGATCGTTGTGGGAGCAAACCACCGGTCTTCAACCATGCTGTTCCGCGATAGGATAACCATAAGCAATGGCCAGTTGGGGCTATTCTTCGATCGTTTAAGTGATGCCGGCATCCGTCATTTTCTAATAACATCAAACAGTGACCGGACAGAAATCTATGTAGAGCCCACACCAGGAGTCGACTCGGTCGCAGAAATCGTCAAACTATTGAGTGCACAAAGTGGACTCAGCCGCAACTATGTTGAGGCGCAAACCTATTGTCTGACCGGGCGTGATGCTTTACGTCATCTCCTCGCTGTCTGTTGCCGGCTCGACGGATTGGTCATCGGTGATCCCAGGCCAGCCCAAAACCTTAAAGACGGCCTTGCCTCCGCAAGGAAGAGAAACCGTGCTGGTAGGGTGATTGAATTTGCACTGACAGGCGCTTTCAATGCTGCTGCTAGAGTTCACCGTGAAACCGAGATTAGCCGCCGGCCGGTCTCAATCCCTGCCGCCGCCGTTCAAGTCGCGGGGGATTTACACGGAGATCTAAGGGCCTGCAGCGGTCTTCTAGTGGGAGCCGGAGAGATGGGTGAATTGTTGGCCAATAGTTTTCTCTCTGCCGGGCTAAAAACACTTGTCGTAGCGCACCCAATTTCTGCCAAGGCCGAGGCCATTGGGCAGGAGCTTAATTGTCATGTGGGTGATATGGAGACCCTGCCGGTATTACTAGCTAAATCTGATATTGTTCTGACATCGATGAATTCCCGACGTTTTACGCTCTCCATCGACACGACCCGAGAGGCACTAAAACAACGGCGCCGAAAACCAATGTTTCTAATTGATATCGGTGTTCCCGGCGATATTGATCAGACTATTGAGTCGCTGGAAGACGCCTATCTTTACTCCCTTGATGATTTAGAGCGGGTGACCAGGACAGGCTGGGACTCGCGTGAGAAAGAAGCCGAAAACGCGTGGGCGATCGTCGATGAGGAGACCGACAAGCTCTTTGCGTCGCTCTCCGGCGTGCTCCCCAGACTCGATGAAAAAGAAACACCGTCAGACAGTCTTGAAATTCTGAGACAAGAGGTCCTTCATGCATCCCGCGGCGATGCAGACCGGGCGACGCAAATGATTCTGAATCGACTCCGGGATGACGACATAATAGAAATAGCTCGCTTACGGCGGCGGGATACTGGCGAGGATCAATAGTACGGTGAGCTTTGACGAGAAACTAAATAACGTCGTTGCCAAGCACGAAGAGTTGCAGAACATCCTTGCAACCCGGACCGACTTGGAGGGACAGGAAGTAGCGCGAATTTCCAAGGAGCTGGCAGATCTGACGGATATCGTTCGGGTGGTCACGGAATATCGCCTAACCGAAGCCGAACTAGCAGATCTTACATCCCTTATCGAAGATCCAAGATCAGACAAAGATGTGAGGGAGCTTGCAGCGGAGGAATTGCGGGATCTGAAACAAAAGCTCCCGGAGTACGAGCGCGAGATGCAATTACTGCTTCTGCCTAAAGACGCAGCGGATGAAAAAAATGCGATTTTGGAGGTCCGCGCAGGGACAGGTGGGGATGAAGCTGCTCTTTTTGCAGCAGATCTGGTCCGCATGTACCAGCGGTTTGCCGAGCAACACAACTGGAGATTTGAATTCATGGACCTCAACGAGACGGGTATGGGTGGATATAAAGAAGCGACGGCGGTAGTTACTGGTAAATCGGTCTTCTCCAAACTGAAATTTGAATCTGGAGTGCATCGCGTTCAGCGAGTCCCGGAGACTGAGAGCCAGGGCAGAGTCCACACGTCTGCGGCAACGGTCGCGGTGTTACCGGAAGCGGAAGAATTGGATATCGACATTGATACCAAGGATCTGCGCATAGACACCTATCGCGCCCAAGGGGCAGGCGGCCAACACGTTAACAAAACGGACAGCGCCGTTCGTATCACCCACCTGCCTTCCAACATTGTCGTGCAATGCCAGGATGAAAAATCCCAGCACAAAAATAGGGCTAAGGCCCTCAAACTTTTGCGGGCTAAACTGTACGAGGAGGAGCGACTGCAGAGAGAACGAGAGCGCGCCGCGGACCGAAAGAGTCAAGTCGGTTCCGGTGACCGATCTGAACGGATACGCACCTATAACTTTCCGCAAGGCCGCGTAACGGATCATCGCATCAATCTTACGCTCTACAAACTCGACCGTGTAATGGAAGGCGAGCTGGATGAAGTTATCAATGCATTGGTCTCGGACGAGCAGGCTGGCCTGCTAGCCGAAATTACGTGAATTCGACCGGCACCATCGGCGACGCTGTCCGGTCGATTACCCACCACCTTGAACAAGCTGGGATTGACGAGGCTAATAGAGAGGCCCGGCTAATTATAGGTTATGCGCTGGGCCTGACCCGCTCGGAGATCATTCACCGCAATGATGAAAAACTATCGGAGGACCAAATAACCCGCTGCCGATCATTTGCCAACCGCCGATCAGCTCGGGAACCAATGGCCTACCTGATTGGCGAAAAAGAATTCTGGAGCCTCCCTTTCAAAGTTTCACCAGAAACCTTGATCCCCCGCCCGGATTCAGAGACGCTTGTGGATGCGGTCTTGGATCACGCACGCAAAGCGGGAACACCCAAGCGATTGCTTGACATCGGAACCGGATCCGGGTGTCTTTTGGCGGCTTTGCTCTCTGAGTGGCCTGAGGCGACGGGCATCGGCATCGACAACAATGAAGGCGCGGTGTCCGTAGCAAGGCTAAACCTAGACAGGTTAGGTCTAGCTGAGCGCGGCGAAATCGTTGCCGCTACGTGGCCATCCTATCAGCCCCGCGAGGAATTTGACTTGGTAATATCAAATCCGCCTTACGTTCCAACGGCTGATATTCAAACCCTCGACCCAGATGTTCGAGATTATGAGCCATTGTCCGCTTTGGATGGCGGCCCCGATGGGTTAAAAATCCACCGCGAAGTCGCTGATCAGACAAGAGCGGTTATGAAAACGAGGGGATTAATAGCGGTGGAGTTCGGCATTGGCCAATCGAGTTATATCCAGCAAACTTATTGTGCGGCCGGTTTTGACTCCATTCATATACATAAAGATTTGAATGGGACGGACCGTTGCCTTTTAGCAACAGTCACAAACTGATCTAAAATAGATCAATAAAAGGCTGGAAATCGAGGCATCAGAGACTAGGGTAGCACATGGAAGTTGTTGTTTGCGTTTTTGAACGCGTTGACGATGTAGTCAAGCAGCTTCGGCTCCCAAGAAAAATGTGTATGTGTGATTATCAACGCACACCAAATATCTTTTTTTAAGGGACAACATTAGCAAAAAATGAAGCAAAGGTGCCATGAAACAAGGAAACAACTCCCGGCGCTCGCGTGGGCGTGGTAACGGAAAAAGGCCGCAACGGAATAACAACGTTGACAGCCATGGGCCTGACGTTCGGGTAAGGGGCACCGTGCAACAGGTCCATGATAAATACCTGACACTAGCTAGGGATGCGACCTCGTCCGGTGATCGGATTAACGCAGAAAATTATTACCAGCATGCGGAGCACTATTATCGCATCATCGCCGTCCAACAGGAAAATGCAGAACAACGACAAGAAAACCGAGATAACAACCGAGACAACATGCGAGGCCGGAGGGGCCGCAGTGGGACCGAGGCAGGCGGTGAGGGCGATCAGAATGAGCAAGCGGCGAACGCTAAAGACTCCACAGAGCAGTCGGCCAAACAGGATGCTGAAGTTACTATTTCTGAAAAAACTTCTGCTACTGCAGAAAAAGAAGATGCGTCAGAGGAGGAAGCTCAGATTGAACGGGTCATACCAGACGCAGACAGTGAAGCTGACCAACGCCTTGATCAACCAACAGCTTAGACCAAGCCAGTCGTTTTATCACCGGATAGAATATCAGGGCTGGCGACGACCCTTGCCTTTATAACCAAATTTTAAACCCCAGAAATTTCGATGAAAGATCGAGGAGGTTTAAGATCACGCGTGGCCGGTGTCAGGTTAACACTTATCTCGGCACATCGTTTTGTATGTGTCACCACCTCAAACTGGGCTGACTCAAGCATTATATTGGTCCCTACCCAGTGAAACTCTCGACAGGCTGCTAACCCCTTGAAATAGAAATTAGCGTTGAGGCTCGAGCGATCGTGATCAACGTCCACCGTTACGGAGAGGTCTTGGACCGACACGAGATTAACCAGGGGGACAACTTCGGTATACACGTGAGAGAAACTATCAACGAGAAATGCGGGTACACGGAGCCCGACAACTGATCAGCGGGCAAAATAATTTGCCATCAGATTCTCTGCCGCCCAACGCCCCGCCTACGTTAAGAGATCACACTCAACCGCAACACCCTCATGCTTGTTTCATCACACCTGGGTGCTGAGATAAACGCGTATAGCGAGAGCCGCCAGCCGCTCATCACGTTGGAACATTGGAAAATCTATCTTGTCGATGCATGTCGAGCGGGTCCGATCAAACAGGCTAGAAAACCGCGCAAAGGCATATTACCAGTCTCCCGAGAGAGCCATAACGGGTTGAATGGTGGCCTTCACCATTCTCTCGGGGCTCAGTCCTCCGATGGGAGATCTGCGGGAGTTTCATTACTCATGGCTTGGGACTACATTGAAACTCTGGGATGTTCAAAGTGTAAAGACATGCGACGCTTGCCACCACGCCTATTCAATCCATATTAATCATGGAAAACTAGATTCTCATCGACAGAAAGGTGGCTTGTTGCCAAGTATGTGGGACAAATTACCTTGTCATTAGAAAGGCAGATGAGCATGAATTTAGACAAATTCACCGATCGATCTCGGGGTTTTATCCAGTCCGCCCAGGGGGTGGCATCCCGGGCCAATCATCAGCAGCTCCTGCCTGAACATTTATTGAAGGCGCTTATCGAGGATCAGAGGGGCACGGCAGCACGGCTCATTAGCGCGGGAGGGGGCGACGCAGCCGCCATTTGCCAGGTGGTTCAAGAAGAATTGGACAGATTACCAACCGTGGAAGGGAGTGGAGCAGGACAGGTGTATTTGTCTGGTAGCATGACAAAAGTGCTGACCCAGGCAGAGGATTTAGCAGTTAAGGCCGGGGATAGCTTCGTAGCCGCAGAATATTTGCTTCTCGCACTCGCGATGGTGCCGGACACCGAGGCGAACCGAGCCCTCTCATCCGCAGGTATTGATCGACGAAAACTGACTGCCGCCATCGACGACTTGCGCAAAGGCCGAAATGCGCATTCCGCAACCGCCGAGGACGGTTACGACGCATTACAGAAATACGGTCGGGACTTAACGGAAGAGGCCCTGGATGGGAAACTAGACCCTGTGATCGGGAGAGATGAGGAAATCCGTCGGACTGTGCAGGTTCTTGCACGTCGCACCAAAAATAACCCCGTGTTAATAGGAGAGCCCGGGGTCGGTAAGACCGCGATTGTGGAGGGACTAGCTCAGCGTATTGTGAACGGCGATGTGCCAGAAGCTCTCATTCGCAAACGTCTGATTGTACTTGACCTGGGGGCCCTGCTCGCTGGGGCAAAATTCCGAGGTGAATTTGAAGAACGCCTTAAGGCCGTCCTGACGGAGGTCACTGCGTCTGTCGGCGAAATCATTCTCTTTATCGATGAGATGCACACACTCGTTGGTGCTGGCGCCGCCGAAGGCGCGATTGACGCGTCCAATCTGCTCAAACCTGCACTTGCCCGGGGGGATTTGCACTGTCTGGGTGCCACAACGCTAGACGAGTATAGAAAACATGTTGAAAAGGATGCGGCATTGGCCCGACGTTTTCAACCCGTTGTGATCGCGGAGCCCACTTTAGAAGACACGATTTCTATATTACGGGGGATTAAGGAAAAATACGATCTACACCACGGAGTAAGGATTTCGGACAGTGCGTTGGTATCAGCAGCAGCTTTATCCCACCGCTATATTTCAGACCGGTTTTTACCTGATAAAGCCATTGACTTAATGGATGAGGCAGCAAGCCGGCTTCGAATGGAGGTCGATTCCAAGCCTGAAGAAATTGATGAGCTGGATCGCCGAATTATCCAACTTAAAATTGAACGAGAGGCTCTTAAAAAGGAGGAAGATCTTGGCTCGAAAGAACGCCTTGAAAACCTGGTGTTAGAGCTAGGGGAACTAGAAAACAAAGCAGGCTCCCTCACCGTTCAGTGGCAGAGCGAAAAAGACGACATCGCGGCAACACAGAACATTAAGGAACAGTTGGACCAAGCCCGCATCTCTATGGAGAAGGCACTTCGGGATGGACAATATGAGGAGGCGGGAGAACTCCAATACTCACTGGTCCCCCAGCTTGAGGAAAAACTTGCGGCAGCTGAAGCGGCTGATCATCGCAGTATGGTGCAGGAAACAGTGACGGAAGAACATATTGCCGGTGTGGTTTCGCGTTGGACTGGCGTGCCCGTGGATAAAATGCTTGAAGGCGAGCGAGATAAATTAGTGCACATGGAGGAACGGCTAGGCGCGCGTGTGGTGGGCCAGTCCGAGGCCCTAGCGGCGGTTTCCAACGCGGTCCGGCGATCCCGAGCAGGCCTACAAGATACGCAACGGCCATTAGGCTCTTTCCTCTTTATTGGCCCAACTGGTGTTGGGAAGACAGAATTAACTAAAGCCCTTGCAGAATTCCTGTTCGATGACGAAAACGCTATGCAGCGGATTGATATGTCGGAATACATGGAAAAACACGCCGTGGCTCGACTGATTGGCGCACCGCCGGGCTACGTTGGCTATGACGAAGGGGGGGCGTTAACCGAGGCGGTCCGGCGTAGGCCTTACCAAGTCATATTGTTTGACGAGGTCGAGAAAGCGCACTCGGATGTATTTAATATTCTTCTGCAAGTACTCGATGATGGACGCCTCACGGATGGTCAAGGACGGACTGTAGATTTTCGTAATGCCATCATTATATTGACCTCGAACCTAGGATCCGACCTGCTTGCCAATCAGTCGGAGGGACGTGACTCTAGTGAACTACGTGAAAGTGTCATGGAAGTAGTTAGAAACGCCTTCCGTCCTGAGTTTCTTAATCGGTTAGATGAAATTATCTTGTTCCATCGGCTCTTTCGCGAACATATGGGTGCCATCGTTCAAATTCAACTGGAGCGTTTACGGGCACGGCTTGAAGAACGGAAAATAGACTTGGAAATCGATGATGATGCCCTCACCTGGCTAGCTGATGCGGGATACGACCAAGTGTACGGGGCAAGACCGCTAAAGCGCGTGATACAACGGAGTCTCGAAAATCCTCTAGCCAGCTTTATCCTTGAAGATCGGCTACGCGATGGTGAAACAGTGGCTATTAGCGCGGATAATGGCGAACTTATAATCAACGGGGAGAGGGTATAGTAGGACGGTCAATTAGACTTTAGTTGGCCTTTCGACCCGCAGAATGGGCAACCTTGGCGGGCCGGGATGCGGTTGCGTATTGCTCCGTCGTTTTGTCTTTAAAACTCTCAAAACGGGCCAGCTCCTTATCTCTCAGTTTGGTTCCAGACGGCATTTTTACTCTGAGAGGATTGACTTGCCGGTTATGGCGCAAAATTTCGTAGTGCAGATGCGGCCCTGTCGACCGGCCGGTCGTGCCAACAAATCCGATAATTTGACCTTGCCGCACTCGTCTCCCTATTTTGGCGCGTGCATGATAACGGCTTAGATGAGCATAAGCGGTTTCAAAGTCGGAATTGTGACGGATGCGGATGTAGTGACCGTAACCGCCGTTACGGCCCCGTCGCACGATCACACCATCTCCGGCAGCATAAATGGGCGTTCCCCTAGGGGCCGCAAAATCCAATCCTCGGTGCATCTTCGTATAACCCAAAATTGGATGACGACGTTTACCAAAACCTGATGATAACCGGGCACCATTGATAGGAGTCCGCATCAGGGCTTTACGTGCACTTTGTCCTTGAGTGTTAAAATAGTCGATCAAACCTTTTTTTGTCTTATACCGGTAAAGCGGGTTCTGACTCTGGCCTAGGACGAGATTACCATACAAGATTTCACCATAGCGGGCGAATTCACCATCTTCGGTGAATAAGGTCTCAAACAAGATTTCAAACTTGTCGCCTGGTCGGATACCGCGTTGAAAATCGACGTCCCAAGAATAAATACGGATGAGTTCCATTAAAACGGGTGCGGGCACGCCGGCATCTCGGGCCGCAATATAGAGATTGGTACGGATCGTGCCACCGGTGCGGACGAGCCTCCGATCTATCGCTATTCTGCGCTTCTCAGCCTTAAACTGGTTTACGCTCAAGCGTTTCAAACTGATTTCTATGAAGGTGCTTGGACGCAATATCAGTGCGGTTAGACGGTTATCTCCCGGCTCAGATGTTTGCGGCATTAGGTAGAGTGTCAGTTCCTGGCCAAGTTGCAGCATTTTGGGGTTATAGTGTTTTGACAAGGCCTGGATCGCCCGATGGGCTTCGGGCAACGACACGCCTTCCCGGGCGAGGAGTGTACTAAGTGTATCCCCTTTTCTCGCTCTCACCGTTTTAGTGAATTTGGGAGGTGGGAAGTCGATCGCATCGACTGGCGGCAAGGGGAGATACGGGACGGTCGCCGATTTGATCTTAGGTTCTAGTTCAGGGTCACGAAGTGCCGCATCAGACGGCGACCAATCAAAAACGAGCAGCGGTAAAATGGCAAAACCAATGACCACCAGCCCCAATGGAGTTTTGCCCATGGCTCGCGTTGCAACGGAAAGGCCTTTTGCCGGCCACGTTTTAAATCTCTGTGTGAATTGAGACATAATGATGGGTCTCTTTAATGTCCTTCTAGTGAGCATTATTCGACGGTACCATTTGATCAAAAGCGGGTTCTGTCTAACCCGTCTTAGTCCCTGTGTAGTACGTTTTTGGGAGATTTATGGCATCGGCAAATTGAGCGATTGGCCTTCGCCTGTCAACTCTTCTTCCCCACGGGCGCACAACCTAATAATTGGGACTAGGCCTGCAATCACAATTTTCGGTTAGGTGGAAGATAAAAACTACCAGAGAACCTTGCCATTTGCGTTCGCACCACCCAGAAAAATTAGGTGCTTTTGGGGATAACAGGCAAGCGCAGGGTATCCCGGGGCAGTCGAGTAATTAACCGTTATTTGATTAATGGTCTTTTTTTATCATCATAAAGCTTTATTAAGATTTTTTCGAAGAATTAACCAATTATTGTATAAATTTTAATTATTTATTTTTTTCAGATAGTTATGGAGAAAAAAATTTTACTGAGAAACTCTGAACTCTAAATTTTGAAACTAACAACATATGTAGATTTATTGCGGGGTCTTTACCATTCGGCCTAATTGCCGTACAAGCGCATTTAGTAATGGTGACGCCGGTGGAAGCACGGAACCCATGCCAGAACGACTCGACCGCAGACAATCAGTCGATGGAAAGACGGAAGATGTCCAAAAGACTGATAGACCCGCGCTAAACGCCCCAGGGAAAGAGGCGGAGATCCTTCTCCACTCCTGCTGCGCACCCTGTGCCGGGGATGTGATGAATGAGATCTCGAGGTCGGGTATCGACTACACAATCCTGTTCTATAACCCCAACATTCATCCCCGCAAAGAATATGAACTTCGTAAAGAGGAAAATAAGCGCTACGCAGACAAGTTGAACGCGCCTTTCGTTGATTTGGACTATGATCGAGAAAATTGGTTTAAGCGCACGAACGGCTATGAAATGGAGCCAGAGCGGGGCTACCGCTGCACCCTGTGTTTTGACATGCGCTTTGAACGAACAGCACTCTACGCCAAGGAAAACGGTTTTAAGGTCTTCACTAGCACTCTCGGCACCTCGCGTTGGAAGAATATGGAGCAAATCAATGGCTGTGGCGCACGGGCCGCCGCCCAATACAAAAATCTTACATATTGGACCCATAACTGGCGCAAAGGCGGCGGCGCAAATCGCATGATTGATATTTCCAAGAATGAAGAATTTTATCAGCAGGAGTACTGTGGCTGTGCGTTCAGCCTGCGGGATACCAATAAGCACCGGGTCGCTAACGGCCGCAACCCAATCCGGCTTGGGGTAAAATATTACAGCCGAGACACTTAGGCACGCGCTGACGGTAGGGCGCACCATCCTCTCGCCACGCAGGGTAGAGGAAAACCTAAGCTACCATCAAACTTTCAAAGCGACTGAACCGGTTGTCTTCCGAGAAGCAATATCGGTGTGAGCCTGCGCTGCCTCTGCCAGCGGGTAGACGTGGCCAATCTTAGGATCAACGACCCCCTTGGCCACTAGATCAAAAAATGCCTTTGCCCGGGTGCCTCGTTCTTCTTCGGTCATTACATAATGGGGCAATGATGACTTATTGAAGAATAGAGATTTTGAATTAATCTGGCCTGCGTCGATGGACGGCAGAGGTCCCGACGATGCGCCGTAATTGACAAAGTATCCCCGCATGGCAAGCGCTTCGATGTTGCCATCAAAGGTCGTTTGGCCAACGGCGTCATAAACCACACTAGCCCCCTTCTCTTTGGTAAAGGCCAACACCTCTGTGGCAAAATCTTGCGTTGTGTAATTGATCACGTGGTCGCAACCGAGGAGCGTCGCGAAGTCGGCTTTTTCAGATGACCCGACGGTACCGATAACGGTTGACCCGAGATGCTTTGCCCATTGAACCAGAAGCGTGCCCACGCCCCCTGCAGCCGAGTGCACCAACACAGTATCGCTCTCCGACACGGCGTAGGTAGAGGTAACGAGGTAATGTGCCGTTAACCCCCGAAGCAAACTTGAACCGGCAACCTCATCGCTAATGGCCTCTGGCAAGAGAACCGCGTTCGCCGCCGGTATAACGTTTTTTTCGGCGTAAGCCCCAAGTGTCATAACATAGCCGACTCTGCACCCTACAGAAATTCCCTCGACACCCGCGCCAACGGCGGTCACAGTACCCGCCCCCTCGAAGCCGGGTACCGCCGGTAACTCGGGTTTGATAAAATATTTACCTTGGCGCATCATCACGTCAGCAAAATTGACGCCGATCATTGTCTGGTCGACCACTATTTCGCCGTCACCAGGCGTCGGGTCAGGGGCGTCCTCGTATGCTAAAACCTTGGGACCGCCATATTCTCTGATAACAATCGCTTTCATATTCCTTCCTTCCCATCCGTTGAATTTTTTACGCGAGAAAATCGCGGGTCAATCGACGGATGCACCTCCGAGATTTGCAATTTTCTCGGCATCTTCAAGCTTAAAAATGCGGGTTATCGACATCTCCAACGAACTGAAGAAGGCATCGACATAAATTTCGATAAGAAAATTCATGTCGGTGCCAGTGTCATGACCGTAGACATGTTTACGAATTAAAGAATATAGAAACTTGGCGTGCAAAGAATAAACAATCTGTTCTTCAAGGACAGATATTGGCCGGGTAAGGGTAGAGGGCAAACCAAACTCCGCTCTGATCTCCGCCGCTATGGGAATGATCAGTTCCTGGCGCACATATTCGAGATAGTTGATGCCTATCTTTTCGCCACGGAGGGCCGAAGCGAGCGAAATCCGGATAACATCATATCTGTCCACGGTCGCATAATAGCTTTTATAAAGCGCGGTCAGCCGCACCTGGAGCGGTTTGCGACGGTCCTTTAAGACTCGGTTCCAGTCGTCACTCCAACGGTTCAAAAAGACGACTTGATACACACGATCTATCAAGTCCTCTTTGCTCGGAAAATATCGGTATATCAGTCCCTGGCTTACGCCCAATTGCGCCGCCAAGCCTCGAACCTGGCCCTCGAAACCAAAAGTAGCAAAATACTCGATTGCCCCCGATAAAATTTCCTGTTCCCGCACGGCAGGTGAGAGACGGCGCCTATGTCTGCTGGCTTTTGGCGGTGGTTGGTTGACCCCATTGGAAGAATCTTTAGTGGGCATCGCACTGGCCATGCGGGCAATTCCTAATATTACTTTGTGACCCAACGTAATTTCACATGTTATACGATTTGTTCGCTTAAACAGATAGTCTCGATGCCTAGTAAACACCCAAGATGATGTAAATAAATAGAATTTCAGCCCTAAATTGTGGGATGAGATAGGCCGCGGTAGCAATTAACCTCGCTTAATGAACAGTCCTTCAATAGTATTGTGCGGAGCCATTTAATGAATTATTGTTCAACAAAAGTTGGAAAAGGCAGCATTTTCTGGGTGCCTACCGCAGTGGGCACCATCATGACGGGAGCAAATTAGATGAAAACAATTCAGATTACACCGGCAGAGATGGAGCAACATGTTGCGCGCTTTAAATCACTCAAGCCGCAAGCGGACATGTATGAGGAGGATATGGGTCTACCGAGGGAGGCCTATGAAATGATGTCGGCAAAGACTTTGTATCTTTTGATGGCTCCAGAACAGCAAGGCGGACCACACTCGGCTCACCCAGAGATTGTATGTGATGAAAAGATAAGTGTCATTATCGCCGAATGCCCGCCGGGAGACAGCCCCATGTTGCACGCCCATCATCGCACCCGCGAGACGTTTCTTTGCCTCGATGGAAAGTTCTGTATACGTTTCGGAGACAAGGGCGAACACGAGACGTTTCTTGAACCCTATGACATGGTTGCAGTGCCGACCGGCGTGGTCCGGCAGTTTAAAAACGTGACCGATAAGCCGGCCAGACTTCTTGTAATCATCGCAGGGCAAACTGAGGACGATTTTAATGACATCGAGTTCACTCCTGAAGAGGCTGAGCGCCTGCGTGCAAGCTTTGGAGACGCCGTTGTCGATCGGTTTCGGGAAATTGGCTGGAGTTTTGAAGCCGGCATCGACACCTGACGAATGGTGTTCGTTTGAGCTAATCAAGAATAGAAGGCAGGAGCCTTTTTTGGCTCCTGCTGATAACACAATTAAGCTGCCCGCTGTGAAAATTTAGTTGGCCACCCGGTCGTACTAAAACGTGATGCCGATACCACCTATTACAGCCCAACCATGATTATTGTTGGCATCATTCGTACCTTCATCACTATATTTTACCCTCGCTGCGGTCCCAAGAAGGTCGATACCTGGACCAACAGTGTAAGACGCCCCTATGGTCAGAGCCTCGACGGTATCATCACCCATGGTTCCAGAGGCGAGAGGCATATCGCTTTCCAGATAAGTTAAAGATACTACTGTAGGACCCTTTCCATATTGAATGCCAACATCGAATCCCTCTTCCTCAGGACTATTTGCCGTGCCCTCAATACCACTATCGATTGCATCTATTTTCTTGAAAGAGCCTCCGATAGTGATCTGACCAGCTGTCAGGTTGACACCACCTCGGATACCTGAGGTGGAATTCGCCGCGGTACCATGGTCCTCCTTGTAGGACAAATCAGCCGAAACATCAGCCGATCCAAGTTTCCCCGAATAAGCGATGCCAATGTTGTACTGCTGAGTGTCGGTCCCCGAGTCTCCACCAACTGCTGGCATAGCGTCAGATGCTGTATCGCCTGATGGCTCGAAAGAAACCCCTACCTGCAGTCCGTTGAACTCCGGCGTGAGATAAGTCAATTTCATCGCATTACCGGTACCAAGTAGCGTGTCTGCCGTGGCGCTTACTGCTGACGGCTGAATAATGGAATTGCCCAAATCCCCGTCATTTGGGCCCGTGGCGCCCGCGGCCGGGGCAGATACCGCAAAAACACCAGTTACAGCGTCTGTCGAACCGATGCGTAAATCACCGAAACTCCCAGTCAAACTCAAAAATGAGTCATCAATGTCTGTGGAGTTAGATTGATCTGTTTCCAACTCTACGGTAACCGATACACCTATACCGTTGCCTAACTTGGTAGATCCTGTGAAATGGATTTCTGAGTCGTTATAAATATTGAATTCGTCATAACCGGTCTCTAGGCCCGAGTTCGCCGTATCGTTCTCAAAACTGGTGGATTGTTCTGAAATTGCGACATACGAATTGAAAAATCCGCCAACGGACAATTGTAGGTTTTTAGCTTTTTGTTGGGCTTCCGCTGGAATAGCCGAGAGGCCGATAAGTGCCACGCCCGTCAATATTGTGGTGGTGCGAAGTAATCTTTTCATTAACTCGATCCTATTTTACTCTAATTGTGTCAAATCAGATATTTCACGTTTGTCCGAGACTCGGTAGTGCGAATGTTACAGACCCTCTGCATGCAAAAACATCATGGTCATCCCCAAACCTGTCTCAACTGCGAACCATAATTTAAGGGTTCAGGGTCTGTAGCGCTTTGTTTCGCTCAACCAGCAATCAAACACGAACTGAAATGTTATAACATAACATTTTATGACTACAAGAAATTAGACCGACCCCGGCCAATATTTTTTTATAAAGCTCTGTAACCAAGGGGCAATGGTGACCCCGGCAGGATTTGAACCTGCGACCTACGGATTAGGAATCCGTCGCTCTATCCGACTGAGCTACGGGGCCATCTGCCACTAATTTACATAAAATAGGGAGATAGGTAAATCAGCGGCCAAATAGGCCGTCGAGTGGCAAGCTATAATAAAGCATTGCAGATTCTGTGCCGGGGTTGGTGTCGCCTAAGCTAGCGTTGGAATAGTGGGACACAGCAAGACCCAGGCGAGAACGGTCTTTTAACCGGTAAGCGAGTTCCAGTTGAGATCGGAACTCCAACGGATAATCCAGGTCCAGATCACCATCTCCGCCGACATAAATATGCGGCGCAAAACTCGGCGTGGCCACAATGCGGCGGCCAAAATAGAGATCAATTAATACGCCTGCACCCACGAATGTGTGGCCAGATGTGGCGTGGCCGATAGCGCCGAATGGTTTAAGGAATAGAAGCTTCTTATCAGATCGGTATTCAATACGCCCTTCGAATCCCTCATCTTTTTTTCGATTAAAATCAAAGGCGCCCAATGCCACGGACAGAAAATCCGGGTCGTCGGACGGCTTCTTATCCTCGGCCAAGATAGTGCCAGGGGCGCATAAAACTGCGAATGCAACCGCGCCTGCAAAAGAGACTGCGTTCACATATTTCTGCGCTAAGATAATTACTTTTTTAACCATGGCCTCATACTAGATGGGCTGAAAAAGGATGCAAGGCCTTGTGACGACCGGGCCTGATCTTTACACCGTTAACCGCCAGTCTTGAATTGCTCCATCGATGCTACCAAGGCCGACTGAACCCCAGGTTCCATTGCCGAATGTCCGGCGTCGTTGATGATATGATATTGGGCCTCCGGCCAAGCACGGGCCAATGCATCCGCCGTCACCATAGGACATATCATGTCGTATCGACCCTGTACGAAAACGGCGGGGATATGTCGGATTTTATACAAATTTTCGAAAAAATAGCCGTCTGAAAGGAACATCTTGTTGACAAAATAGTGCGACTCGATGCGCGCAAGCGCAAGAGCTGCACGTCCAGACTCCAACCCCGATGTCCCCCGTGAACTGGGTAGAAGAGTAGAGCATGATCCCTCATATCTTGCCCACGAGCGTGCCGCAGGTCCATGCACATTAGGATCATCTGACATAAGACGTTGATGATATGACGCGAGGACATCCTTTTGTTCCGCCTCAGGGAGGAACTGGATAAATTCCTGCCACGCTTCTGGAAAGACTGCAGCAATGCCCTCTAAAAACCATGTCAACTCGGTGTCGCGGCAGAGAAAAATACCCCTCAAAACCAGACCCGATACCTGGTCGGGGTGATCAATCGCATAGGCAAGTCCAAGCGAACTCCCCCAAGACCCGCCAAACACCAGCCATCTCTCGACATTAAGATGTTTTCGCAATTTCTCCATATCCTGAATAAGAAGCTGGGTCGTGTTGTTGGTGACCTCCGCAAACGGCCGCGAACGGCCACTGCCCCGCTGATCAAACACAATGATGCGATAATGGTTGGGATCAAAAAATCGCCTGTGAATGGGCGAAGCACCAGCACCCGGCCCCCCATGCAAAAACACAACCGGCACGCCGTCTGATTTACCAGAGACCTCCCAATACATTTTATGTATAGGGTCGAGATTGAGATGACCCGATGCGAGGGGCTCGATTTCCGGGTACAATTGATGACGGTGTGGGGAAATCTTCATTAGGCAGGTCTATGCGGTCCATAAGTGGCTGTCAAAACTCTTTTGCAAAGAAATTTGTACGCCCCTCGGTGGCGTGGTTCTCCTGCCTGAGCTAATTTGGGAGGGCATTCTATTGAACATCGCGCCTCTTTTTCCGTTTGAACAGGTACCCCCAATTTACCAACTTCCTGTCTGTCGATGACCCAAAGTCACTGGAAAAATTCTTCCCCAACAATAGCGTTAATTTCTCTTTCGACGAACGACGCATCGAAGTGCATAACGGATAATTTACCCATCTTCATGACCAAAAAGGCCACTTTATACATTGAGACATGCTGGGTCAGTGGATAGCCGCGGTTTAAAGTTTTAAATAACAGATCGCGAGGTTCGAATACACTGACAGATTAAAACATCCGGGTACGGGGTGGTTCAGATACCACAACCATCTTATGATTACGGTAACGAGTCCGGAGCAAATTGAGGTACTGGGAAGTTGATAATTTCCTCGGAGATACGGTCGAGTCGCTGTTCAGCTCTCCTTATAATATGGGGGCTCTTACTGGCAGTCTCAGCGCTCAGCGCATGCACCACCAGCCCCGCAACCGGAAAACTTGTACCAAGCTTCAACAGCCAGCTGAGCGAAAAACGGATCGGCAAACGCGAGCATCCCAGAATCGTTGAACAGTTTGGAGGGGTCTATAAAGACACAAAAGTCGCAGCCTACGTTCAAGCACTTGGCAACCGTCTTGCTGCCGCATCCGAACTCCCAGAGATTGGCTGGACCTTTACCGTATTAAATTCAGACGAGGTCAATGCTTTCGCTATCCCCGGCGGTTTTGTATATGTAACACGCGGCCTGATGGCATTGGCAGAGAATGAGGCTGAACTGGCTGGCGTAATTGCGCATGAAATCGGACATGTAACGGCCCTACATTCCAGTGCCCGGCAAGCAGGTGGCTTTTACGCGGGTCTCGGTGCCATGGCAGCAGGCCTATTCCTTGGTCAGACTGGCGCAGAGGTCGGAAATTATTTGAGCCGAGGACTACTCCAAAGCTACTCAAGGGATCAGGAATTCGAGGCCGATTCCCTGGGCGTCCGCTACCTCTCCCGTACCGGGTATAATACTCAGGCTATGGCAACATTTTTGGCGAAAATGCTAGCAAACACCCAGTTGCAAAACAAAATATTTGGACGCCCAAAAGATCAAGTGGAACAGAACTCTTTCTTTGCCTCTCATCCTAGGACTTCAGTTAGAGTAACACGAGCAATCCGCGAGGCATCCATCACCCGGTCCGGTAACAAGCTCGGAAAAGTCGATTATATGGAGATCCTGAATAACATGATTTATGGGGGCGATCCCGGACAGGGTATGATTCGGGGCAGGAATTTTATCCACCCGGAGCTACGATTTCGGTTTTCAGTGCCTGATGGATTCCAGCTCATCAACAACCCACGCTCTGTGAGTGCATCAGGCCCTGAGGGAGCCATGATCCAACTCAATCTCGACACCAAACCCTACAAAGGCGATATGGATAACTATCTACAAAATGTATGGACAGACAAAACACGCCTGTTGTCAGTCGAGAGAATCACCGTCAATGGAATGAACGGCGCCACCGGAGCAGCTCAGATTCGCCGGAGAGATGGCGTCTTTGACTTACGCTTTGTTGCCGTTCAGCAACACAGCCGACGAATTTTTCGCCTCCTGTTTTTTACTCCCCAGAAGCTGACAAAACAGCTCGCAACGGTTCTTCAGAGGACGACTTTTTCCCTGCACACCATTAGTGCCCGGGAAGCCGCCGCTACCAGGCCTTGGCGACTTAAAATACGCCCTGTACAGGCAGGAGATACTGTGGCCAGGTTGTCTCGGCAAATGACCGTGAATAATTTCAAGGAAGAAACGTTTCGCGTGCTAAATGGGTTGAGGCCAGGAGACCAACTGAGAGCAGGACAACTGGTCAAAGTAGTCGCTGACTAGCGATATGTCGGTTCTAGTTGTGCCAACTAATTTTCAATTTCTGTGGGGAGACAAAAATAAGGCGCCCTATCCACTAGCTAGAAGTTTGGAGAACCTGTTCAAGTTTCTCCACAGCCTTGTCCTTGTCTGTGCCATTGACAGCAGCTACCTCACCAGCCAAGCGCTCGAGAGCCGACTCATATATCTGTCGTTCCGAGAAGGATTGATCTGGTTGGCCCACATTCCTATGCAGATCGCGCACAACTTCCGCGATCGAGATGGGATCACCGGAATTAATTTTAGCCTCATATTCCTGGGCCCGCCGGCTCCACATTGTCCTCTTAATCCGCGCCCGGCCCTTGAGAGTGGTCATTGCGTTGTCCATGGTCGTTCGATTACTGAGCTCTCGAAGGCCAGACGTATCCATTTTCTCCATCGGAACTCGAAGGGTCATGCGATCGTTGTCAAACGTTACCACCACGAGCTCTAATTTATGACCTTCAATAACCTCCTTCTCAATTCCTTGGACAAGACCGACGCCGTGGGTCGGATAGACGACGTAATCGCCGGCTTTAAACTGTAGTTTAGGTTTCTTTGATGCCGGTTTCGGCTTTGGAGAGGCAACGGGCTTCAAAGTTGCCGCAGTCGTCGCCACCTTCTTGACCGGCGCTGCTAATTTCTTCCCTGAAGCCTTGTTTGTTTTCACGCTTTTGTTTTTTGCGGTAGCCTTGGATTTTACCGCCAAGGCTTTTGATTTTGCCGCGGCCATTTTCTTTGTAACCGCTTTTTTCTTTGTGACGGCCTTTTTCTTTGTGACGGCCTTTTTCTTTGTGACGGCCTTTTTCTTTGTGACGGCCTTTTTCT
>PBNV01000021.1 GCA_002723345.1 Rhodospirillaceae bacterium
AGGATGGCACAGCCACTTATGCCAAAGGCGACCGCTGTATGGCTCGTTGACAATACGGCGCTCACATTTGAACAGATTTCTAATTTCTGTGGCCTCCACACACTTGAGGTTCAGGCCATCGCAGATGGCGAGGTAGCGACGGGGATGCAAGGCCTTGACCCAACTCTGAATGGTCAGGTGTCTAAGGAGGAAATTGTCCGGTGTGAAGCTGACCCAGCCGCCCGCATGGGGATGAGTAAACCGAGTGTTCCGTTGCCCAAGGTGCGGCAAAAGGGCGCGAGATATACGCCGATCTCCAAACGGCAGGACCGACCAGATGCCATAGCGTGGCTTCTCAAGGCCCACCCTGAGTTGAGCGATGCTCAGATCAGCCGCCTGATCGGAACGACCAAACCAACCATCAACGCAGTCCGGGACAAAACTCACCACAACACCCCGAACCTCACGCCGCAAAGCCCGGTTTATCTTGGCTTATGCTCTGGCGCGGATCTGGAAAAGATGGTGGCCGTAGGACGTGCTCGCGCGGGCACCAGCCGAGCGGGGGACGCGGCGAACGCGCCGACCATGTCAGAACCCTCTAGTGTTGCTGTGCCGATAAAATCGCCTGAACCGGATCTCTCTCCCTGGGGGAATACAAATCCGCCTGGATCACAAGCCGCGGTTGAATCCGTCCCGTTAGTTGACGAGGTATTCGGTCCAAAACCCTCGGCTCCGCCAGAAGAGAACTAGCATTATCGGGCACAGATGAGTTCTGCCATCGCATTGCCTCTTCGCTGCTTTTGCGGGTTACAAGAAATTGTCAGTCGTAACCCCGCACAGGCAGGAGCGTACCGACCGGATAGATACTAGTTGGAGGGCACAGGATGCGTTACACACAGGACACGATTTATGATTTGTATCTGGAAGCAAATCCAGCGAACTATGTGCCCCTATCTCCCATTAGTTTTTTAGCACGCGCGGCCAAAGTTTATCCCAGCCGTGATGCTATTATTCATGGTAGCCGTCGATATACGTGGTCAGAAACATATAGCCGCTGCCGTCGGCTTGCTTCAGCCCTGAGCAGACGAGGGATCGGCAGAGGAGACACGGTTGCCTTTATGGGCTCAAATACGCCGGAACTCTACGAGGCTCATTTCGGTATTCCTATGACCGGTGCTGTTCTCAACGCCCTAAATATCCGTTTGGATGCCGCCGCGATCGCCTTTATCTTAGACCATGGCGAGGCGAAGGTCCTATTCGCGGATAAAGAGTTCTCAAAGACCATTCAACAAGCGCTGGAAATCGCAGACGTCGATCCAATTGTCATTGATGTGGATGATGCCTTAGCACCAACCGGTGAGTTGCTAGGAGAGAGTAACTATGAGGATTTTATCTCCGCGGGGAATCCCGATTTCGCGTGGCATCTACCAGAAAATGAGTGGGATGCAATTTCCTTAAACTACACATCGGGTACCACGGGAAAGCCCAAAGGGGCAGTATATCATCACAGGGGTGCCTATTTGAACGCGGTTGGAGATATTATGGCTTGGAACATGACCCAGGCCCCGGTCTATTTGTGGACCCTTCCCATGTTCCACTGTAACGGTTGGTGCTTCCCTTGGGCCATTGCGGCAGTTGGCGGCACAAATATATGTCTGCGCACGGTCACCGCCAATGCAATTTATGAAGCAATAGAAAACTACACCGTCGATCATATGTGCGGCGCGCCAGTCGTCCTGGGTATGATTGTCAACGCAACAGCTGAAGAACGCCGGCCTTTCCATCACACCGTGGAGGTAATGACAGCCGGTGCGCCGCCCCCGGCGGCAATCATCGAGGAAATGCAGCACGCCGGGTTCAATGTCACGCACGTTTACGGACTCACAGAAACCTATGGACCCGCAACTGTCTGTGCGTGGCAAAAGGAATGGGAAGACACGTCACCGGCTGAGGTTGCCCGTTTGAAATCCAGACAAGGCGTCGAATATATGGTTCTCGAGTCCGTGAGCGTGCGCGACCCGAAAACACTGGAAACTGTTCCTGCCGATGGAGAAACAATCGGCGAGGTCATGTTTAAAGGAAACAATGTAATGAAGGGGTATTTGAAAAACCCTGACGCAAATGATGAGTCCTTTGCCGGGGGATACTTTCATAGTGGCGATCTCGCGGTTATTCACTCTGACGGATATATTGAATTAAAAGACCGGTCTAAGGACATCATCATATCAGGAGGCGAAAACATCTCTTCTATTGAAGTCGAGGACGCGCTGTATAAACATCCCAATGTCATGGCCGCCGCCGTTGTTGCAAAATTAGACGAGAAGTGGGGAGAAACGCCCTGCGCTTTTATTGAGCTAAAGGACGCATCAGCAGGGACCATAGAACGGGAAATAATCGACTTCTGTCGGAATAATCTTGCCCATTACAAATGTCCCAGACATGTAGTGTTCGGGCCACTGCCTAAAACGTCCACGGGTAAAATTCAAAAGTTCGTCCTTCGTCAGCGCGCGAACAGCTAACACCGATATCCCGACCGATTGGCAACAATTTAGGACATAAAAAAACAGACGTCGCAGCTAAGAGCACCACAGTGCTCGCAGAAGCGTCTTTTACTCGCAATTTTTAGCTTTGTAACGTGTTGACGAGGTCCCTATCGAGATCCGGGCGGGTATTTTCTTTTTTTCTTTTTTTATTTTTGCATAAAGTTCCTGGTGCGGAGTTATCGAGTCCGTTATTGATACATGTTCACTAATAAGCTGTCCTCCAATTTTCTTTGACATAGAGTATACTAGGTCGGGTACAAGAACCTGAAACCTTTAGTTTTTATTTAAATTATATTGGTTAAATTCAACTGCTATTTGCGTAGATATTTTTATTCTGAGGATCAAATAAAGCGTCTACGAGCGCTGTAACCTTCCCCACCCTGATTGTGTCAAGCTGCTCGCTCTCCTGTGTTAGATACAACACCAGATTGGAGATTGTGTGCTGCCGCCCCTCACTTTCGTCCAGCGTTTCATTAACCTCCCGGGGAGCGTTCGTATGGAGCATATCTTGTTGTAACCGCTCGGCCTCTAGCTCGGCTTGTTGAAGGATGGCCCGAACGCCAGCCACCCTAGAGAGAGGTGCTCCTCGAGCGTCGGTTTTCAGTGTCTGTCTCAAAAACCGAAGCGGCTGGATGATCTCAGACTGCCATCGGCCCACGATCTCCCGGAGAAACGTCACATCTGTCGCCCTTAGCCCCGGTGTCTTAGAAACACCCGCCCAACAACAGTATAGCATCAGATTTATGTCCACCTCACACTCCTCCTGAAACCACAATAGGATATCGGCTACGCCCTCTTTGCTATAAAACTGAAGCGAAAAGTTCCAAAAAGGATTATCAGGTGGTTCGATAGAGTGACACATAACCATTATGCTTGATTTTCATTTTGCGAATCTAAATCTGGACTCGCTTGAAAGATCCTGGAAGTGGGTAACGAGTTTGATGACTAAATTAGAAATTTGATATAATAAAAATGTGCAATCTAAAATTAGTTTTTTTGAGCGAGGAAAATGCGCCGCACCGGCGATATTAGTGAAAAAATCGACATCCTAAAGATTCAGCATCGGATATTAGATGATAAGATCGTTGCGCTGGAAGCAAACCTCGCTAGCGACCAGCTTAAAATCCAGCGTTTAAAGAGACAAAAGCTTTTACTTAGAGACGAAGTTTCGCGCCTGCAAACGAACCTCCTGCCCGACATCATTGCGTGAACATGAGATAAAAATACCCCCACAGCGGCCTAAATATATGGTGTTTTGTGCCAGTGATTTTGGAAATACTAATGGAAATTGTGCTTCCTTGTGCGAACCAAAGTCCGCCTTATAATATTGGTTTAACATTAGGAAAATAAGAAAAGGAAACTGAAATCCATGGCCGATAAAGAACCTCTTGTGGGAATTATTATGGGCAGTCAGTCCGACTGGCCGACCATGACGAATGCTGCTAACACATTGGATAAGCTTGAAATCAACCATGAAATGCGGGTGATATCCGCACACAGAACGCCCCACCGCTTAACCGAATATGCCACCGAAGCCCGTGGCAATGGCTTGAAAGTACTTATTGCTGGTGCCGGAATGGCCGCCGCGCTGCCTGGCGCCGCCGCTGCTTTGACGCCCTTACCCGTTCTAGGCGTGCCCATGGAGGGCAAGGTCATGGGCGGTCTAGACGCTCTTCTAGCCATGAGCCAAATGCCCGCTGGTATCCCTGTAGGTACATTGGCTGTGGGCCGGTCGGGGGCAGTAAATGCAGCCATTTTGGCCGCCAGCATCTTAGCCCTAGAGGACCAGGGAATTGCAGCGCGGCTTGATCAATTCCGCGCAGACCAAACTGCAGCGATCGTAGAACAGCCTCAAGATTAGGCTACCTCATTTTTGAACCAAACATCACTCTGGGGCGGAGTAATCGAAATAAACGAGCCTTCGCGCCGAGAGATAATGGTTGCTAATGCAGCGTAGCGAGCGGTTTCAGCTAACCCGTTCTTGCCTCACACTTTATCCCTGACCTGACCAGTGCTAAACATAGCGATACTAATAATATACTTGCTCATCCCTTCACCTTTATCACGGGCCAAAAGCCTTAATCTTAGATTGAGCGACTGGACATAATCAGTTCACTAGATAGGCCAAACGATAAATCCCTGGTCTTTAAATATTTTGTGGAAACTGACGATCTTATGATTTTAGCTGCCTGAACATTAAAAGAGGACCAGGTAAGGGCATCCGGGAGACACCCTTCTTGATGGCCGATTGTATTTTGGGAATTTTCATGACATCCGCGATCCGACGCTCCAAAAAACCCCAGGTATCTTTTTGATCCTCAGAGACGTCAGATAACCAATAGAGTACCGTACTACCATACACACCAGCTAGCAGGCCACGCTTGGTGTAAAAGTTGAAGTCTGTTGAGGTATCTCCAGCAATACGCCATATGGCGTCTACCGTTTCATAAGTGCATCTTCCCGCAAGCGCCGCGCGTCCTGGAAAAGCAAGATAGGACAGCATTTTTCGAACTGCCTCTTTATGTGCCTCATTCTGCTGCAGTCTAACCCGAACTGCTGTGCCGACTCGCTCCCTGACGGGCAAATGATCGATATTAACTTTTGCTAGCGCCGCGATCATTCTGGCATTTGCCATATCATTGAACGCCAGGACCATGTCCCGGGGTCCATTTGGCGTGACCCGCCGCACAGACATCTTATCTAGGCCGACGTCCTGTGCGGCCGCTTCAAGAGCCCGACGACCCCAACCGTCAAACACTGTATGGTCGAGGAATCGTGCAACAAAATCCTCAGGCACCTTCGTTTCTTTTCTCATGCTACTGCCTCGTCGTCTGTTACATCCTTTTGCTTGGCTCCCCCCAATCGCATAAGATTATAATTCATCCGCACTTCCTTGGAATAGCCGAATAATCGGAAATCGTCCATCCGCATGGGATACAGAATGCCATCCAGGTGATCACATTCATGCTGAACCGCCCTGGAATGGAATCCGCTAGCAACTCGCTCGCCCTGAGTGCCATCCAAATTGGTCCAACGATACTTAATTTTAGTGAAGCGGGGGACCGACCCCATAAGGTCCGGCACGGAAAGGCAGGCCTCCCAATCAAGCTCTTTTTCTGAGCCGAGTGGTTCGATCTCTGGATTAATCATAACCGTTAAAGGCTCCGAACTGTCAGTCGACCCATCACCGGTGCGCCCTGCAGGCACAAAAAAAACCACAATTCGCTTTGAGATATGAACCTGGGGAGCGGCCAAACCCAGGCCACCAGAGTCCTCAAGGGTTTCCAGCATGTCGCGCACCACCGACGCCGTATCCGCAGAGGTCGGGTCCGACACTTTTGCAGCCACCTCCTGCAAAACCGGATGGCCCATACGCGCTATTTTTAAAATCGCCATAGCTCTACTATGACGAAAAATAGTCCGGGCGTCCAATGGCACATTCTCGCGACGATATCCTGGTTTGGGGTTCACAAGCCCTGTTCCGTGTGCTAGAAACCGCCATTTTTAAGGTAGTAGAGACCTAGTCTCTCACCATTGATTTAGGGAATTTGAACGTTGCATGTAACGGTACGCGAAAATAATGTTGATCAAGCCTTAAAGGCGCTGAAAAAGAAGTTGCAACGCGAAGGAGTGTTCCGTGAAATGAAACTCCGGCGTTCCTATGAAAAACCCTCCGAAAAACGAGCCCGCGAAAAAGCGGAAGCAGTCCGTCGCGCTCGGAAGCTTGAGCGCAAGCGGCTTGAACGCGAAGGATTCTAGGCTTCTTTGTCTAAGGCTTTAGCAGAAATATAAAGGTCCAGTATAACATCGGACGTTTGATCTTTTCTGGGGCCAGTAGCAGCGCAAAAATACTACCCCAGAGACTGAACGATGGACTCGGTCATAGCCTTCGCATCCCCGAAGAGCATCATGGTATTATCCCGAAAAAACAACTCGTTATCGACACCCGCATAGCCTGACGCCATTGATCGTTTGATAAACAGCACTGTCCCGGCATTCTCCACCTCCAAGATGGGCATGCCGTAAATCGGACTCGCCGGATCTGTCTTGGCAGCGGGATTGGTCACGTCATTAGCCCCAATGACGAATGCTACATCGGCTGTCGAAAACTCAGAGTTGATCTCCTCCAACTCGAACACTTCGTCATAAGGTACATTGGCTTCAGCCAGCAGCACATTCATATGACCGGGCATCCGACCAGCAACTGGGTGAATTGCATAGGAAACCTCCACCCCCTCTTCTTTCAAAAGATCTGTCATTTCCCTAAGGGCATGTTGCGCTTGTGCCACCGCCATCCCGTAACCTGGCACAATAATGACCTTGCTGGCGTTCTTCATAATGAAGCCGGCGTCATCGCCAGAACCCGACTTCACGGCGCGATCTCCCTGCGAACCGGCCGCCGCAGCGACAGTTTCGCCGCCAAAGCCGCCCAACAACACATTAAAGATGGACCGGTTCATGCCCTTACACATGATGTAGCTGAGGATGGCGCCAGAGGAACCCACAAGCGCCCCGACAATGATTAATGCTGAATTGGAGAGGGTGAAGCCAATTCCAGCAGCAGCCCAGCCCGAGTATGAGTTCAGCATGGAGACCACCACTGGCATGTCCGCCCCTCCGATGGGTATGATCAGTAGTAAGCCAATGAGCAGCGAAATTGCTACGATGGCCCAAAACGCCTGATCGCTGTTAGACATCACAAGCCAAACAATGAGAGCGGCAATCGCCAAACCGATCAGTGCGTTCAGCACGTGCTGACCCGGAAATACGATAGGTGATCCGCTCATTATGCCCTGTAGTTTGGCAAACGCGATTATGGAGCCGGAAAACGTGATCGCACCAATGGCTGTACCGAGCGCCATTTCTATAAGGCTCGCGGTTGCTATATTACCACGAATGCCAATGCCATAGGCTTCCGGTGCAAAAAAGGCTGCGGCAGCCACAAACACCGCTGCGAGGCCGACCAGGGAATGAAAAAAGGCAACCAGTTGGGGCAACGCCGTCATCTGGATCTTTAATGCTACCGCGGTGCCAATGCTGCCTCCGACGAGCACACCCAGAATGATCATTTCGAAACTGAGGATGCTGGGATCCGCCAGCGTTGTCACTATCGCAATCACCATACCGGCAATTCCGAAAGCATTTCCTTTTCGTGCTGTTTCGGGCGAACTGAGACCTCGGAGCGCCAGGATAAAACAGACCGACGCGATGAGGTAGGCAAAGCCTGTCATGGTTCCGCTCATGGCCACCCCCTATTTCCGCTCTTTTTTCTTGAACATAGCGAGCATACGCTGGGTCACAATGAACCCCCCAAAAATATTTACCGACGCCAATGCCACGGCCAGAAAGCCCATCACTTTTGAAAAGCTCAGATCCCCGGGGCCCGCCGCGATCAAGGCCCCGACGATGATCACCGATGAGATGGCGTTTGTCACACTCATCAGCGGCGAATGCAGCGCTGGGGTCACACTCCAGACCACATAAAACCCAACAAACACGGCCAACACAAAGACCGTAAACAAGAAGAGGAATGGATCGGTCGATCCTGCAACCTCAGCGGCTTTAGCCGCCATTTTATCTGCGCCCACCTTAGCTCTCCTGTCCGGTGAGTGCCGGATGAACAACACTTCCATCCCGGCAAACAAGGGTTCCTTGGATGATTTCATCTTCCCAGTCGATGTTGAGTTTCTGGGTTTCGCCGTCCACCAGCGGTGTCATAAAGTTCAGCAAGTTTTTTGCGAACAGGGTACTCGCATCTTGCGCCACACGGCTTGGGACGTTGGCATGGCCAACGATTGTGACCTCATGCTTTGTCACCGTCTTGCCCAGTTCGCTGCCCTCCACATTGCCGCCGGCCTCGACTGCCAGGTCAACAATCACGGCGCCGGAAGGCATGCTTTTGACCATTTCATCGGTCACGAGGATCGGGGCCGTTCGACCAGGGATAAGGGCTGTTGTGATGACCACATCCTGCTTTTTGATATGTTCAGCAACGACCTGCTTTTGTTTCTCAAAATATTCCGGGGGCATTTCCTTTGCGTAGCCCCCTTCCGTTTGAGCATCTTTTTCCATGTCCGGATCAACGACCAGGAATTTGCCCCCCAGGCTCTCAACTTGTTCTTTGGTCGCTGGCCGCACATCCGTCGCGGTAACCACCGCACCCATGCGCTTAGCGGTCGCGATCGCCTGAAGGCCGGCGACACCAACACCCATAACAAAAACCTTGGCAGGCGCGATGGTACCCGCTGCTGTCATCATCATCGGAAATGCTCTGCCAAGCTCACCAGCGGCATCAAGAACAGCTTTGTAGCCTGACAGGTTACTCTGGGACGAAAGAATGTCCATTGACTGGGCCCGCGTAATCCGGGGCAGCATCTCCATGGCGAAGGCTGTAACACCTTGTTGCGCAAGGGCATCAGCAAGCGGTTTATTTGACATGACACCCAGGCTGGAAACGAGGATCGTGCCTGTCGTCAACAGGGAGAGTTCATCAACGCCACCGTCTTTGGACGGCGGGCGGACCTTAAACACAATATCGACATCGCTCAGCGCGCCGGCCGCATCGCGCGCGATGCTAGCCCCCGCCTCACTGTAGACGCCATCACTGAAGCAAGCGCCATCACCAGCACCGCTTTCAACGACCACTTCAAAGCCCAAGGCTATCAGCTTCTTGATCGAGTCTGGAGAAACAGCGACCCGCTTTTCCTGCGGCACCCGTTCCTTCGGCACCCCAATCTTCATTTTTGCCCCCTCGGAAAATATATGGAAAACGACACTTGGAGAATTCTCCATAAAAATGCCCATTAGGGCTCGCTTTGCCAAGGACTAATTCCGTAATGAGAGGTCCATGACCGTATAACTCTCAAAAAACTTACAAAGCAGGCTCAAGACCAACCAACTCGAAAGCTTCCGTTTGGCGGTTATGCACAACATCGGCATCGAAATTATCAATGAGTTCGTGAAAAAGCTGATGCCAGTTTATCTCGGCATTTAAATGCGTAAAGACAGAGCCCAAGCCAACCGCCGCCCGATCCATGAGAACAAATTCCGGTGGTGGCGCAACGCCGCCCACTTTATTAAGTTCCTCCCGGACCTTATGCGCAACACCGGCCCCGTAATGTCCCTCTTGCTCCTGGATCAGCCGGACCCGATCTTCAAGAAGCGGGGCATATACAAACTCAGCCCAAATATTCAAAACATCAATGAGTTCATGGCTAAGATTGTCGAAACCCCACGTCTCATAAGCATGAACGGCAAGCGTCGGATCGCCATCACGAAGCGCCTTGTAGAGATCGATCACGCCCTTTACGAACGATGATTTGAACGCCCTGACACACCCAAAATCCATCAGGTTTATTGATCCATCGGGCCGTACCGTGTAGTTCCCAAGATGAGGATCGCCGTGAATAACGCCATAGAAGTAGAGCGGCACATACCATGCCCGAAACATGCTCATTGCAACTCGATTCCGATCTCCCAAACCAGGGTGTTTTTCGATGAACCGTAAAAGGGGCTCGCCGTCCAGCCAGGTCATGGTCAAGAGACGGTCACCACACAGATCCTCCAACGGTTCCGGCACATGGGCGGCGTCTTCGTCCCGGAGCATATGACGGTACAGGTTCATATGGCCCGCTTCCCGGCGATAGTCCAATTCCTCGCGCAACCTGGCGGCGAGTTCGCCATGTATAGCCGAGGGGTCAATGGCCTTATCGTAGCGTCGATAAATCCCGAAAACTAACTTTAACTGTTTGAGATCAGCCTCAACAACGGAGGACATGTCCGGGTATTGGAGCTTGCACGCAAGAGGCGCGCCCCGTGTGTCCGTGGCACGGTGAACTTGCCCCAAGGACGCGGCTGCCGCTGCTTCCCGGTCGAAATCGTCAAACATGGACCGCCAGTCTGGCCCCAGTTCCGCTGTCATACGACGCTTTACAAAATTCCATCCCATCGGAGGCGCGTTGGATTGGAGTTCGGCAAGTTGCACCGCATATTCACTGGGAAGCGCATTGGGGATGGTTGAAAGAATCTGAGCCACCTTCATAACAGGCCCCTTGAGCCCCCCCAGCGCAGCTTTGAGATCCTCTGCATGTTCCAAGCGATCAATTTTTAGACCCAGGTATCGCTCTCCTGCTAGCTTTGCCGCCAATCCGCTCACGGCACGGCCAACTTTCGCGTAGCGCCGTGCGCGGGAACCTATGCTGCCATCATCTGCCATGTCACATCCTAAAGAATTTTTTCAAGTTCATCGATGAAGCCGGAGACGACCCCTAACCCCCTCTGCCAGAACGCCGGATTGGACGCATCCAGGCCAAAAGGTGCAAGCAATTCTTTATGACGACGGGTTCCCCCTGCCTTGAGCATGTCCAAATACTTTTCCTGGAATTGCGGATGTCCGTTTGCAAACAGGTCATATAGTGAATTCACCAGACAGTCTCCAAACGCATAGGCATAGACGTAGAATGGGGCATGGATGAAGTGCGGGATATAAGCCCAGAAGTAACTATATTCATCGTCATAGCAGAAAGCGGGACCTAAGCTGTCTGTCTGCACCTCCATCCAAATCTCCCCGAGACGGTCGGCGCTCAGTTCGCCCTGTCGGCGTTCCTCATGCACCCGCTCTTCGAATTGATAGAAGGCGATTTGACGAATAACAGTGTTCAGCATGTCTTCTACCTTAGAAGCCAGCATTACCCGCCGCGCAGTGACATCTTGAGCGCTTTCCAGCATGAATTGGAAGGTCAGCATCTCACCGAAAACAGAGGCGGTTTCCGCCAGCGTTAATGGTGTATTGGCGAGAAAATGTCCCTGGGGCGCCGCCAGCACCTGATGAATACCATGGCCCAGCTCGTGCGCGAGGGTCATCACATCCCGTGGCTTTCCGTGATAATTCATCAAAATGTATGGATGGGCACTGGGCACGGTTGGGTGCGAAAATGCGCCGGAATTCTTGCCGCTCCGGGGCGCTGCGTCGATCCAAGCCTTATCGAAAAATTGACCGGCGATCTGTCCCAATGTCGGCTCAAACGCCGCATAAGATCCGAGGACCGCCTCCCGCGCCCTCGGCCACTCGATCCGGGTATGATCGGCTTCCGGCAATGGCGCATTTCGATCCCAATAATTCAGCACATCCTTTCCCATCCACTCCGCCTTCAATTGGTAATAGCGGTGTGACAGGTCGGGGTAAGCCAAGCGGACTGAATTCGAGAGCGCATCCACTACGTCGTCTTCGACCTGATTGCCGAGGTTCCGGGAAGACACGGGCCGAGGCAGTGCGCGCCACGTGTCCTCGATTTCTTTATCTTTAGCCAGGGTATTGGTGACGAGCGAAAAGAGCTTGATATTGTCCTCCAGACCCTTCGCGAAAGCCTTCGAGGCAGCCTTCCGATTGGCCTCCTTGGGATCGGACATTCGGGTCATGATCTCGCTGTTGGTCAGCTCCCTGCCATGGAGTTTAAAGCGTAGGCCGGCCATAGTTTCATCAAACAGTCTGGACCACGCACTTCTGCCGGTAACGGATTTTTCGTGCAGTAACCTCTCGACCTCATCCGAGAGTTGATAAGACTTGTACACCCGGACATTTTCCAGCCAGGGTTTATACCTCACGACGGAGGCAGACGACAAAAACGCCTTAATCTCAGCGTCTTTAAGGCGGTTTATTTCGAGTTCAAAAAACAATGTTTTGGCCGACACGGCCGTGACTCGTTCGCTCATATCCTGATAGAAGGTGGCTATCTCCCCATCCTCTGAATTAGCGGCAAAAAGGAGTTGGGCATAGCTCATAATCCGGGACAGAAGTTCATTAAGGTCCTCGTACTCCTGGATGGCGTCGCCAAATTCGTCAGGGCCAAGTTCCGCCAGCTTTCCCATATAGTCACGGGCGAAAACATCCGCCGTGGACGCAGCCACCGTCAGATCGTATGTCAGATCCGACGAGTCTATCCCATCATAAAGATCACTCAGATCCCAGGCTGGCAGAATTTCCCCGGACGAATAGACCGCCACGTTGGCCTGATTATCCATTTTTTCTCTCCTGACTGCGGATCCCGCAATTGGTTACTGGACTATGTTGCCTAGTAGGTTAACAATAGGGATATATGCCAAACGACAGACACCTTCAATTGACAGGGGGATGAGAGCTTATGGACAGATGGACTAACCTGATTTCAATGTTTTTCGCTCAAGCTGAAAAACTCGCGGACCAGCCATTTCTTTGGGCAAAAGAAAACGGTAACTACACCTCACAAAGTTGGGCGGACGTTGCAGGTCATGTATTAGCTATCTCAAAAGGCCTTTCTGCCCTCGGGATCGAGAAAGGGGATCGAGTAGTGCTCTGTTCGGAGAACAGACCGGAATGGCCGATTGCACACCTTGCTATCATGGCCGCAGGGGGCATCACGGTACCGGTCTACACGACCAATACAGTAAATGATCACCTTTATATACTCTCCAATAGTGGTGCAAAGGCTGCCATTGTATCTACCAACAATTTAGCTGACCGAATGATACCGGCGGCAAATCAAACTGACAGCATCTCAATTGTTATAACCATGGAAGAATTGGATATTAATCAGGCTTCAGGTTTTGACATCAAGACTTGGCAGTCTGTGATCAGCATGGGCAATCGGATCGATGGTGACGTGAAGGATTCTGTTTTCACGCCAGCTGAAGGTGATACGGCAGTAATAATTTATACGTCTGGCACCGGTGGTGCACCCAAAGGCGTGATGCTCCCGCACAGGGCCATTCTTCATAATTGTAGGGGGGCCGCGGACGTGTTGAAGGATTTGGGGCTCGAAAACAACGTATTTCTATCTTTCCTCCCGCTATCCCACTCATACGAATATACCGCGGGGCAATTTTTTCCAATTTCAATAGGCGCACAAATTTACTACGCGGAGGGTATCGATCACTTGGCATCTAACATGGCGGAAGCTCGACCAACCATCATGACGGCAGTTCCCCGTCTCTATGAGAGCATGCACAGTCGCATTATGCGCGGTGTCGAAAAGTCTGGCGGTATCAAAGCAACCCTTTTCGCTACAGCTGTCCGGCTTGGGCAGAAAAAGATCACTAACCCTCGCAGCCTCTCTGTTGGTGAGAGAATCTCTGATGCTATCGTCGACAAACTGGTTAGAAACAAGGTCCGCGCAAATTTTGGTGGGCGGCTAAAAGCTCTGGTGTCTGGCGGTGCTCCTCTTAATCCGGATATCGGAAATTTCTTTTCAGCACTTGGGTTACGTTTGCTGCAAGGCTACGGCCAAACAGAGTCTGCGCCAGTTATTAGCTGCAACAGGCCCGGCCAAATCAAGCTAGACACAGTTGGTCGACCACTTCTAGACACGGAGGTAAAAATCGCGGAGGATGGCGAAATTCTAGTAAAAGGCGAGCTCCTCATGACCGGCTATTGGCGTAATGAAGAGGCAACGCGAGAAGCCTTAAGAGATGGCTGGCTTCATACAGGTGACGTGGGACATATTGACGAACAAGGTCGTATCCTGATCACGGATCGAAAAAAAGACATCATCGTTAATTCAGGCGGCGATAACGTCTCGCCGCAACGGGTAGAGGGATTTCTTACACTTGAGCCTGAGATTGCTCAGGCCATGGTTTACGGCGATAAGCGCCCACACCTGGTGGGCCTTCTGGTTCCCGACGCTGATTTCGCTGCTGATTGGGCGGCAGCTAACAATGCTGATAATAATCTCGCCTCCCTCATCGAAAATGTTGATTTCATCAGAACAATAGACCGGGCAGTGGATAGGGTGAACGCAAATCTCGGCGTAATTGAGCGAGTTCGACGATTTGCTCTTACGGCAAATGCCTTTACAGTCGATAATGAACAAATGACGCCAACCCTAAAGGTGAGACGGCACGTTATTACTGAAGTTTATACAGAGAAATTGGAGGGCCTCTATCACTAATATTGTGAGCTATGCTGTGCAGAATTCTCGATACCAGCGAATGATCTTGGGCAACCCATCGGCTATGTTAATGATGGGTTTACGGCCAACATCCGCCGTAGCATCTGTAATATGCGCGCAGGTTTCGGGCACATTACCGTGCTGAATGGGAATGAAATTGATCTCCACACTCCCTCCTAACTCTCTCTCATTAATACTGATCACATTCATGGGCTCTTCGCCCCGGCTGTTTTAAAGATTGTAAATCGCACATGGTACCCGACCATTGTCACCTCTGGCCGGTGAAAAGAGACAGCTCCTCCCCCTGAGATAATATCGTCAACACAAGTAAAGTTACATAACACCTTGCTGTCGTCATAAACATGAAGGGTCTCGCCCGCGAGAGTCTTTTTGGTTAGCATAAAGGTTGCCATATCTGGCCGTGTCCAAAATCCCTAAACAGTAAAGAACCGAACCGAAGGGATTTGAACATCATATAAATGGCGTTAGCTGTAACATAGGGGCAGGCCCACATTCCCGGAATTCGGCATAGTGACTGACGACCAGTGGGTGGGCAGGAACAGGCCTTCAATTTTGAGAACAATAAACTCAACGCGAAGAACGCAATTTCCCCAAAGGTGGCC
Source organism: Rhodospirillaceae bacterium (assembly GCA_002723345.1). Lineage (GTDB taxonomy): Bacteria > Pseudomonadota > Alphaproteobacteria > Rhodospirillales > UBA2165 > TMED167. The sequence continues at coordinate 15,067 of PBNV01000021.1, forward strand.
GGGATCGATTTTGAGCTCGATCAGGGTCCCGGATACTAGGAGCGGGGTACCGATACTAAAGACAATTAACGTCGCGAACACCGTGTAGAATGGTCACCCAACCTTGGACCGAGCGTATCCGACAGACACACCAAACAGCATAAGTGCGATAATGGAGAACATTCATCGAACATGTGCGAGGACCGGCTAGTCGACCCAGAGAAGACGCAACACGTTGGTCGCGCCCGGCGTCCCAAAGGGCACGCCCGCCGTTACCACAAGACGCTGGCCCGGGACCGCGAATTCCTCGCGCGTCGCGATATCAATCGAATGTTTTACAAGATCGCCAAAATCAGAAACGTCGTGTGTATGGACAGGATGAACCCCCCAGGCGAGCACCAGGCGTCTCGCCGTCTCTAGCTTGGGCGTCAACCCCATAATCGGCACGGCCGGCCGGACTCTCGACGCCCGGAGCGTCGTCGAGCCAGTTGTTGAAAATGTTACAATGGCCGCAGCACCGACAGATTGGGCGACTTGACGAGCTGCGGCCGTTATGGCGTCAGCATCAGAGCCGCTTTGTTGGCGCCGGTCCGTGTTCATCAAAAGATTATAGTTGGGATCCTGTTCCACCTTCCGAATAATCCGGTCCATGATCGACACAGCTTCTATGGGATAGTGTCCTGCCGCGGTTTCAGCCGAAAGCATTACAGCGTCCGCGCCGTCGAAAACAGCCGTCGCGACATCCGATGCTTCCGCCCTGGTAGGCGTCGGTGCCTGGATCATAGACTCCAGCATCTGTGTGGCCACAATTACTGGTTTGCCCTCCGTCCGCGCGGCCTGGATGATTCGTTTTTGCAGACCTGGTACATCTTCGGGTGGGGCTTCGACACCCAGATCCCCTCGCGCCACCATGATGGCGTCGGTTAGCTGAACAATCTGTTCGAGATGCTCAATGGCTTTAGGCTTCTCCATTTTGCAAAGGATGCCCGCGCGTCCGGCGATAAGCCGGCGAGCTTCCGCAATATCCTCCGGCCGCTGAACGAAGGATAAAGCGACCCAATCCACACCCAGATCCAGTCCGAAGCGCAGATCGGAACGATCTTTGTCTGTCAGCGCCGACATGGGTAAAATAGCGCCGGGTAAATTTAGTCCCTTGTGGTCAGACAAGACACCGCCAACCTGGACGGTGGTTTTCACCTTCTCCTCGCTGGCCTCTTCGACCCTGAGCCTAATTTTTCCATCGTCCAAAAGCAATTCCATGCCTGGTTCCAAAACAGCGTAGACTTCTGGATTAGAGATGCTGACGCGGTCTACCGTCCCCGCCTGTTGTACGTGGCAGTCAAAAGTGAAAATGCTTCCTGTCGACAGGTCGACTGCACCGTCTTGGAACGTATCGACCCGGATTTTAGGTCCTTGAAGGTCCATCATAATTCCAACGGGCCTGACGAATTCCCGCTCGATACGGCGGATCGATGCATACCGTTCAGCATGTTCCTGATGGGTGCCGTGGCTGAAATTAAGGCGAAAGACGTCTGCCCCCGCCTCGAACAAAGCGGAGATCTGTTCCTCCGTCGTACTGGCCGGTCCCAGCGTGCAGACGATTTTTGCAGCTCGATTTCGGCGCATGGTATGTCATCCTTCAAGCAAGTGTAAATAATTTGCCAAGAAATACTTGAAAATTTATAAATAATTCAATCCATTGGGTCATTCTATGACCCTAAGGCAATTTGTCGTGGATGGGCAAAGTTCAGAAAACACTTTGGGTCGAGCACGGCAACTGCCAACGGTTGAAGAGCAATATGTTCAATCTGTTCTCAAAATCTAAAAGTAAAGCGAAAGCGGCGGGCAGAGCAAAGGCGCGTAAAAAATCCCTTGTTAAAAAGACCACGCCAAAAAATGCCAATAAAAAGAAACAGAAGAACCCCGGACCGTCCCCAGAAGCGTCTTCACGACAGCCCACTATGACGCCAGACCAGGCACTCGATCAAGCGGCGGAGAAGCTGGAGGCGGCACGCCGCCAACTTGATAATGGCGCCACCGCTGATGGCACCCTCGCCTCGCCGGACCGCGAGGACTTGATCAAACAGGCCCTCGCCATACACAAGGTTCAATCCAAGCTTTTGGAAAATCTGGATGAAGACACCCGACACCGATTAAAAACCCTAGCCATGGAAGCGATGGCAATCAAACCAGATCAGACGGACAACTAAGTCCGCGTGATTGGTCAGGCGTCCACATGACACTAAACATTTAATCTCCTTGATTTTAGAGTTCTCAATTTCGCCTTTCATCCTGCTCTTCGCCCCCCATGTAACGGGACAGTACAACAAACGACTTGAGATGCCGTTACCACATGAGGCGCGGTGTATCATGACGAAGAACAGTTACGGCTCGGTGCTTCGACAGGATCTTTCCAACCTCTCTCAATACATCCAACGGCACAGATCCGAAATTGCCGCCATCAACAAGCCCGCCTGCTATGATTCCCACTTTGAAAAAATGGAGGATAGATTGATAACAATCATGCAGGCAACGGAAGACGCCAGCAACACAATCATGTCCACGGTGGAGGAGGGCGAGAAATTACTGGCACACTTGGTTGACGGTATGGACAAGGCCGCAAACTAGACATTAATGATGAAATATCCGCCTCAAATTTGAACCTATTTGAAAGCTATTTCTTCCAGGACGTCGCGGGCCAGCCGATCACCAGTTTGCGCAGTCTCTCATTTACGTCGAGGGCCGAGAGACCGCGCTCATTGTTTCCTGGGGCGAGACGGAGCTCAAGAAAGTGACGGCGGAGCCTACTTAAGAAAAACCAAGGATGAAAAGCACCTTTAGGGTCAACAGCGAGACGGCGAGGGGATTAGCCAATCGAAAATCGACGCCCTGTTCGACTATCTTTGCCCTGAGGCCCAGTGCCAGCGCCTGACTTTGGTGGCGATGCGGGGTTACCGGCTGAGTTCGCGCATAGCACGGTCGAGGCCGTCTAAGGTCAGCGGATACATGCGCCCCCCCATGAGTTGGCGTACAAGCTGGAGGGAGGCCGTGCCGCTCCAGTATTTTTCCGGTACCGGGTTCAACCATATGGCACGAGAATAAATATTCAGAATACGCTGCATCCACTCAGAGCCCGGCTCTTCGTTCCAATGTTCCACACTGCCCCCGGGGTAGGTTATTTCATAGGGGCTCATGGTTGCATCGCCGACGAAAATTAGTTTGTAGTCCGCAGGATACGTATTCATTAGATCCCATGTCGCCATCATTTGGTCCTGGTGGCGGCTGTTGTCCCTCCACACACGTTCGTAGAGGCAATTGTGGAAGTAATAATGCTCCAGATGCTTAAATTCGGTGCGGGCTGCAGAAAAAAGTTCGGCACAGGTTTTGACGTGGAAATCCATAGATCCGCCAATGTCCAGCATCAACAAAACTTTCACCGAATTGTGCCGCTCAGGTACCATCTTAATATCAAGAAGGCCGCCGTTATGCGCCGTGGATTTTATGGTATTGGGCAGATCAAGCTCGGTCGCCGCACCTTCCCGGGCGAATTTACGCAGCCGCCGCAGCGCCACCTTGATGTTTCGGGTGCCAATCTCGAGTGAGTCATCCAGATTCTTGAACTGGCGCTTATCCCAGACTTTCACCGCTTTGCCGTGACGTCCCTCCTCCTGGCCAATGCGGATACCTTCGGGATTGAAGCCGTGGGCGCCGAAAGGGGACGTGCCGCCCGTCCCGAT
>PBNV01000022.1 GCA_002723345.1 Rhodospirillaceae bacterium
ATCGGGTAATCAACAATCCAACAAAATCTGAAAACATCTCTCTCGCATAGATCCAAATCCTCGCCAATTTTATCCCGCGCACCACCGGCGAAAGCTGCGAAAGTCTTTGGAACACCGGCCAGAAAGAAAACTGCGTCACCATCCATAAGCCCAAGATTATTCCTCAGCTGCTCGGTGCGATCCGGCCCAATATTCTTGGCGAGTGGGCCCGCACCCTCGCCATCTCGGAAGAAAATATACCCAAGCCCCGGCTGGCCCTGGCTCTGCGCCCAGCTGTTCATGCGGTCACAGAACGCTCTACTGCCTCCGTTGGGTGCTGGAATGGCCCACACCCGAACGGCGGGATCTTTCTCTATCATCCCCGCAAATATCTTGAACCCGGATCCTCTAAATGTCTCCGTTACATCGCACATTTTAATGGGATTGCGCAGATCCGGTTTGTCATTACCGTACCACTGAATGGAGTCTCTATAGGCAATCCGGGGGAAAGGCGCACGGGTTACCTCCCGGCCATGACTGAACTCCTCAAAGACGCCATTAAGGACCGGCTCTAAAGCGTTAAAAACATCGTCTTGGGTACAAAAAGACATCTCCACGTCAAGTTGGTAAAACTCACCGGGTGACCGGTCAGCCCGTGCATCCTCGTCCCGAAAACACGGCGCGATTTGAAAATACTTATCAAAACCAGACACCATGATGAGCTGTTTAAAAATCTGTGGGGCTTGGGGTAGGGCGTAAAATTTACCAGGATGAATGCGGCTCGGTACCAAGTAATCCCGTGCACCCTCGGGTGAAGAGGCCGTCAAAATAGGCGTCTGAAATTCCAAAAACCCAGCGTCTGTCATGCGGCGCCGAATAGATGAAATCACACTATTTCTCAGAATAATGTTGGTGTGAACATGCTCTCTGCGAAGGTCCAGAAACCGATAACGTAATCTGAGATCTTCTGGGAGCTCGACATCTCCAGCTACTTGTAAAGGCAAAGTATCGGCGGCCGACTCGACTTGGATCTCGCTTATACGGAGCTCAATTTCTCCAGTCTGAAGGTCGGGATTAATCGTTTCATCGCTGCGACGCTCAATCCTTCCAGTAACAGTTACAACGCTCTCGGGTCGAATAGCCTCAGCCGTCTCAAAATTGTCCGCGTCGATCTCGATCACACACTGCGTCAAGCCGTAATGATCCCTAAGATCAATAAAGAGCAGATTTCCGTGATCCCGTTTTCGATGGACCCAGCCGGAGAGGCGCGCCGTAATTCCAGCATTGTCCATGCGGAGTTCTCCGCAAGTGTGGGATCGGTATGGGTGTAGGTCGGACTCGCCGGTCATATCTAACTCAACTTTGCCAAAAAAAAATAGGGATGCTACATGATCAGTGCGCCACGGCTCATTGTGGCGGCGCGTTTACAAGGAAACTTGGCCGAATTCAAGGGCCAAAAGTTACGCTACAGGATTTCACATACCTCTGCAAAGTCAAAGCGTGGCAGTTTCTTAAACACGGTGGTTTCATCGCCATGACCAATGCTACAAATAAAATTTGTTTTGACCTTTGTGCCGGCCCAATAGACATCATCCGCTGCTTTTTTATTCAGCCCCTGCATCGGCCCGGCATCGAGACCGACAGCGCGGACGGCCAAAATAAAATAAGCGGATTGGAGCGTTCCATTCCGCATGGCCCAATCTGGAATCAGCTCTGGATTTTCCGTCATACGCTTTGATATTGCGCCTGGGCGATGCGGTGTAAGAAACACATCATGGTCATAAAAAGCATAATCATTTCCGAAGATTGCCACCGCAGGCGCTTGCATGGTTTTTGCCCTGTTTGGTTCGAATAAGATCGGTTCCAAAATCTTTTTCGCGTTATCAGAGCAAACAAATTTAATTCGGATTGGGCAGGCATTTGAACTAGTAGGGCATAATTTCATGAGATCGTAAATATCGCGCAACTGGGCCGCTGAAACAGGTTTGTCGGTCCAACCGTTAAAAGAACGGGCTTCCCTAAACATCATATCCTTACTGTATTCATCCAAACCGGAGATCTTCGCTCGCGTTTGCCGGATTATTTCCTGGGCTTTCAAATCCATTTGATCTTTAGCATCCATGATCGTGAGAACCTCCATGTGAAATATGAAAATTGAATATGTGGGCCTGGGTACGCGATAGCAAGATTCAGGGCAATCACAGATGTCTCAGATATACCGCCTCTCCTTGAAAGGCAATCAAATCTCTGTTAACGGCGTAAACCCTCCACTCGGACGCGTATGATCGAGATAGAATTACGGTTTACGTTTGTGGCTCCGTGACGTCATTTGCTATATGATAGCCTCGGAAGACATGTCGGTTTTACCGATATTAGCTAATTATTAGCCGGCCAAGGTAGGGCTAGGCAGCGACAGATTGGGACATTTGGAAGGACAATACCATGTCATATAAGTTTTGCCTTTATTCAGACATTCACGGCCAAATCCCGCAATTGGAAGCGGTTGAGGCCGGAGTCGCAAAGGAAAACCCTGATAAAGTGATCGTGATCGGAGACTTGGTCGGATTGGGCCCGGAACCAGGGGACATTGTGCAACGGATGATGGATCGTCCGGAAATTGATGTCATCGTGGGCAACGTTGATCTATGGGTGACCCGGAAAGTATGGGAGACAACAAAACCGAAAAGCCCCCACCAGGAGTGGATGTTTCGCATGATGGAGATGACGCGCGACCGCCTGAACGACAGTCAGATTGAGTGGCTTGACAAGCGTCCCTTCTCCATGACCTACACCCCCGACCTAGGTCATGACTTTCACGTGTTCCATGGAACACCCTACGACATTGGCGATTCAGACGCCTTCCCATTCCGCCTGACGGACGATGAAATTGCTGAAAAACTCAGAGGATATGACTATGACGTTATGTCTCACGGCCACATTCATGGTCCTTCTGTTCGCGATATCCCGCGCGCCGATCGCAAATTTCAACAGTTGGTATGTGCTGCCGCAGTTGGAATGAGTTGGGATGGCGATCCACGCCCCTCTTATGCGGTCGTTGAATATCTCGGTGATGGCAAATGGAACAACCGTGTTAAGCGTGTTGAATTCGACAGTGAGGAACAAGCCGCGTTCAACGAGAACAGCTGGATTGAGCACGGCGAGCGTATCGCCGGCATGATCCGGTCTGGGCAATTCTGGAACCCAGATCATATGCCGCACTAATTCTCGATATGAGTTAATCATTTAGGCTGTTTCCGGAAACCGGGGACAGCCTTTTTTCTTTGCTGAGCAATCATGACCAACAAACCCTCTCTTTGGGAAAAGCAAATCAAAGCTCAGATCAGGCACCGCTATGCACAGCAGGCGGCGGCCGGTGGGTTGCATGAGAATGCCGCAGATAGCATGCGGAACGCCGGTTATCCGCAGGACTGGATCGACCAACTACCCGATACGCTCATCGCGGCATTCTCAGGATGCGGCTGCCCTTTGGCAAATCTGAAACTGATCGGAGAGGAAGTCGTCATGGATCTTGGTGCCGGCGCCGGCATTGACAGCTTCTTAGTCGCCAGTCGTTTACCTGCCGGAATGGTGATCTCTGTAGATTTTACGGCAGAAATGCTGAGCATTGCCGCGAAAAAAACAACTTACCAAAACGTGATCCGTATCGCCGCTGACATTGAACGTCTGCCGTTCCCAGATAAGCTCTCCGATCTGATTTTGGCTAATGCGTCCTTTACCCTCGCTACGGACAAATCTAGGGCTATGGCGGAGGCCCACCGACTACTGAAGCCTGGCGGACGTTTGGCCATATGCGATCTTGTCCATGACGGGGACCTACCGCACGACATCATCGAGGATCCTCTGGCTCATACGACATCTCTGGGGGGAGTAATCAGCCCAAGATATCTGCAGAAAATCGCAGCTGCTGCGGGGTTTCAGGACGTCCACATGTCAAATTACCGCCCGTTCTCTTGCGTTTCGGCTGTAACGCTGACCGCGCGCCGGCCCCTTTAACGCATTAAGATAGCTGGCTACTGTCAGGGGACCTCTTTTAATTCCACCGGCTGTCATTTCAGTACTGAGGCCACTTACGAGCGGCTTTATGACGTTAAATCCTTGGCCTTTTTATGCAATGAAAGATTGTGTAAAACCCTCCCATGACAGTCATCACTGACTCAGAGTCCCTCTCTCTTCTTTGCGGTCGCCTCTCGCAAGCTCCCTACATCACCGTTGACACGGAATTTATGAGGGAAAAAACTTATTGGCCTCAGTTATGCTTGGTGCAGCTCGCGGATGAAAACGAAGCGGCTGCGGTAGACGTTTTAGCTGAAGACATGAATCTACGACCGCTACTGGATTTAATGGCCAATAAAAAAGTCCTCAAAGTGTTCCACGCTGCCAGGCAAGACCTGGAGATTTTTTATCGGCTCATGGGCGCACTTCCAGCACCGCTCTTTGATACGCAGATAGCTGCAATGGTGTGCGGTTTTGGCGACTCTGCAGGCTATGAGACGCTGGTTCGAAACCTAACCGACCACGCCATCGATAAGTCCTCCCGGTTTACAGATTGGGCACAAAGGCCACTCACGGAAAAGCAAATCGATTATGCAGTAGCAGACGTCACCCACCTTCGGGAGGTTTACTCACGATTGGCTCAAAATCTGGAACAGAATGGCCGTAGCGAATGGTTAGAGGAAGAGCTCAGCGATCTGCTCGACAATGGCAATTATACATTTTCACCAGACGCAGCCTGGCGGCGGATCAAGAGCCGGGCGGCAAAACCGCGTTATCTTGCTATTCTGAGAGAAATCGCAGCGTGGCGTGAGCGGGAGGCCCAGTCAAGAGACCTGCCCCGGGGGCGGATACTGCGGGATGAAGCTCTAGTCGAAATCGCCCACCATGCTCCCACCACATCATCTGCGCTAGCACGGGTCCGAGGTCTTGGTCAAAAACTGGCGGACGGCCCGATGGGCAGAGAGCTGATCGTTGCCATTCAGGCGGGCCTCGACGTGCCAGAGAGCAATCTGCCGAAAATAAAAAAGAACAAACCTCTACCCCGGGGTTTTGGCCCCGTGACGGACCTCCTAAAAGTTCTCTTGAAACATAAATGTGAGGAGCATGACGTTGCCCAAAAGCTCATTGCGACGGGTGATGATTTGGAAAAAATCGCAGCCTATGGGGACAAAGCGGACGTCAGGGCGCTACATGGATGGCGGCGGGATATATTCGGTAACGACGCCTTGGCGGTCAGGTCTGGTAGCCTTGCAATGGTCGTAAACGGTCAGGCATTGGAACTCGTGGAATTCGAGGATGGTCAGTAATGACCTCCAGCTCGATCTACCGGATTGTGTAGCTCACACCTATCTCTTTCGCCAGGTCTCGAACAATCGATTCCACGGCGCTGCTGGAGAATAATTGCCGGTCACTAGTCAAATCGAGACTGATCCCGCCTTCCGAAAAACCCAAGCTTGTTCTTGAGAGCAATCCCGGCACGCCGCCCGACAACACATGGGCCAAGCGCAGGGATACCCCGATGGTTGCCGCGCTTTGCCGTTCCTGCTCTGACAAAAGTGAGTGAACCTGCTGCACCTCATACTGATTGCGCCGGCCTTCGTAGCGCACAAAGATGGCGAGTGCGAGAAGAACACGCTCATGATGGGTAATACCGGCAATTGGCAGTCGCAATATCCGAATGAAGGAATGCAATGCCCTGTAATCCGGATGCTCTGTCCACCCAATATCACTTAGAAGCGCGGCGGCATCTAGCATACGGCTCATTTTCGAGCTTAATCCCGGCAACACTGGCTGGACCCAGTCTGCGATCTCTCTACCATGAAGTGAAAAGCGGCCACTTCGCTTGGCAAAGCCAGCACAGGCACTGATTAGGGGATCTTCGTCTCTCATCTTCGGGGGCAACAGATCAAAGAACAATCCCTCGCGAAGCCCATAGCCCGAGAAAATAAGTTTGTGCGGTGATGCGTGTTTAAGGAGCCGATCGAGAACCAGGGCGGCCATTGGCAGGGTCTCCGAACGTCTCCGCGCCGCACGGTAATTGCGCCGGAGCGATACGCTAGACTGGCGGGAAATTACCTCTGTCAGATCGCTCGCCGCTGACACGTCCATACTATAGTTGTCGATCAAATGCAGTGGATATTCGGTCTGCTGAATGTGGATACGGGCAATGGCCCGCCAAATGCCACCGACCGCGTAAAAGCTCTTTCCTCTCACCTGATCGAGCCAGGAAATACTCGATAGTCTCTCATCTATTAATAACCTCGCTGTCCGCACGTCCCCGTCTGAGTCCTCGGTAATGCGAAGGTGACCAAGTGGCAGGGTTATGCTGTCTTGATAGTGCCCCGCACTCAGGTTCGCCAAATCTAGGCTCCCGCCCCCCATATCGCCGAACAACCCGTCGGCGTGAGGAAGCCCCCCTAATATACCGACAGCTCCCAGCCTGGCCTCTTCACGTCCGCTCAACACCTCAACAGGGAAACCGCAGCGGTCCCTGACGAGGTCGGCGAATGTTTGTCCGTCCTCAGAGTCACGCACGGCAGCCGTCGCTACCATCCGAAATTGATCCACCCTCATCTCTCGCGCCAAGGCGCAGAACCTGTCCAAAGCAGAGAGGGCGCGCTCAACACCCTCGGCGTTCAACTTTCCCGATTTACCTATCCCTTTTCCCAGGCCACAGACCACGCGTTCATTGAAAATGGGCACAGGCAGGCGCGCAGGCGCATCATAGACAACCATTCGTACTGTGTTTGATCCGATATCAATGATCGCGATACGATTTGAGGCGCTATCAGTGTTCCGGGTATTATCAACGACAGGCAACGTTAGAGTGGAAGCTGGCGAAGTCATGTAATCATTACGAATTTTTGTCATCTAATGGCTACGAATTATTATCATCCGTATTCTTAGGGGCCTGAAGTTTGATTCCAGCCCGACAATATTCTTCAAGCAATAAAGCAGGCAGTCTATATCTTATGTATGGCCGCTAAATGGATATGCGTCCACTCTAATCTGTCAACGCATTCATTCCACATGACGTCAGAAACTTTGCCAGGAAGTCGGGACTGCCGCTTTGAAATCATATAGTATTTTTTTGCACGTCCTTGCGCCGATAATGAGGCGGTCCAGAAAAACATTAATGAAAGAAACGTGAATCATTTTCCGGACCGGCAATTTTCTGTTACGAGATAACAACAAAGGTGAGAGTATCGCCACCCAACAAGAATTGTAGGACGTACCCTAGTCAATGACCCTGAATTGGAAACGGATATCCCCCTGGCTTTGGGGCGGGTTGTGGCTGGTGCTAATGTCGGGGGCCTTCCTTTTCCGGCCAATTCTACCCGTTGACGAAACGCGCTACCTGAGCGTCGCCTGGGAAATGTGGCTTAGAGATGATTACTTGGTTCCCCATCTGAACGGCGCCACATATGGCCACAAACCGCCTCTGCTGTTTTGGCTGATCAACGCAGGATGGGGTATTTTTGGAGTCTCGGATTGGTGGCCAAGATTGGTTGCCCCCACCTTTGGTCTGGGTTGCCTGTATCTGACCGCACGCCTCGGCAAGAGATTGTGGCCCGACCACCCCATTTATTTGATGACCCCATTTTTATTGATGGGGACGTTTTATTGGGCAATTTATACGACATTGACCATGTTTGATCTCATAATGTGCTTCTGGACACTGCTGGGTCTCCATGGTCTGCTTGATGTTCTAGATGGCAAGAATGTTCGCGGTTGGTGCCTTTTTGCCTTTGCCATCGGAATGGGCGCGCTAAGCAAGGGACCTGTGATCCTGGTGTATTTGTTACCAGCAGGCCTATTCGCACCTTACTGGTGCGCCGCTCCCCTCAACGCTGTGAAGTGGTACGCCGGACTCATCCTTGCCACCGTCAGCGGGGCCCTATTGGCATTAGGGTGGGCGATCCCCGCGGGGTTCTCTGGCGGCGAAGACTACCGGAATGCAATTTTTTGGGGGCAATCAGCGGGCCGGGTCGTCGGTTCCTTTGCCCACGGCAAACCATTTTGGTGGTATCTTGCCGTGCTGCCCGGCCTTGTTCTGCCGTGGGTTTTTTGGCCGACATTATGGAGAACCGCCTGGCAAAAGGCGCGGACCCTCCGCACAGCGGAGTCCGGCGTGGCGCGCTCCGCAGACAGAGGCATTCGTCTTACTCTTATCTGGTCCGTGGCCACGATTGTCATCCTGAGCGCTATCAGCGGCAAACGGCCTCATTACCTGTTGCCCATGTTCCCCGCGCTGGCGCTCCTAATCTCCTACCTAATCGTCATGCACGCACAGGGCCATTTTATTCGTGGACGGCTCGATGTTCTTCCGTTTGCATTAGTGTCGCTGCTGCTCGCAGTAGCGTTGTTATTCGCACCGGAGATTGGGGCGGCGGCGGATAAATCTATTTGGGTGGAGCCCACGCCCCGGGTCTGGTCCGGCCCCCTATTTTTGATCACACTTGTGCTGCTCTGGCACCCGCCAAAAGAGGGGATCAGTCGCCTCCTGTCTATTGCCGCAACCAGTGCTGCCACGATTTGGATCATTCACGGAGTAGTCAGCCCGGCGCTGAACAGAGCTTATGACATGCGGTCTGTAGCGGCCTATGTGGCAGACCAACAAAAACAGGGCATTGCCATCGCCAACTTTGGAAAATACCACGGCCAGTTTAACTTTCTAGGGCGCCTGACACAGCCCCTCGCCGTTACCGGCCAGGGAAACGTGGTAAACTGGCTTAAAGACCATCCCAATGCCAAGATCATTTCGTATTACGATAAATTTAAAGCCCAGGATAAGCCCGAGTTCCTGCATCCATTCCGAAGTAAAACAATTGCGGTATGGGATCGGGCGACAATCCTTGCTTACCCTCTTATGGCCACGCGAAATTCAGAGGGACAGCGTCTATCAGCACAAAAATAAACCCGTTTTATCCGGCTGAGCCAATGGCAAGCACGTCTCGGATTAGCGGCATAGTAACCTTGTGTCCTTTCACGAGAGAGAGCTTGTCCGCTCCGTCTACGATGGTGCGAACTTCGGCAAGTGACCTCTCCATCCTTTTTGCGGCGTATGAAATCACCTCCTGATCCACTAGCAGTTGACGATCAGAGAATTGCTTGGCCAAAACGGCTTTTAACAGGTCATCATCGGGTTGCCCAATTGCAACAGACGCTGCAGCCTTTAATCGAGAGTCTAAATCCTTTAACTGGCTGTTCCAACGCGCAGGCGATACTTTCGCGGTCAAAAGAAGCGTTCCCCCGGCAGCGGCGAGACCATTATATAGATGCAATAGATCTTCTTCCTCAAAACCCGAGTCGGCGTCGTCCACAACATAATGCGAAGCACTCTCCAAGATTTCCGGCAACCCGACCTGTTTGAGCAGGGCCGGCGTGACCAAGACGCCCGCGCTCCGGGCCAATTGAACACTGGCAATATGCGACTTTCCGCACCCGGCTGGACCGTGGATGATCAACGCCGGGCCCGACCAATCTGGCCATTTATCGAGCCACGCTACTGCGTCTTGGTTCGAGGGACCGACAAAATAATCCTCGCCGCCCAGCGACGGTCGCGCTGCAAAATCAAATATCTTCTGGTGAAGCTCTGGCACAACTATTCGTCTTCAGCTCCTGGAGTTGGAGTGTTCGTATGACGGCCCAAAAACAGCGGACTGTCCAGATAGCGTATCAGGAAAAATCGTAAGAGTACTCCAATCGTTGCAGCCACGGGTATCGCCAATAAAACGCCGGTAAAACCGAATAATGCGCCGCCGGCCATTAATGCAAAAATCACCCAGAGCGCATGCAGGCCAACACTCTCACCGATGAGCTTTGGCGTCAGGTAAAATGATTCCACAACTTGCCCTAATCCGAAAACTGCAAGAACAAGGACAACCGGTAACCACTCGCCGAATTGAACAACCGCAATAGTCAGGCTGATGGCTAATCCTATCAACATTCCGAAATAGGGGACAAAGGAAATGAGACCAGCCCCCATACCTACCAACAACCCAAAATCAAGCCCCGTCAGGGTTAAGCCTATACCGTAAAATGCGGCTAGAAATAGAATAACAATACCTTGCCCTCTTACAAATCCTGCTATCGTTTTATCAATGTCGCTGATAACTTCGCGAACGGTGTCGGCGTAATCTCTGGGTAGGCATTGATCAATTTTAGCAATAATAACATCCCAGTCCCTGAGCAGGTAAAAAGTGACCAAGGGTGTGATGAATACAAGCGCCAAGAGATTAAAGAATGCCACCCCGCCCTCAACTACGCCCTTAAGCAGCGCTAATGTCCAGCCCACTAACTCGGTTCCAAACGACTTCGTGGCGTCCTTGAGCACGGCCACTCGCTCAGATGATAAATTCTCCCGCAAGGCGTCCTGAAAAGGGGTCAGATACTGCGTCGCCGTCTCGATCAGTGATGGCAGCAACTTTGCAAATCCAACTATTTGGGCCTGCAAAAGTGGTACAATCAAAATAAACACGGAGGCCACAATAGCGAAGAATAGTCCCGTCAGCAGAATTGTCGCCAGCAATCTTGACATACCCTGTCTCACCATTCTATCGAGCGCTGGATCCAGGAAATAGGCGATCACGGCGCCAGCGACAAAGGGCGTTAGAACGGATCTAAACACAAACATTGATCCGATTAGAACTACGACAATTCCAACCCACGACCAAAATCTTTTTTCCCTAGTCATTCTTTGGGCTCCAGTTCAACAGCCTGCTGTCCCCAACTAATAACGTATGCCGCTCCCGACAACAGTGTTGTGGTCGCGACGAGGTAGGCTAGCATATCAGTTATCAGTGCATTTGAAATGCCCTGCCCGGACATGAACATAACGGTTGCAACTAGTATAAATTGAACAGTCGTGTTGATTTTGCTGACCAGCTTTGGCCGCATAGACAGTTTTTGGTCGCGGAGGTGACTTAGCACAGCGCCGCAAATTATGAGGACATCGCGGAACACGACGAGGATCACAAGCCACGTATACATGAGCCCCACATGCCCCAACGTTATAAAGACGCTGACCAGTAGGGCCTTATCGGCTAAGGGGTCCAAATATCGGCCGAGTTCCGTCTGCAACTGAAACTTTTTAGCGATAAATCCATCGGCCGCATCGCTGATACTTGCGACGACAAAAACCCAGAAAGCCGCCAAGTGGATCTCATACAAGATCAACCAGACAGTCAGCGGCACGGATAGCAGACGCGCAAAGCTGATCAAATTGGGAAGGTTTAAAAAGATGTTATTGCTTCTCACGGCCGCCCCCCCAGACGCGGGACAAATCTCCACTATTCCCCCAACTGTTCACGAGAAACGCCTCCCCTCCAACTTGCCGCCCCGGTGAGCCGCAACTCCCAATTACCCTCGACCTGGCTCAATCGCATATCAGCCTGCGCTAGAGCTAACGACAGCTGCTCTTCATCACCCAAATAGTAGATATTGATGCGAGCTTCGGTTCGAGAGAACAAAACTAATTCCAATCTCTGAATGACGGCGATACGGTTCAACTTTCGCTTAACCTCGACCCATTCGGTCAGGCTGCTGATCGGAAGTGCAACGGCCATCACAGAGTCTTGCTCGAATTGCAAAAGATTGTCCGCCTTCCAGCGGTCCTGAATCTTCGCAATCGTCAGGCGGGCGGCTCTCTTAATCAGATCTTCAATCGTTTCATCCCGTTTTTGGGCGGTTGAAAAACTCAGCTTACCAGCCCGTTGATCCGGCCCGTAACTCACAACACGCACGCGCAGGGCTGGACGTCCGCCGGCTCCCGCGGAGAGTGAAGCATGGGTTACCATCACCCTATCCAGGCCGTAGCGAAGACCGATCGCCTTGATCCGGGGTTCATCGCCCGCGATGGCTTGCTCGGGCCCAATGATGCCAATGTCTCGAAGATCCCCCCCCGGCAAAGTAATTGGCACTAACCCCTCTCTGAGCAATTGCTGAGCCAAGGAAACTCTCCATGGATTTGGGTTATCCCATAGAGATTTGGCCGCAACCGCCTCATAGACCGGCAGCAACAACACCGGCTTACTTAGCGTTTCCGCAAATTTGATCTCTAAGCCCCGTAACAGCTCCCGAATTTTGGCCGCCTTAAACCGGAAGGTGAGTTCTGCGAGATAGCGAATGGGCGAGTTTTTCTCATTCGCGACGGCGAAGTCTAGAACGTACTCATCTATCTCGGATTTAGTCAGTTTAGGTACCATGGCCAGATCATCAGAAATAACGATCCGGCGCATGAGGCGCTCAAATGCCCTCTTTTGGCCTTCAGCCAATGCCTTTAGGCGCGCGTCGGCAGAAGACTTGGATGTTATGTCCACATTGACACCGAAGATCGTGAAAGCGTTTTTTTGATCAGCGTATACCAAACCGGATCCAAATACTGATCCCAATACTAGGCCTAATACAGCCCAGAGAGATATTGGAGAGAACGCCAGGGAACCAGCTCGGCGGACAACCCGAGGGACTGACAAGATCGTGCCAGCTCTATTCATACACTTTACCTTTGGTATTCGCATGCCAAACGGTCCTGGACTTGAGTTATACTTTCTGTAACTTGGACCACAACTTACCATGATCAATCGGGGGTAACAGCTATTTCCGATCAAGCGGAAGAAACAAGGGATTCCCTGTCCTACAAAGATGCCGGCGTGGACATCACCGCCGGAGATGCCTTTGTCGACAGCATTAAGCAGTTTGCCAAGAGCACATCCAGAGCCGGCGTCGCCTCGGCACTGGGGGGGTTTGGCGGGCTATTCGATCCGAGAGAGGCAGGGTTCGAAGATCCAATCCTAGTCGCCGCGACAGATGGGGTGGGTACAAAACTAAAGCTCGCCCGTGCGGCCAATCATCATACGGAGGTAGGCATTGATCTCGTGGCCATGTGCGTCAACGATCTGGTCGTACAAGGGGCGGAACCGCTCTTCTTCCTAGATTATTTTGCCACTGGGAAGTTGGATCCCTCAGCCGCGGGTCACGTCGTTGAGGGCATCGCTCAGGGGTGCCAGCAGGCGGGATGCGCCTTGCTCGGCGGCGAAACCGCCGAAATGCCTGGCATGTATGCGCCCGGAGACTACGATCTTGCCGGATTTGCCGTCGGCGCGGCGAAACGGGGGGGGCTCCTGCCGCGCCAGGACCTTGAAAATCATGACGTGATAATCGGCCTGGCCTCCAGCGGGCTTCATTCGAATGGGTTTTCCCTTGTGCGGAAGATTGTGGAACGAGAGGGTCTTTCCCTCACCGGTCCCGCACCATTCGACCCCAAAGGAGAAGTCGGTCGGGACCTCGGCGCAGCTCTTCTCATACCTACACGGATTTATGTAAAAAGCTGTCTCGCAGCGATCAGAACTGGCCATGTTAAAGCCCTGGCCCATATTACAGGCGGCGGCCTAATCGAGAACGTTCCCCGGGTTCTCCCGGACGGTCTTGGCGCGGCGTTCTACGCCAAATCTTGGGACGTACCACCCGTCTTTGACTGGTTGCGGCGCAGCGGAAACATCGATTTAAACGAGATGAGCCGAACTTTTAATTGCGGCATCGGCATGATCCTGATCGTGTCGCCGGACCATGCCGCTGATATTCTGAGAGTCCTGCAGGATGAGGGAGAGACCGCGGCGCCAATTGGCGAGGTCATCAGCGTGACCGCGGATGATCCAAGTGTTGCACTATATGATCTAGAGGATGCTTGGTCTTGAAGATTGCTGTCTTAATTTCCGGCCGCGGTAGTAATCTTCAGTCGCTAATCGATGCTCAAGCGCGCGGATCGCTATCAGCAGAAATTTCTTTGGTAATCTCAAATATTCCAAATGCGACCGGCCTGGAGTGTGCAATTAGAGCTGGCATTCCCACAAAAACCATAAGCCACAGAGACTTCTTGGATCGGAGAGATTTTGAGGGAGCAATTAACATAGCGCTTTTAGAGGCCCATATCGAACTAGTATGTTTGGCGGGGTTTATGCGCTTGTTAACCGACTCGTTTGTCAATGAATGGTCCGACCGCCTGGTCAACATCCACCCGTCACTTCTGCCATCCTTTAAAGGATTAAACACGCATGAGCGGGCGCTTGACGCCGGAGTGAGATTTACGGGCTGCACAGTGCACTTTGTCCGTTCCGAAATGGACAACGGGCCAGTCATTCTTCAGGCCGCCGTCCCGATTTTGCCGGATGATGACGCAGACAGTCTCGCCGCCCGTGTCCTCGAACAGGAACATATCATCTATCCACTTGCCGTTGACATGATCGCAAGCGGCCGCATTCTGGTCGAGAACGGCCAGGTAAAAATTAAAGACCCGGGCCTGCCTGACGCCCCCCTCATCAACCCCTCGGGCTAAGATCAGCCAACAATATCGAGGGCGCTAAAGAAGTAGGATATCTCTTGAACGGCCGTTTCCGGCGCGTCCGAGCCATGCACAGAGTTTGCCTCAATGCTCTCTGCAAAATCCTTACGAATGGTTCCGTCATCCGCATTAGCAGGATTAGTTGCTCCCATAATTTCGCGATTCTTCGCGATGGCATCCTCGCCTTCCAGCACCTGGACGACCACAGGGCCGGAAATCATGAAACCGCACAGGTCATCAAAAAACGCCCGCTCGCTGTGGACCGCATAGAAACCCTGTGCCTGCTCAAGCGTGAGACGGACCCGGCGCTGGGCCACAATCCGTAAACCCGCCTCTTCGAAACGGGCATTGATTTGTCCAGTTAAGTTGCGACGCGTTGCGTCAGGCTTGATAATCGATAACGTACGTTCGATGGCCATGGCCTCGAACCTCTTCTGTTGCCTCAAGGAATTATTTTATGGGCTGTTGGCCCTCTCACTTCCGACCCACGGCCGGAAATCGGCGCCTTATAGCTGTCCCGCCCTATGCTGGCAACCGATTCTTTTCCGCCCGCTAACCATTTGCCCCAGGCCTTTGCGGCTCCAGTCGTCCGTGGTATCACCCGACCATGCTGCAAATACAGAATATAAGTTTTCGTCTTGGCGGCCGCGCCCTCTTCGAGCGCGCGACATTGAGCATTCAGGAGGGCCAAAAAATCGGTCTCGTCGGGCGCAATGGAACCGGCAAAACCACGCTGCTGAGGCTGATCCAAGGGGACATCACGCCCGACAATGGGTCAATCGAAATGTCACCCCGGACGATCATTGGAACCGTCGCACAAGAAGCCCCTGCGGGTCAGGCCTCGCTTCTCGATACCGTTTTGGCAGCGGATACCGAGCGTGAGAGCCTTCTCCGAGAATCTGAGACGGCCACAGATCCAGCGAGAATTGCAGATATTCACACGCGGTTAGCGGACACGGACGCTCATTCAGCGCCGGCGCGCGCCGCTGCTATTTTGTCAGGGCTGGGTTTTGACGAGGACGCGCAACACCGTCCCTGCGGCGACTATTCGGGTGGTTGGCGGATGCGCGTCGCCTTGGCAGCAACTCTTTTTATGCGGCCGACATTGCTTCTTTTGGACGAACCCACAAACCATCTCGACCTAGAAGCTGTGTTGTGGCTGGAGTCGCATCTTGCCAAGTGGCAAGGAAGCATCCTGCTGGTCAGTCATGAACGGGGACTCCTCAACCGGGCGGTAAACGAAATCGTGCATCTCGAGAATACAAAACTTATGCGCTATACTGGGGGATACGATGACTTCGAGCGCATTCGCCGCGAGAAACTCTCCCAGCAATCAAAGTTGCACACGCGTCAAATGGCCGAACGCAAGCGTATCCAGGCATTTATAGACCGATTCCGGTACAAACCTACAAAGGCGCGCCAGGCCCAAAGCAGAATCAAACTGCTGGAAAAAATGGAGCCCATCGCCTCGGTCATTGAGGAGTCCAGTCTCAGCTTTGAATTTCCCCAGCCGGACCCGCTCTCTCCGCCACTGATCTCTCTCGAAAATATATCGGCTGGGTATGAGGACGTGACGGTGCTGCGTGATCTGAATATGCGCATCGACATGGATGACCGGATTGCCCTGTTAGGCGCCAACGGCAACGGGAAGTCCACCCTCATCAAACTGCTCGCCGACAAACTGTCACCGCAATCCGGCAAGCTAATCAAATCACGGAAACTCAAAATCGGCTACTTTGCCCAACATCAAACGGAAGAACTCAAGCCCGACACCACCGCGTACGACCATCTCAACACGCTCTTTCCAATGGCCCAGGAGTCCCGTTTGCGAGCCCAATTGGGACGCTTCGGTTTCGTGCAATCGAGAGCAGATACCAAAGTGTCGGACCTTTCTGGGGGAGAGAAGGCGCGTCTTCTTTTCTGCCTCATGAGTTCTGGCCATCCCCATCTCATGCTGCTGGATGAACCGACGAACCATCTCGACGTTGATGCCCGGGAAGCCCTGGTCGAAGCACTCAACATATACGATGGCGCGATCATTTTGGTGAGCCACGATCCGCACCTGATCCGCTTAGTGGCCGACCGGCTTTGGATTATCGATCAAGGCACCTGCTTGCCCTACGACGACGATCTTGATGCCTATGAACGCAGCCTCTTGGACGCGCGCAAGGGGCGTCGGGGGCGTCAGAGTTCGGACCGAAGCGCCCGTAAAAATTCGAAAAAAAAACAGAGGCAGCAACGGGCTGCCGCCCGTGCCGAGCTGGCCCCCTTGCGCAAAAAATCCAAGGAGGCCGAAAAACGAATCAACGACCTGTCACGCAAGATTGCCGACATCGAAGCGCGACTGGCCGATCCGGATCTTTATGCCAGTGGTGGAGAAGACCTTGCCAGCCTGCAAGAAACTTTGGGAGGCACGAAAAAAGAACGGGCAGACCTGGAATATTCCTGGCTCGAAATTCAGGAAAATCTGGAAAACCTTACGAGCAATCAATGAGCACCGGATGGCACGCGGAATTCCCATAACGGACGGGATAAGATTCAGGTTGTCTTCCGTTGGGCTAAACCCCTACACTTCGGCTCCACGCAGCGAGGCAAACGTCATGACATCAACTGAAATCATTCTCGACCACCATTTGGACTGTTTCAGTAAGGGGGACCTGAAAGGCCTTCTCTCTGACTACACCGAAAACACCGTGCTCGAGACGCCGACCGGTCAAATTACCGGCCTCAAAACCTTGCGAAAGGTGTTCGCTTCCTTGGTGACAGAATTTGGAAAAGGAGAATCCACTTTCAACATGTTGAGACGGTCCGTTTCGGGGAATCATGCTTTTATTTTTTGGAGAGCCCAAACGGAAGACAATGAATATCATGTTGGCACGGATACATTTTACATCGTAGACGGAAAAATCGCTTATCAAACCTTTGCCGGGCACATCACGCCTCGGACGTAAAACAGGGAATACAAAATGGATAGCATAAACATCGGTGTCATCGGTACCGGCTGGACGGGTGGTATCCGAGCAAATGCTCTCGCCAAAAGCCCTTACATCGAAGAACTGCACGTTGCCGAAATAAATCCGGAACGTTTGGCGGAAATCAAGGCTGAAACCAATCCCGCATCGTCCACCGACCAGTGGGAAGATCTGGTAAAGAACGACGAGATCCAAGCAATTGTTGTGTCAGCGACGCCAGAAGCCACGCATTATCCGATGACCAAAGCGGCCCTTGAAGCGGGCAAGCATGTCTTTGTCGAAAAGCCGATTTCCACGACCCTGGAAGAGGCTGACGAACTCATCGCGTTAGCAGAGGCCAACAATCTAAAATTCACAGTTGGTTATTCCCAGCGCTTTAAACCCCGGTTTGCCTATGTGAACAAAGTCATTAAGGAGAAGCTTGCCGGGGAGCCAGTCACTTGTCTTGTCAGCCGGAACGTGACCCGGGAACTGGGAAAGAAAATCACTGGCAGGTCCAAACTATCGCCGGCGGCTATGGAGGCGACTCATGATCTGGATTTCCTTTTGTGGTGTCTTCAGCCCAGAAAACCGGTAAAAGTCTATTCTCAGACGTCAGGCAAGCTGTTTCGGCAAAACAGCGAGACGCCGGACCACCAGTGGATGATGGTCACCATGGATGACGGCACGACAATTACGGTCGGCGCAGGCTGGATCCTTCCTCTGGGCTATCCCAATTACTCTCAGTGCTGGATTGAGGTGGTATGTACGGACGGCGCGCTCACCATCGACGACACCCATAAAGAGGTGCAGTTAAACACAGCGGAGCACGGCATCAGATATCCGATGTCCTCAATGCCGGGCGAACCGGTCGACCATGTCTTTGCCGGCCCCATGCAGGAAGAGACGATTCATTTCGTGGAGGCGATTGTTTATGACCGACCGGTCATGGTGAAGCCTGCGGAAGCACGCCTAGTCATGGACGTCTATGTCGCCGCTGATATGTCGGATGAATTGGGAGAACCTATCACCCTGCCTCGAAACGATCCGCGCTAACCGCACCTCATCAAGGCCGGATTCCAGACCGGGGCTTTCGACAAGGACTTTCAACCGGGCCCCGCGACAGGATGGCGCCTAACCAAAATATGCCGAGCGGTTAGGCGACCACCTTTTGCTTGGCGCCGGCAAGCGCCGCCTGCGCCGCTGCCAGACGCGCGATGGGCACGCGATACGGTGAACACGACACATAGTCCAGTCCGACGGTCTGGCAGAAATGCACGGATGCAGGATCGCCGCCATGTTCGCCGCAGATCCCGAGCTTAACGTCAGGGCGTGTAGCGCGGCCACGCTCCGCAGCCAGATGAACCAGTTCGCCCACCCCTTCCTGGTCGATGGTGACAAAGGGGTCTTTCTCAAAAATATCCTGGTTGACGTAAGTCTCAAGGAAGGCACTAGAGTCGTCCCGGCTGAGACCGAATGTCGTCTGAGTCAGATCGTTGGTGCCAAAGGAGAAAAACTCCGCCCCTTCGGCGATCTCCCCGGCCCGCAGCGCCGCCCGGGGTAATTCCACCATAGTGCCGGTCAAGTAGGTGAGCTGAATCCCAGTTTCGCTCGCCACGTCAATGGCCACACGATCAACCATCTCTTTCAAGATATCAAATTCCTTTTTGGATCCAACGAGCGGGATCATGACCTCGGGCACAACAGTCTTACCAAAATCGTTTGATACCGAGGCAACGGCCTCGAAGATGGCCCGGCACTGCATCTCGTAAATTTCGGGATACATGATCCCCAGCCGACATCCGCGCAAACCCAGCATGGGGTTGGACTCATGCAAAGCCGCTGCCCGGGCGCGCACCTCTTCCACCGTCGCTCCGGCAGCCTGGGCCACTTCCTCCATTTCCTCATCCTTAGTCGGCAGGAATTCATGGAGCGGCGGATCGAGCAGGCGAACAGTGACCGGCAAGCCCTTCATAATGCTGAAAAGTTCTGTGAAATCGTCACGCTGATAGGGCAAGAGCTTTGCCAGCGCCGAGCGCCGGCCGGCTTCGTCTCCTGCAAGGATCATTTCACGCATATTGATGATGCGCGCGGGGTCAAAAAACATGTGTTCCGTCCGGCATAGTCCTATGCCTTCAGCTCCGAATTTGACGGCAGTTTTCGCATCTTCCGGCGTTTCCGCGTTGGTGCGGACACCCATCGTTCGGACTTCGTCAACCCAGCTCATGAGGATGCCGAAATCACCGGTCAGTTCAGGTTGGATGGTTTCCACGGGCCCCAGCATGACATCACCGCGAGAGCCATCTATGGTGATGATATCGCCGGCATTGACCGTTTGACCACTGGCTGTGAGTTTCTGGGCCTGGTAATCAACGCGGATGTCGCCCGCACCGGCGACGCAGGGCCGCCCCATGCCGCGGGCCACAACAGCGGCATGGCTTGTCATACCGCCCCGGGTCGTCAAAATTCCTTGCGCAGCGTGCATGCCGCCAATGTCCTCGGGGCTGGTTTCCACCCGGACAAGGATCGCCTTTTCCCCCTTGGCAGCCAATTCCTCCGCCTCGTGCGCAGAAAATGCGACTTTGCCACTGGCAGCGCCCGGTGATGCGGGCAACCCCTTGCCCAGCAAGTTCCGGGGCGCATTTGGATCCAGGGTCGGATGGAGCAGCTGATCCAAAGCCGCTGGGTCAATACGCTTGATGGCCTCTTCCTTGGTGATCAATCCTCCATCGGCCATTTCCACGGCAATCTTAAACGAGGCTTTCGCGGTCCGCTTTCCATTTCGGGTTTGCAGCATCCAAAGCTTATTTTGCTGGACTGTGAATTCCATGTCCTGCATGTCTTTGTAATGGTTTTCGAGTTTTTCCCGGACGTCGCACAACTCGCCAAAAATCTCCGGCATAACCTCTTCCATGGCAGGCAGGTTGGAATGCCCAAGATCCTTCTCTGCCAGAGTCAGCGGCTGGGGGGTGCGGATCCCCGCCACCACGTCCTCTCCTTGAGCGTTCACAAGAAACTCGCCGTAGAAAGCGTTTTCGCCGGTCGAGGGGTTTCTCGTAAAACAGACGCCCGTCGCCGACGTGTTGCCCATGTTGCCAAACACCATGGACTGCACGTTCACAGCCGTGCCCCACTCTTCAGGAATATCGTGGAGCCGCCTGTAAATTTTTGCGCGATCGTTCATCCAGCTGCCGAAGACGGCGCTGACGGCGCCCCAAAGCTGTTCATGGGGATCCATGGGGAAAGGTTCCCCAAGTGCTTTTTCCACCTTCGCTTTAAATGCAGCGGCGATGGTTTTCCAGTCTGCCGCCGTTAGATCCGTATCCAGGGAATAACCGTGCTCGTCTTTGTGATCAGCCAAAATGGTTTCAAAGTTATGATGCTCCACGCCAAGCACCACATCGCCATACATCTGAATGAAGCGGCGGTAGCTATCATAAGCAAACCGTTCGTCCCCGCTCGCTGCAGCCAACCCCGTCACGGTCTCGTCATTCAAGCCCAGATTGAGGACCGTATCCATCATACCCGGCATCGAAGCCCGTGCGCCGGAACGCACACTGACCAGGAGCGGGTTATCCGGATCGCCGAATCTGGCGCCTATGATATCCTCGACCATGGCAAGGGCGGTGTTCACTTCATCCACCAAACCCTCGGGATAGACACTGCCGTTTTGAGTATAGTGAGTACAGACCTCCGTCGTAATGGTGAAGCCCGGCGGGACCGGCAGTCCAAGGCTCGACATCTCGGCCAGGTTCGCCCCCTTGCCGCCAAGTAGGTTGCGCATCTCAACGCGCCCTTCAGCAGAGCCGCCGCCAAAAGCATAGACATTTTTGCTCAATGCTCTCCCCCTTCTATTTGAGAAAAGTCAGCAATTTGGTTCATGGATGACCGAATGAGACTTAACAATTTTAATCTATTTTCCCGTAGCGCCGGATCATCGACATTGACGGTAACATTATCAAAAAAGGCATCGACCAACAGACGCATCGACGCCAAAACACCCATGGCGTCCGAAAACTGTTCTTTTTCAAGGGTGTTTGTAACCACCGGCCCGACTTCCATCAACTTCTGATACAGTCTGGATTCCGCGTTTTCCTTCAGATGCTTATCATCTAGACCATCAGCATGGTCATACCGACGGCCATCTTTTTTCTCTTCGATTCGCAGAATATTTGCGGCGCGCTTGTAGGCGGTCAGCAGATTGGCGCCATCTGTCGTCTCTAAAAACGACCTCAAGGCCTCTACTCGGGCCAGCAGGCGGACCAGATCATCTTCGCTGCCGAGCGCAAAGATCGCGGTGATGAGGTCGTGCCGTACACCTTGTTCACGCAGATGAACCTTCAAACGGTCGGCGAAGAAAGAGAGCAGATCCTGGCCAAACGTAAACGTTTCCTGGACCGCCGCGTCACTTTGATGCATGTCGCTACGCAGCACCTCATGTGCCTGGCGAAATACGGTCATAAGGTTTAGCCGGACCCCGTTTTCCATAATCAGCCGGATCACGCCCAAAGCCGCCCGGCGCAGGGCAAACGGATCCTTCGACCCCGTCGGCTTTTCCTCGATGGCCCAAAAGCCGACCAGAGTATCAATCTTGTCCGCCAGGGCAACGGCGACACTCACCGGACCTGTGGGGCACGCATCGGAAGGACCTGCCGGGGAATAATGTTCTGCGATCGCATTGGCAACGGCATCATCCTCTCCATCATTGCGAGCGTAATATTGGCCCATGACTCCCTGCACTTCGGGAAATTCGCAGACCATCTCACTGACCAGATCGGCTTTGGCGAGTTGAGCGGCGCGCAAGACCTGCCCCGTGTCCGCGCCGACGACGCCGGCTAATGCGTCCGCCAGCTTGCCGACTCGCGCCATTTTTTCGGCGAGCGAGCCGAGCTTGGCGTGGAACGTGATATTCGTGAGTTGTCCGGTGCGGCTCTCAAGCGTCGCCTTCCGGTCCTGGGTCCAAAAGAACTTGGCATCGGCAAGGCGGGCCCGCAGCACGCGCTCATTACCCGCGACAATGGCCGCCCCACCGTCTGGGGTTTCTTTGTTGGCGACGAGAAGGAACTTATTGGCAAAAACCCCGTCTTTGGTCTGCAAGGTGAAGTATTTCTGATTTTTCCGCATGGTGGTAACCAGTACCTCAGCAGGGATTTCCAGAAATTCCGCGCCAATATCACCTGTCAGCACCACCGGCCACTCTACGAGCCCGGCTACTTCGTCAAGCAATGCCGGATCATCCTTGACGATCAGGTTCTCCTGAGCTGCAAGTGCTTCTGCGTTTTCCATGATTTTGGCCTTGCGGTCCTCCCGGTCCAACAGCACATGGCCGGTTTCCAGAGATTTTTTATAGCCTTCGAAATCTGTGACTTCGACCACGGCACTGGTGAGAAAACGGTGCGCCCGGGTTTTGTTTCCCGCCGTATAGGGACCGAAAGTCACGGGAATAACCTGGCCATCGAACAGGCACAAAATAGAATGGACAGGCCGCACCCAGCGTATCGTGGTGTCCGCCCACCGCATGCTCTTTGGCCAGGACAGGTTGACGAGCGCGTCTTCGAGAAGGTCTTTCAGCAGAATTTCTGTTTTCTGCCCCTTTTTCTCGATAACCGCAAAGTAGAACTGTCCCTTATCCGTCGCGCGCTTTTCAACACCGTCGAGGGTCAAACCCATTGACCCCAGGAATCCCTGGATGGCTTTTTCCGGTGCATCCGTGCGCGGCCCCCGGCGTTCTTCGCTGGTATCCGGCGTGCTGTCCGGCAGACCGTCGACGACGAGAGTGAGGCGGCGGGGCGTCACGTAAGAGTGCGCTGTTTCAAAGCCGAGACCAGCTTCTCTCAGGCCATCCGTGACCAGTCGCTTCAAGTCGGCTGCTGCTTGTCCTTGCATTCGCGCTGGGATTTCTTCCGACAAAATCTCGAACAGGAGTTCAGGCATGGATTAGCCCTCCCCTTGGGAGGTCAGCCACATCTCACAACAGCCTTTGGCAAGCGCCCGCACGCGCGCAATATAGGCTTGGCGTTCGGTCACGCTGATTACGCCGCGCGCATCCAGAAGGTTGAACCGGTGTGACGCTTTGATACATTGATCATAAGCCGGCAACGCGAGATGAGCGCCCAACAGCAATTGGCATTCCTGTTCTGCGTCCTCGAATTCGCGCGTCAGCATGTCAGTATTGGCGTGCTCGAAGTTATGCGCGGAAAATTCCTTTTCCGCGCGGAGATAGACGTCTCCATATTTGACGCCTCTGCCATTCCATTCCAGATCATAAACATTTTCGACACCCTGAATGTACATGGCGAGGCGCTCTAAACCATAGGTCAATTCAACCGCGACCGGGTTGCAATCGATACCACCAACCTGTTGGAAGTAGGTAAACTGGCTCACCTCCATCCCGTCGCACCAGACCTCCCAACCAAGGCCCCAGGCGCCGAGAGTGGGGCTTTCCCAGTCATCCTCAACAAACCGAATATCGTGCAGCTCTTCATTAATGCCCAGCCGATAGAGGCTCTCCAGATACAGATCCTGGACCTCTTGAGGCGACGGCTTCAAGATCACCTGGAATTGATAATAGTGCTGCAGGCGGTTGGGATTTTCACCATAACGGCCATCCGTCGGGCGGCGGGACGGCTGGACATAGGCCGCACTCCATGGCTCCGGCCCAAGCGCACGGAGCGTCGTTGCTGGGTGAAAGGTACCCGCCCCCATCTCCATGTCATATGGCTGCAAGATGACGCAACCATGGTCAGCCCAATAGGACTGCAAATTCAGGATCAGGGACTGGAAATCCTGGCGGTTTTGGGGGTCATTCCCCATCATTTAATCCGGTTTTTCTTGAAAAGATATTGATTGATATCGGGGCATGGCCTGGCGGTCAAGCGATGCGCTGCTGGAAGTGTCAGACCTCGAATTTAGCGAATTCAATCAATTCAACGCGCTCACCGTTTAGCCCATCGAAAAAAGTTACTGGCAAATTTTGTGCTGCCGTAACCTCTTCATTGAATTCGATGCGGTTTGCCTCGACGCGTTCTGAATCTACGTCCAAATTCTCAATTTGCAGCGCCA
This sequence comes from Rhodospirillaceae bacterium, assembly GCA_002723345.1. Taxonomy (GTDB): domain Bacteria; phylum Pseudomonadota; class Alphaproteobacteria; order Rhodospirillales; family UBA2165; genus TMED167. Next base: position 24,346 of record PBNV01000022.1, read on the forward strand.
GATCGACAAAACAGCACCGGTTTTGATCGCCCCGCCCCTGGGTCGAAGATATGGATTAAGGGCGTTTCGCTCTCATGCATTCATTGTAGCGGCTAATTAACAGTCGGCGTCTGAACAGCGTTGGGTCCCAATATATTTTAATAGAATGAAAAAGACCGTTTTATACCCTGGGTGAGCAATTGTACCGTGATCACGTGTGATATCCTCTGCCATCTCTTACCCCTCTGGGTACGGACACCCCGCAGTACCGCAGTCGGATGATCCAGTCGCAACATAAACGCCGCACACATGGCAGGCCCGCATCTCAACGGCGCCAGGGTCGGAGTCCCTAGCAAGAGCCTCGGAAACGCCTGGCTTTGCTGCAGATCTGTAACGGTTAACGAATTTGAACCCATACCATATCACTACCACAATAATGGCTGTCAGAATGATTTCACGGATTCCCAAACCTAACATACTCTGTTTTTGTCCGGCATCTGCTGTCTCGTCAACAAATGAGAGGGCTACCATTGATCGTGGGGCGGCACCTGCTCAGCTCAAGCTAATGAATTCATAGCCCATACCTAGTCCACAGTGCGCGCTCCTCAATGGCGGCGAACAGCTCTCCCGCCCAGCTGTTTACGTCCACTCGCGGACCGGCCTGGACGCCCAGCCGCTCTGTCAGCCATGATTTTCGTTCGGCGATAGGACGAAACACGATCTTATCGCCGTAACGTTCCTGCATTACGGATGTTAATTCACCGATCCCATCTATGAGGCCGTATTTTAGGGCGCGTTTACCCGTCCAGAACTCACCTGAGAACAACTTATCATCACTACCTTGTAACTTTTCTCCGCGCCGAGATTTCACGAGGTCTGTAAACATCTCGTAAATATCCCCCTGGAGGCTCTTTAATCGTTTTACATCCTGGGGTTTTTCCTTTTGGAACGGGTCGAGCATGCTTTTACTTTTACCCGCTGTGTGGACCCGGCGTTCAACCCCAGCTTTTTCCATCAGATCGACAAATCCAAAACCAGCGGAGATCACACCGATGGAGCCGATAACCGAACTTTCATCGGCATAAATCTCGTCAGCCGCACAGGCCAGCATGTAACCCCCGGACGCTGCTACATCCTCGGCAAAGGCGAATACCGGTACGTCTTTTTCGAGGGCCATCGCGCGGATCCGTTTGAATATCAGAGAGGATTGCGCCGGACTGCCGCCAGGAGAATTGATCTGGAGGGCTACTGCCTTTAAATTTGATAGAGAAAAGGCGCGCTCTATCGACCTGACCAGAGAGGCCGCGTTAAGGCCACGCCGCGCGGGTCCACCCATTGTTCCAATAACCCCCTGGAGACGCAACACAGCTACCACAGGCTTGGGGTTGCGAAACCCCGGCACCCGCCATTTTTCGAGATATGTCTTGATCATACTCTAAAATAGTCTTGCGCCCTGCCCTCGCGCAAGGTCTTGCAGGTTTATTGACGCACAATCTTTAAGCACCGCATTGGCCTTTTCAGAATAACGTCCGTCCGCATCGTGCAACACAAGACTTGGCGCAATCACAGCTGCCATCCCCGCCCCATGCTGCGCATGAATAATGACCCGCTTGGCCGCTCGCTCCTGTTCCTTCGACCAAAGTGGTAGCAAGGTGACACACCATTTATCACTGCTGAACCCAGCCATTAATTCCTCCTGGCGATCCGAGCGGTGAATGAACGTCACGGTTCCACCAGTTTTTATGGATCTTTGGGCCAGTTCGAGCCAATCCTCCAACACAGCCGGCCCCTCTACATAGGCCAGCGCCTTTTGCGGATCCGAGGGCGGAAATCCGGCGCCTTTAGCCATGTAAGGCGGGTTTGCCATCACGTGATCAAATTTCGCCCCGGTGACACTGTAGGGCGGAGTTAAAATATCTCCCGGTTCAAAAGACACTTGCCCCCCCAGGCCACTGTAATCCGCAGATTTTCGTGCGAGATCCACGAGTTCACGCTGAAGTTCCAGGCCGGTCACGTGAACGTCCTGGAGCCGGGCAGCAAGACACAGCGATGCCGCACCCGTCCCGCTGCCAAGATCCAGTATGCGGTCACCCGGTCGTGCTGGCACCGCAGCCGCCAGCAACACAGGATCGATCGCAACCCGATATCCGTGTCGGGGTTGCAGAAAGGTAACCCGTCCATCAAGCAGCTTGTCCTCAGTCCAGTATTCGGACATCATTTAATTCTGCTCCTCTAGTTTTGAGGATCTGCTTGGCAGTCTCCAGGTCTTCATCCATGATCATAATCCGGCGCGGAATGGCACTCGCGCTGCCCTCCAGGATACTGGCATGTGTATCCAGGACAAGTGCTTCGATCCCGGCGTCAGCCAAAGTTGCCTGCACGAAGGATATGAGGACAGGGTCATTAGTTCTCAGAAGTTCAATCATGCAAGTCCCTCAGCCGGACCCAGCAGTAATCCTTGACCCTGCGAGCGACCGTCTTATGTTCAGTGATACTCATACATTTTATAGGACCGGTAAGAAATACTGGTGGAGGGTATTCAGAGTTGGGAATAGTTGTAAACCTTGAGAGTGGTCAGAGTGCGTCACCGTCGCTTGACGCACTCTTGCATTTAACCGCTGAAGATCTGGTGGAAGTCAATGAGCTGATCGTGCGAGCTATGGACAGCCGGGTTGAACTGATCCCCCAACTGGCCGGACATATAGTTGCAGCAGGTGGTAAACGTATTCGTCCGATGATGACACTTATATCCGCTAGGCTTTGCGACTATGAAGGCAAGCGGCATATCGGCCTGTCTGCTTGCGTGGAATTTATTCACACAGCAACCCTCTTGCATGACGATGTGGTGGATGAGAGTAACCTTCGTCGGGGCCTAGAATCCGCCAATTCCGTTTGGGGCAATCAGGCAAGCGTGCTTGTTGGAGATTTTTTGTTTAGTAGGGCGTTCGAGCTCATGGTGGCAGATGGCTCCCTTGATGTGCTTCGCGTTCTCTCGAGAGCCTCGTCCGTAATCGCCGAGGGCGAAGTTCTCCAACTTACAACGTCAAACGATACTGAGACGGGGGAAACGGCCTACTTAGAGGTCATCCAGTCCAAGACAGCGCAATTGTTTTCTGCAGCTTGCCGCATCGGTGCACTCGTAGCCGATCGGCCAAAGGTTGAGGAGGATGCTCTTGAAACCTTCGGTATGAACCTCGGCATTGTCTTCCAGTTGATTGACGATGCGCTAGATTACTCGGCCAAACAAGCAACGCTTGGCAAAACGGTGGGAGACGATTTTCGAGATGGAAAGATTACCCTGCCCGTTATTCTGGCGTTTCGGCGCGGTGATGATGAGGAACGCGCCTTTTGGCGGCGCACCCTCGAACAATTAGATCAGACGAATGATGACCTTGGCCACGCCATTGATCTCATGACCAAACATTGCGCACTGGATGATACCGTCGAGCGGGCCCGGCATTATGGCGCCATTGCCCGGGATGCCATGGGCATTTTTGAAGACAGGCCGGAAAAACAAGCTCTTCTCGACGCCATCGACTTTTGTATCGACCGGGCCTATTGAGAATATCCACCCCTGTTATCCGCATTAAGCGCGCAGGGTAAATCCCTCGTAGCCTCTCGATACCACGTTCTCACATATTTTCCGGTAAGCCGGCATGCCACCAATATACGGCATAAAAACGCGAGGCTTACCCGGCACGTTTGCGCCGAGGTACCAAGAACTACAGGTATATCGAAGGGTTCCCGCTGCAATTTGATTCCCGTGTTCCACCCAAGTGTCCTGAGCATCAAGATCAGCCTCAATAACTGTGACCTCGCTCTCACGCAGGTAGCAAAGGCACTCACTAATCCAATCCACATGATGCTCGATTGTCGGCAGCATATTTGACAGCACGGAGGGACTTCCAGGCCCTGTAACGGTAAAGAAATTGGGAAAGTTATGCGTCATAAGTCCCAGGTAGGTTCGAGGCCCAGCCGCCCACGCGTCTCTTAGCTTCAGCCCATCTCGTCCTTCAATATTTATTTTAGCCAACGCACCGGTCATCGCATCAAAACCAGTCGCCAGGATGAGGTCATCAAGCTCAAATTCGGTTCCATTTGCAATAACACCTTCTGGCGTCACACGTTGGATCCCGGTCTCGTCCAACTGGATGAGACACACATTTTGCCGATTGTAGGTTTCGTAATAGTTGGTTCCCAAGCAAAGCCGCTTACAGCCTATGGTATGATGCGGAATTAATTTCTGGAGTGTCTCTTTATCTTTAACGATTGCACGAATTTTATCTCTCACAAAGTCTTGCGCCAGCTTGTTAGCGTCCGCACTGAACACAAGATCATTAAATGATACTAAAAGGGAGTTACCTCCGGCTTGCCATGCTCTCTCGAATTTTTGTTGGCATTCTTCAAGAGACACCGATAAAGCCGACTGGTCATTTGCAATGTTCGAGAAACCGCCGAAAGTTTCTTTTGCGGCACTGCGCAACTCACGGTGATTTTCCTTAAAGTAAGCCCGATCCTCATCTGTTAGTCGATGGTTAAAAGCTTCAACCACGTAACTGGCTGTCCTCTGAAAAACTGTCAATTTTTGCGCGACTTTAGCAACTTCCTGAATGACTTGAACCCCAGAAGAGCCTGTTCCAACAACGCCCACACGGCGGCCGGTGAAGTCTATCTTTTCCTTCGGCCAGTGCCCCGTGTGATACAAACGACCACTAAATGTCTCTGTGCCCGGGAATGCAGGCAGGTTGGCAGCGGAGAGACAACCGGTTGCCATAACAACGAATTGGGAGGAGAATTGCCTTCCGTCTTCAACCTGCAGGAGCCAATAAGGCCCATCGTCCAGATAACGGGCGGATATAACGCGACTGTTTAGATGAATGTAGGCTCCAAGGTCATATCGCTCTACCACATGATTCGCATATTCTAATATCTCGGTTTGTGTTGGATACCGCTCAGACCAATTCCACTCCATATCCAGTTTCTCATCGAAACTATATGAGTAGAACATGTTATCTACGTCGCACCGGGCGCCGGGATAACGGTTCCAATACCACGTACCACCGACACCTGAGCCAGTTTCAATTATCGCGGCTGAAAATCCCTTCTCCCGAAGCCTATATAACATGTAGATGCCAGCAAACCCGGCACCCACGATAAGGACATCGGAGAACAGGGGATTATCCTCTTCTTTCATTTAATTAGCACTTCTCTAAAAATCAGTGTTCCGATTTTATCGTACACATGGGTAAGGTAAAAAACTACCTGATGTTTGGGAGGAAAAAATGTTTCGAAATAGGCGGAACAACCAATAGAAATCACTGACCGTTAGGACATCTTTTTCACACCACAGATATTAGAACACAGGGCTATTCAACTTCTCCTCATTAGGCTATACGGTAGATTAAATTGCGGATTCTACAAAAACACCACCTATTGTTTTCGGGGAGTGTACCGAGATGTGAACTCGCAAAAACTACGGCAATGGCTAAAGATGTAGCAAATATGCTGGATATTACCGAAATTCCGGTAAAACGAAATTTAGGGGAAGTCCAGAAAACGGCAGAAAACCAAGGGTTCGGGGAGTGGCGCAGTCTGGTAGCGCACATCGTTCGGGACGAGAGCATCCCTGCATAAATACAGTATTTTCCCCAGCAATACTGCCAAAAATCGTATATACCTAAAAATTTATAGTCCTATATTAGGCCAACTGGCCTAAAACGATTTTTTGATCATCATTATCTGTTATTTCGGGCTGTGCTTGCTCACCATCACAACAGTCGGCGTACGGTTTTGAGCATCTCCCGCAAATAGGTTTGCCATGAAGATAAAATGGTCGATCAACAGCGCCACACCATCCACATTCTATTGGGTTTAAAATCATCCACTAAACTCTGGAACACATTTTACTTTAGAGATGGTTGCTTTGGCTTCGTAGTAAGACTCAACATAACTTTTCAAATTTTCATAGTTCTCATCAACATGTTCGTAGCAAGCCTCCGAGCTATTAAATGCTAATGGCTTTCCATCAAGATGAGAAATTTGAAAATTGCGACCATCATCCAGTCTGGGATCAAACCAAAATAATAAAATTAAAATTTTAAATCCCATTACAAGACCGCCATCCCACCGAGAATAAACGCACCTGCAACGAACTCAGCCAAACGAGCGGAATGGCAGGGGTCTACTCTTTTTATCGTGAAACTAAATTCACCGCATCCACACCGCGGGTGACAAGTGACTTTATGACGACCTCGCCTCTACTAAGCGTTTGCATGTTGCGGGTCCTTTATGAGCTTCGGGAGAAGCCATGTAGTGCTTACCAAAAAAGAGATAGTATTTTATCCGGATTTCTATAATGTAAGGGGTATAATGCTGAATAAACACGGCACTTTTTAGCTTAATCAGAAAAATAAAAATTAAAATTACACCGGGGGGGGTGTATAAAATGTACAATATAAACGCAAAAATTTCTAAAATTTTATTTATTTTTGTCCTTTTCTATTCGGCTCAATGTTTTGCGAAACCAATAAAACATGACATTCATTACCCCGATGGAAATGGACCATTTCCAGCAATTGTTACATTGCACACCAGCGGTGGTTATGGACCCACAAAAAAATGGATTGAGAATTACAAGAGTAAGGTCTGGACCGAGCGGGGCTATGTTGTTTATGCCCCGGACTTTTTCAATAGGCACGGTATTACTCCCAAAAGTAGGATGGATACTTTTAGTGTATATCGGGAGGAAATTGAGAGAGAACTCTCGGAAATTGTCCAACTTGTAAAAAAAGATCCTAAGGTTGATGGCAAAAATGTTTTTGCGATAGGTTTCTCAAATGGAGGATTTTGGGCCAGCTATCTAGCGGGCACCCAAAAAGTTAATGCGGGAGCCTCTCATTATGGCGTGTGGAAGGCAAATATGGGGCGTTCGATTGAAAACCCCTTTCCAATGGAATATTTTACTAAGGATAGTAATCCCGTTTTGGCCCTCCATGGCGCAGATGACGGAACTCAAAGAATGCGGCACGTCCAACAAGCTTGGGATATTGTGTCCTCCAGTGGGGCAAACATAACGACGCACGTCTACCCTGGCGCTGACCACGCGTGGGATAGCAAGAGCAAACGTTTCGACGCTTGGAACCCTCAAATTACCCAGGATGCACTGAAGAGAACGATTACTTTTTTTGAGAGTAATTTGCGAAAGTGACAAAATACTAAAGAGTGTGTTGGTAAATTAAAAAAATTAGGTCTTCAGCCGACTTTTAGCTCCACCTCGTATGAACGCGCCCGTCATGGGGCGGCGCTTTTGCGCCTTAATGATGCGTCTTCCCCTCAGGGGTCCTGGGGGGGCGCGTCGATAGGTCACCATTCAGCTTACAGCGCTTCCTACCCGGATCAAAAAGACGATTGCTGGCAACCTGATGCCTGTGTTGGAACGTGCAAACTCTGTAGCTTTACCTGATTACGTTATTGAGTGGAACGGCAAGCCGCTAAAACGAATAGATACTGCATTAGAAAAAGCAGCAAAACGTGCTGGCGTTCGATGCACCGCACATATATTAAAGCACAGTGCTATTAGCTATATGGCTGAACAAGGTTTTACAGTCGGTCAAATAGCCGAGTTTACAGAAACAACATCAGAAGTAGTAGAGCGCGTATATATGAAAGTTAATCCAAAAGGCTTGATCGCTATTTCGGAAGGGATGAATAAGTTAATCCCGTCATCGAGTGTAAATGATAGTCCTATCATCGACACAACATCTAGTAATTTGGGACAATAGTAGGCCAATTGGCCTAAAACGAAAAAACAGGAACTTTCAAAATAACGCAGAAAACCAAGGGTTCGGGGAGTAGCGCAGTCTGGTAGCGCACATCGTTCGGGACGATGGGGTCGGAGGTTCGAATCCTCTCTCCCCGACCATTTTCTCTCGCAAAATCTGACAAAGTAGGGGCATGCGGTTCATCAGGCGCAGGGATTTTTAATCGGTTGAATGACGATCTTCCGGCCAAAGTGCAACTGCATAGTACCCAAAGGCGTGAAGGCCATCACCTCCCATGGTTATTGGTCAGAAATAACTGATCAGCGGCCTTTTTCTCTGTGCTGAGAGACATCTGGACCGCTACTGGGATATCTCATACACCTCATAAATCGTAACCCTCGAACCTTTCTCTGGGGATCATCTTGTAACAATAAAACTCCGACTAGCTGTTAATCTTTCACTACTGCGGACCCGAATTGCTCGCACTTTGACGGTAATCAGGAATTGATCCGGCATGACAAAACCGGATAATTGACGAGAAACTTGAATTGGAATTTAAGATGCGCGGATTTATCGGTGGGCTCATCTTGGGATTGGTTATCGGTGTGATGCTTGCGGTGGCCGGCCCACAGACCAACACTCTAGTCAATGGCAAGAAGGAAGCCAAAGGACCCGAAGTTGAAAAAGACATGGGAACGTCAGGCTCACCGGTCGACTGGCGTCTTTCCGGCGTGGCACCAGATTACGCGGCATTTTCCACCGATGCTCGCCGCGTCGCTGCTCGGATTACTAGTTTAACAGGGGCCGGTGTAAAAATGTCCTACCATGCCTCGGGATCGCAGGAAAACAGTCTGGAGTTGTTCAATGCAGTATCCTTCGGCACGATCGAAGCAGTGTTTTCCAGGACTGGTAATTGGGGCAATAAATCTCGCGGCTTCGATTTTTTAGCGGGCCTGCCTTTTGGCCCCCCCGGAGATGAGTTCCTTGCATGGTACCATCAGGGCGGCGGCAAGGCCTTGGTCAGTGCCTTATTTCGCCGACATAACATCCAAGGCATTCTGTGTGGCTTAAGCGGTGCAGCTCCCGACGGTTTGTTCACTGCGCCGGTTAATTTTCTCAACGACTTTCGTAATAAATCGATAGCCGCCACTGGGCTCAGCGCACTCGTGCTTCGTAGAGCTGGAGCACAGGTTACGACTAAAACGTGGCGGGAGATGGTCCCTAGCCTTCGCGACGGCACTCTGTTTGGCGCAATTTTTTCCGGCCCGATAATACTTGATCAGAACATTCTGAAGACCTCTGCAAAACACCTCTACTTCCCTGGCTGGTCTCAGCAGGTAAGTTCCTATTATTTGATGATACATCTCCGCAACTGGAATGGACTTAGCAAAATTGCGCAAACACGGATTAAAGCGGCCTGCTATAAAAATATTGTGCACACTTTTACGCATAGCGAAGGCACCCATTTCAAACGCCTAAAAAAGATGGTCAATGAGGGTGCCGAAGTTCACGAATGGCCCCCAGAGACAATTGCTAGCCTGAGGGCGATCTGGGACCAGGAGTCGAGAAGACTGTCTCGCTATGACCGGGACTTTGGGCGTCTCTGGTCCTCGCTAAAAAACTTTAGGCGCGATTTCAAGATCTGGAAGGAGCTGGGATACCTCTGATCCTCGGCGTGGAATAAGCCCATTTTGATCACGAATCGGCCTACTGTCTACCAAACGTTAATAGTTCCACCCTGTTGCTGCCGACAAACTCGAGATCAGCCCTTCGCTGGTCGGCGTATTCGACAAAAAGGCAGGCGCCGCGCCCGGGTTTAATGGGTATTAGGCCAAAAAGCGCCGACTGCGATTGGAATAAAGTGACGTTGCAATGCACCTAACAGATCCAGCGAGGTTCTTAAGAAGAAACCGGCGAACGCTCTCCAATGAGTCTCAGAACGAAGAAAAAGAGACAGCGCAACGATTTGAAAATTTAATGAGAAACACACCAATGACCGCCCGGTCTTTTCACGATAAACCCCTGAGCCATTCTGATGCCGTGCTATATCGACTTTGTTGGCACCAAACAGATTTTCACTAATCCATCCCTGGCCAAGGAAATTCGATTACGATAATAACCTCGGAGTTTCCAGAGACCACTGATAACATCCTGTTATAAATTGATAACAGACACAGAATTGTAGAACTTTCTGACACGTCCAATTCTTTTATCCAACGAATTTATACGGCATGTACTATTTCCCTTGCAGCGGGTGAAGGTATGGACAGACGCATGCTTTAAACAATATTGCTCACGGGACCATGCGATATATTTTAACGGCAGCAAAAATAAAGCTGTTGTTTGCCCGTTCTAACAGAAACCGATAATATCAAACGATGTGAACGGTCTCCCTCAAATTGAAACTCAGCTCCAATGGAACTCAAAGATCATATTCGCGGAATACCCGATTTTCCCAAGCCAGGTATACTATTTTATGACATTTCAACCCTCATCGCGCATGCTGATGCCTGGCGGGTTACAATGGACGGGCTCGCAAAAGCCGTGAGCCATTATCAACCTGACGTCCTCGCAGGTATTGAATCGCGCGGTTTTCTGGTTGCAGCGCCTCTGGCACTCAAACTCGGACTCGGTTTTGTAATGGTCCGAAAAGAGGGTAAGCTGCCGGGAGCAACTGTAAGTCATCAATACGATTTAGAATATGGTATGGACACAGTAGAAATTCAGGCAGACGCGGTGAAGGCCGGTGACCGGATTGTCTTGGTGGATGACCTACTCGCAACCGGCGGAACGATGAATGCGGCGGCGGCCTTGTTTAGTAAAGTTGGCGCAGATATCGCGGGTGCAGCCTGCATCATTGAGCTCACCTTCCTGAAAGGTCGCGAAAAATTGGACATGCCATTCTCGACGCTGGTCACCTACGACTCATAAAAGTTTATTGTCAAAGTTCACACGGCCTAATCAGTCAACTGGTCCCTCGGCGCTCATTCATAAAATGCGCCCTCACTCGCAGCACAACCCTAGGGTATAGCAACCCGTGTAAACTGGGCGAACGTCTTTCCCAAGGTCAAGCAAAGCCCAGCGATTTCAATTCTGTCAACTAGCCGTCCGCCCGCGCAAGAGAACCTCTATCAAAGAATATTTTTAGATGAGCTAAGCCCATTTGCGGTTTAGATATCTCGGCATCAACGCTATGTTGGTGTGAGGCTGAACTAAGACCATCTCCAGGAGGGCTCATGCTGAAGCTGTATCACAACGACATGTCTAGTTGCGCACAAAAAGTGCGAATTACGCTGGCGGAGAAAGGCCTACCTTGGGAGGGTTTTCATCTCTCACTTCGTAAGGGCGAGGCCCGAACGGAAGAATATAAAAAACTTAATCCAAATGGCGTAGTTCCGACGCTGATCACCGAGAACGGAACCGTGATCATTGAATCCACTGTCATCCTCGAATACTTGGACGACGCTTATCCGGACATTCCTCTGAAACCAGATGACCCCATTGCCCGCGCACGAATGCGGTTATGGACAAAAAAATTGGACGAGGGGATCCATGTCAACCTGGCTACCGTTAGCAATGCAGTGGCATTTCGATACCAGCACATCGAAGGGCGATCTCAAGAGGAGCTACAGGCTTACTTCAATGGTATCCCCGATCCAGAGCGCCGGGCGCGCACCATAGACCTTGTGTCTCACGGTACCAATTCCAAATACTTCGGACCGGCAATTCATTGTTTCGACACTCTGTTTGACGAGATGGACGCAGCCCTGGAACAGGGTACATGGCTAACCGGGTCACAATACTCCCTAGCCGACATTGCATATATGCCTTACCTTACGCGCTTCGATCACCTTGGCCTCTTAGGCGTCCTAAATCACCGTCCCCATTTGAGGCATTGGTATCGTCGCGTCACCGATCTCCCCTCCTACGCCGCTGGGATTGGAGATTGGCTTAATGATACGTATCTGTCCCTTATGGCCGAGAAGGGCGCAGAAGCCGCGCCCAGTGTAAAGGCAATCCTCGAAGGCAAATAAACCGCTGCGTGAATCGGCCATAACGTGGCAAAAGAAGTAAAATTATTCTTGCGCCAGTAGCACGAGTTCGCTCTTGTCTATAGCCCGGCCCTCACGCTAGCCTGGAGCCAATAAATCGTTTCGCTAAGGAGAGACTTAATGGCGGTCCTCGATGGTAAAACCCGCAGATTTTCAGGCGTTTTTGCGCCGGTTATTACACCTTTTGGTGAAAACTTGTCTCCCGATGCGGGACGCCTGATCACCCACTGCAGATGGATGCTGTCACAGGGCGTGGGATTATCGGTTTTCGGGACAAACTCAGAAGCCAACTCTCTCTCCGCGGACGAGAAAATTGAGCTCATGGACGCCCTGGTTGGAGCCGGAATCGATCCCAAAATGATGATGCCAGGAACCGGGTGCTGCGCCATCACCGAGACCGCCCGTCTTACCGCTCACGCCACCAGACTTGGATGCGGCGGAGTTTTGATGCTGCCCCCTTTTTATTACAAAGGGGTGAGCGACGAAGGTCTATTCGCCGCATATGCCAACGTCATTCAACGAGTAGGCTCAGAAGATCTAAGAATTTATCTCTACCATATCCCGCCGGTGACCAACGTGCCTCTGTCTATTGGCCTCATCGACCGGCTAGTAAAAGAATACCCCACAACGGTTGTCGGCATCAAAGACAGCGGGGGCAATTGGCTTAATACGAGCGCGATGCTGGATCAGGGATGGGACGATTTTCGCATCTTTGTCGGCGCAGAGACTTTCTTGCTCGACAACATGCGGCGTGGCGGTGCCGGATGTATCTCTGCCACAGCGAACGTCAATCCGGCGGCCATCGTTCGCCTTTACGAGACTTGGCAAGACACTGGTGCGGAAGGCCAGCAGCAACAGTTAAACTTGATCCGCGATACATTTGGAAAATATGTGGTCATCCCCGCGTTGAAAGCCTGCACGGGGCATTTTAGCGGTGACGCCCGATGGGATATCGTCCGTCCACCACTCACGCCGATGGATACTGAGGACAAAGACACGCTTATATCGGCTCTTAATAACCTGGGTTTTGGTATGCCGGGACTTATGGCGATGACGGAACCGGCGGCATAAACCCATGATGTCACCTGATCCAATCCATCACCAACAGCCAATGATTCGTAAACAAAGAGGACGTTGGAGCCGATTACCACAACAATCCAAAAACACGACTGACGGATCTTTATTCCACGATAGGAAGAGAAAATCATGACTATAAAACGCGTGGAAGGAATCAGATATGGTGTCGAAGACATGCCCGAGTGCATCGAGTTTTTGGAGCACTGGGGTCTTGAAAAACTCGAGTCTGGAGATACTGGCGCGGAGTTCAAGACACCCGAAAACCAAACCATTTCACTTCGTCTGAAAACCGACCCTGTTCTCCCTCCCACCAATGAAGACGGCCCGACTGCTAGAGAAATTACCTGGGGTGTAGACACTAAGGAGGCTTTGAACCAGCTTGGCCGCGAACTCGCCACTGACCGTGAAGTTACCGATAACGGCAGCGAAGGACTGCAAACCCAGGACGACAGCGGAAATTATTTTGCCCTTCGTCTGGCGGATATTAAGGAGGACCATCAACTCGAACCTCAGATGAATTTTCATGAGCGGATCACGCGCACGAATGAACGGCATTGGCCTGACGAGAAAGTTAGGCCCCTACGGATTGGCCATGTCGTATACAGCCTGCCCGAGGAAGGCAACTGGGAGGCTGCGCAATTTTATATGGATCGATTGAACTTCCTCCTCAGCGACCGTTCCACGGACGGCGGTACCTTTATGCGCTGCGACGGCTCAAACTTTCATCACTCGCTGTTCCTGTTCCACCGGCAGGGCACGCACCGTTATTTCAACCACGTCGCATTTGAATTGAATTCATTTGACCAGATGATGTTCGGCGGCACACACATGCAGGCACACGGTGCGGTAAGCGTTTCTGGGCCAGGGCGACACTCTCTAGGCTCAAATTGGTTCTGGTATTTCAATAATCCTTGCGGTGGCGACATAGAATATTTTGCCGATATGGACCGACTGGATGAAAATTGGGAGCCCGGATTCTGGGACGAGTCCCCCCCTTATGCCCGTTGGTTGCTGGGGGACGACATATTGAAGGGCTGAACGTTTTATAATGCCCCCCGCACCTCCCAAAGCTCTGGATAAAAGTATCGGTCGATTGCTAATTTCAAATATGCCACGCCCGACGACCCGCCTGTACCGGTCTTTGATCCAATAATCCGCTCGACAGTCTTGAAATGCTTAA
>PBNV01000023.1 GCA_002723345.1 Rhodospirillaceae bacterium
CGGACCCGCTCTTCAAAAAATGCTGATGAAATAATCTTCGCTCATTATCAGCAAAGAAAAATAGTATCTGGCCGGTAACTGGTTCTGAGTTGCCGGCCAGGTCAATTTATGTGGCTGAACAAAAAAAGATTCTTCCGGGAATTATTGTAATGCGGGCCTTTTTCGGTTTTCTTGCAAGATGGTTTGATCGTCTAAACCAGGTCTTGGCGGCTGTAGCCTGCACCTTATTGGTTTTGATTACCCTGGCAGTCTGTGGTGAGATTTTTACTCGTTCATTTTTAGATATTTCGAACCCGTGGTTAGTTGAACTGAGCGAAATTACGCTCCTCTATTTGACTTTTTTAGCTGCGGCATGGGTGCTGGGTAATGACAAACATGTCTCTATTGACCTGCTGGTGGGTTACATGGGGGCAAGGCTAGCAAAGTCTCTTCAGTTTGTGCTCTCGTGGATCGCGGCGATTGCTTGCTTCGTCGTGTGCTACTTTGGTGTGTTAACTGTTGTTGACCAATACCAAAACGAAATTCGGGAACCCACCATTATGGCGCCGCTTACTTTCTGGATTACGGCGGTGGTCCCTTTTGGCTTGTTACTATTGGGCCTGCAATTTCTTAGGCGCGGTCTTCGGGCAATTCTCGGCATGCCGCTGGATATCAGAGTGAAACATGATGAGGGCCAAATCTGATGGAGTGGTATGAGGCCTTCTTAATTATAATGGGTTCCTTGTTCGTTTTGATGTTTATCGGGTTGCCCGTGGCTTTTGCATTTCTTGTTGTCAATGTGGTTGGAGCCTACCTGTTCTTTGGTGGCATTCCAGGTATGCTTCAATTGGTCATCCAAGTTTCAGAGTCATTGAGTACTTTCACGTTGGTGCCCGTAGCGTTGTTTCTGGTGATGGGCGAAATTATGTTCCATTCGGGAATAGGCAACAATCTGTTGGATGCGCTAGATAAGTGGTTTGGACGCCTAAAAGGTCGTTTAGCGCTAATGGCTGTTGGCGGCGGTGTCCTATTCTCAGCATTAACCGGAAATAGTATGGGTAGTATCGCTCTTCTTGGCTCATCGTTGGTGCCTGAAATGGAGAAGCGCGGATATAAAAAGCCTATGTCCCTGGGGCCAATATTGGGTAGTGGGGGGCTAGCGATAATGATTCCGCCAAGCGGGCTCGCCGTTTTGCTTGGCGTCGTGGCTGAACTGTCTATTGGTCAAATTTTAGTCGCGATTATACTTCCGGGTATCATTATGGCAGTTCTCTATACTCTCTACATCCTCGGTCGCTGCGTAATTGATCCTAAAGTTGCACCGCCCTTCACTGTTGAGGCTATTCCCCTCTCGGAAAAGATCAAGGTAACGATCACCCAAATTTTACCTGTTGGATTTATTATATTTATGGTCGTTGGTGTGATCTTTGTAGGCTGGGCAACACCGAGCGAGTCGTCCGCCTCTGGCGCATTGGCAACCTTTTTGCTGGCTACTTTTCAAGGTCGGATGAACTGGAATATTTTTAAAAATGCCATAGTCGGAAGCTTAGAGATTGGAGTTATGCTCCTGCTAATTATCTCTGGAGCTCTTGCTTTCACGCAAATGTTGGCATTTACGGGCGCTACAGAAGGTTTGGTGAATCTGGTGCTAAGTCTCAGCGCCAGTCCTCTGACAATTGTAGGTTTGATGATATTAACGGTTATCCTACTTGGGATGCTCATGAGCCCTGTCCCTATAATGCTCGTTACATTGCCTGTTTTTGTGCCAGTTGTGGAGCAGCTCGGGTTTGACCCCATATGGTTCGCTGTCCTCTATCTTATAGCAATTGAGACTGGCTCTACATCTCCGCCATTTGGTGCTGGCCTCTTTGTTATGAAGGGAGTGGCACCCAGGGGTACTACCATGAGTGATATATACTGGGCGGCAGTGCCTTTCTTGATTTGCGATTTACTGGCTATCATTATCGTAATGATTTTCCCCATTATTGTATCTTGGCCTATTAGCCTTATGATTTAGTGGGTTGAGAAGTGTTAGCATAAGGGAGTGCATGTTCGCCTCTGCGGATTGTTAAAGCTGACAGTCTCAAACGTTGCAAAAATGAAACCATATTTTATATGTAAGACAGATTGAAGAGAGTTATGTGTTATGGATTACAACCCTCATCTGCAGCCATGGAAGCGGTCGGAGCCAAACAAAGAAGCTGGAAAAGGCAGCATAGAAATCCCAGACGAAATTGAGAATATTGTGCATCAGACTCGGTCTGCTCCACCCTCTGACTTCGAAAACCAGTTGGGAGAGGCGCTTGAGTCAATTTTTGGTGATGGCATTACCGAATTGGCAGATATCGTTGATTGCTTGAATAAAAGGGGCGTTCACGCCCCTCACGGGCACAAGTGGACGGAAAACTCGTTTTGTGCCGAGATGAGCCGGCTTGGCGCATAACGGACAGTCTTTAGCTCTATCCAAAAATTTTTCTCCATCCATCCTAAAGCTGAGTAAGAGGACAGAGATGACAGATAAGCAATATACGTCAGATCAGGTCGAAAAACTGGTGAATACAGGGTTAATGAATTTGTGGTATCCAGTTCTTCCAAGCTGGAGGGTTCACTCAGACCCGGTGGGAATTACCCGGCTTTCGCAAAAAATCGTTTTGTGGCGGGACAACACAGGGGTTGTTCACGCAATAGAGGACCGTTGTCCGCACCGCGGCGCTCGCCTATCTCTGGGTTGGAATCTCGGGGACCGATTAGCTTGCTGGTATCATGGTATAGAGATGGATGGCGACGGCATTGTTGTGAATGTGCCGGCAATGAACAATGCCTCAATGGTGGGTAAACAATGTGTTGCCAAATATCCCGTGAAAGAAATCGAGGGCGCTATTTTTCTGTACTTCGGCGATGAAGCTAATCCGGAGCCGTGTGACCTTGATTTGCCAAAAGAACTAGTGGGAGAGGACTTCAGTAATTTTCTCTGTACAGCCATGTGGAGATGTAATTATCGGTACGCAGTCGATAATGTAATGGATCCAATGCACGGCGCTTATCTGCACGCAAAATCACACTCTATGGCTTCCGGTGATAAGGAAGCAAAAATGCGGATTGAAGACACAAACTTCGGTCTCATTTTCGAGAAGGAAGGTCAGAGAGATGTTAATTTTGACTGGGTTGAACTTGGTGATACCGGCGCCATGTGGATGCGGCTGTCCATTCCCTATCGCCAGAATGCTGGTCCGGGCGGGGTATTCTATATTGTTGGTTTTGCAACGCCCGTTGATGAAAATCATACGCAAGTCTTTTTTTGGCGCACACGCCAGGTTAGTGGGTGGAAGAGAGATGTTTGGAGATTTATGTACCGTAACCGTCTGGAAAAATTGCATTGGGATGTTCTGGAACAAGACCGACACGTTTTGGAGGTGATGGCGCCTGATGCACGTAACCGTGAGCTGCTATATGACCATGACAAAGGCCTTGTTAGGGTTCGCCGCGATTTCAAGAAGAAAGCAGAAAAACAACTTGCCGCTCTCGCTGCTATCGAGACGACCCGCACAAATAATCGAACACAGGCAATTGCAGGCGACTAAGGCCCAGTAGTCAGGCGCAAATTGATATGACCAGCCCCATCTCTTTGGAAGGCAAGCGAATAATAGTGACGGGTGCAGCGCGAGGTCTTGGAAGAGCATTCGCCGAGGCCATGATCAGCGCAGGCGCTAGTATTATGGTCGCAGATATTCTCGAAGAAGAAGGCAGGGAGACTGCCAATGCCATTGGCGCTGAGTTTGCGGAACTTGATTTAGCCGTCCCAGAGAGTGTGGACTCATGTGTGGAAACGGCAGTGTCGGCATTTGGTGGTCTGGATGGTTTGGTAAATAATGGCGCTATTGCGACGGGCATAGGTGGCCCAATGATGACGGAAATCGACACAGACGTGTGGGATAGAGTAATGAAAGTTAATGTTCGTGGAACTTGGCTCATGAGCAAGGCAGCGGTACCTCAATTAGCAAAATCTAGGGCCGGAAAAATTGTAAATCTTGCATCCGACACGGCATTATGGGGCGCACCGCGCCTGATGCACTATGTTGCAAGTAAAGGCGCTGTTTTATCTATGACACGGTCGATGGCTCGGGAACTTGGTGGTAGCGGGATCGCCGTTAATTCCATCGCCCCCGGCCTCACCGAAGTTGAGGCCACCGAGTATGTGCCCCAGGACCGCAAGGACCTTTATGTCAGCAACCGTCCGTTTAACCGGGTCCAGATGCCTGATGATGTAACCGGAGCGGTTATGTTTCTGATGTCCGACGCCGCTAGCTTTATCACTGGTCAATGTATTCCAGTGAACGGTGGTTTTTTGATGCGTTGAAAAAACGATTGAGATTAATGGAGGAAGCCGATGCCAGATATGACGGAAATGGAATTTGAAGATCTTGAAACCTGGAAAAAGCCTGCTGGTAAAAGCTTTGCCGAGTGGATGGAAAGCCGGGTCGCTCGGTTCGAGACGCGAACTTACGATTGGGATGCCCTAAAATTTCAAGCAGATTATGATCCAAAATATGCACGCGCCCAATGCAGGTATATGGGAACTGGGGGGACGGGTGTTTCAAATGATGAGAATGTGGTGCCTGCCGAGCATTTTACATTTTCGACGATGGTCTTGCCTGCAGGCTGTGAGGGCCCTCCACACATGCATGTAGATGTGGAAGAAATTTTTTTCATGCTTAAAGGGAGCATCCGGCTCACCATCGAAGATGATGGAAATTTTCATGAAACCATTTTGAAGGAACGGGACCTGGCCTCTGTGCCGCCGGGCTACTACCGCGGCCTTTATAATACAGGTCAAGAAGAGGCCTTAATGCTGGTGATGCTAGGCAATAAAAAACCTGTTACGCCGCATTACCCGCCAGACCACCCCTTGACCAAGATCAAGCGGCCTAAGAAATAGAGTGGCCAGGGAGTGAATCAGGTTACGAATAAAGCCGACTGGGTAGACGATGCCTATCCGAGCCGCTGTATGGATGTCGACGGCAGGACACAAGGCTACAGGGAGGCGGGTGATAGAGAGACGCCGCTGATGATGTTACTGCACGGTATCGGCTCGGGCTCCGGATCCTGGGGGTATCTGATGGATCACTTTAAAGACCGATACCGGCTCATTGCCTGGGATGCACCCGGCTACAATATCTCCACGCCGCTACCCGAGGATAAGCCAGGTGCGTTAGGTTATGCTAGGGCGCTAGGCAGGTTTCTCGACACGATAGGCGTCCGGCCCGCGGTGATGATCGGCCATTCTCTGGGTGCTATGGTGGCGGGGGCTTATGCAGCGGAGATTAATCCAGATGTGCCCGCACTCATTCTGGGGGACCCAGCCAATGGGTATGGAGAAGCGGCACCAGAGATCCGTGAGCAGAAACTTCAACACCGGTTGGAAATGGTGCGTGACCTGGGGCCTGAGGGTATGGCTGAAATGCGATCTGGAAACCTGCTTTCCGATACACCGCCCTCAGAAGCTGTCGAGATGGTTAAATGGAATATGCGAAAGACGACGTTGCTGGGATATGAGCAGGCGTCGCACGCCCTGGCGGACGGACACCTAATGGGCTGGGCCGGGGAGTTCAGGGGTAAGGCGCTCGTGCTGTGCGGAGGCGAAGACTGTGTGACCCCGATAGATGCCTGCAGGGCGGTTGCCGCCGCTTATAACGACGCTCGTTTTGATGTCTTGCCCGGGCTTGGCCATGCATCTTATGTAGAGGGGCCAGACCTCTTCAATCTTGCGGTTGAACAGTTCTTAGAGATGTCCCATGCCTGACGGCCAACAGAATTCGTCGTTATCGGCCCCGGAATCCGCGGAGGCGCCCAAGTACATCGTCCCGGCCTTACAAAGGGGGCTGGAAATCTTGCGAACCTTTAGTCGGGATCGCCACAGCATAGGCGCACCGGAGCTCGCCCGCGAACTGAACATTCCCCGTTCAACTGTATTCCGGCTGATCCAGACCCTTGAATATATGGGTTTCTTGGAAAAGCTTGAAAACGGTTCAGAGTATCGGCTGAGCGTCGGTGTTTTGTCGCTTGGTTTTGAATTTATAGCATCTCTTGAAGTGACAGATCTCGCACGCCCTCTGTTGGAAAAACTCCGGGACGAAACGGGCTATTCCGTGCATCTCGCTATCCGCGACGGTGGCGACGTCATTTTCGTTATCAAAGCGAGGGCCGAGACCGCCTTTGCCAGCAGCATCAATATCGGAACCCGGCTGCCAGCGCACGGCACGGTGCTGGGCCGTGTTATTCTGGCTGACCTGTCTGACCAGGAGCTTGATGAGGTTTATCCGCAGCCAGCCCTGCCAAAGTTTTCCCCTCAAACACCTCAAAACTTGGACGATCTGAAGGCTCTTCTGCGCCAGGACCGAAAACGCGGTTACGCGCGCAGCGCCTCTTTTTTTGAGACCGGCATCGCATCGGTAGCCGCACCTGTCCGAGATCAAAGCGGGCGCGTTATCGCGTCGATCAACATTACATTTCAAGACGGTATGGTTGCCGAAGATGATATAGAAACCAACCTTGTGAGCGCTTTGGTGAAAACTGCCGAAACACTCTCAGGCCGATTAAATTATCGCGCCAGGGATGTGTTCCCGGTCGGGGGGGAAGTATCGTGAAAATTGATTTGTCTGGACGGGTGACCGTCGTGACTGGCGGAACTGCAGGTATAGGCCTTGCCGCTGTGCGGTTATTTTTAGAGGCGGGTGCAGCGGTCGCTTTTTGTGGGCGAGATAAAGACAAGTCGGCGGATGTGGCCGAGGTGCTGAGAACCGATTACCCCCGTGCAAAAATTTTGGCCGAGGCCTGCGATGTGCTCGATAAATCAAACGTCAAGGCATTCGCCTCTGCTGTGAAAACAACGTTTGGCGGAACTGATATGCTTGTTTTAAATGCCGGCCAGGCGAGACTGTCCACATTTGACGATACGAGTGATGCGGCATGGCGCGAGGAACTGGAACTTAAATATTTTAGTGTGCTGAACCCGGCCCATGCATTTCTACCCCAATTAGAAATGTCGGACACAGCAGCGATCGTGTGTTCAAGTTCTCTTTTGGGTCGGCAACCGGAACCCCATCTAGTTGCAACGTCTTCCGCTCGGGCTGGCCAGTTGTCTCTAGTTCACGGCATGGCGCATGAACTTGCCCCTAAAGGCATTCGTGTAAACTCCATCCTCATAGGTCAAGTTGCATCGACCCAATGGCGCCGCCGTTTTGACGCCCTTGAGGACAAAAGCGTCACCTGGGAGATCTATACAAAGTCCATTGCGGACCGGGCCGGTGTTCCCCTGGGCCGGATTGGAACGCCTGAGGAAGCCGCGTCAGCTATTTTCTTTTTGGCGACTCCAATGTCGTCGTTTACCACGGGATCAACTGTGGATGTCTCAGGAGGTCTATCACGTCATGTCGGATAAAGCGACGGTTGGAGAGGTTGTTATTGCCTTTCTCGAGAAGTGTGGCGTGGAGGCAGCGTTTGGCGTTATCTCAATTCATAACATGCCGTTTCTGGATGCCATTGGAGAACGCGGCAAGATTCGTTATGTCTGTGCGAAGGGCGAGGCCGGTGCGGTCAACATGGCCGATGCTTATGCACGGGTGAGCCAAGGTCTAGGGGTCGCCGTTACTAGTACAGGCACGGCAGCTGGAAATGCTGCTGGTGCGTTGGTTGAAGCGCAGACGGCGGGGACGCCCGTGCTTCATATCACTGGCCAGATCGACACGCCCCATCTAGACAAGAACCACGGTTTTATTCATGAAGCCAAGGATCAACTTACGATGCTCAAGGCGGTTTCCAAGGCTGCGTTCCGGGTGCGTATGCCAGAGGAAGCCCTGAGGGTTTTCAAGGATGCCGTCCGGGAAGCACTTACCGCGCCCATGGGACCAGTTAGTGTAGAGGTTCCAATTGATATCCAGCAGGCAGAGGTCATCTGGCCAGATGATTTCAGCCCCCTTGCCGTTGAGTTAGTAGAGCCAAACATAACTGAACTGGATGCCCTGGCAGAGACCCTGGCAGAGTGTCACCGGCCGCTTTTGTGGCTTGGCGGTGGTGCGCGCTCCGCGGCAAAGGCGGTCGGTCGCCTCGCCGAAATGGGGTTTGGAGTGGTGACAAGTGTGCAAGGACGGGGAGTCCTAGCCGAGAATCATCCGGCCACTTTGGGTGCATACAATCTCTATAAACCAGTTGAGGAATTCTATGGAACGTGTGACGCTGTTGTTGTCGCGGGTTCGCGGCTCCGCAGCAACGAGTCCCTAAAATATAAACTTGAGCTACCGACACCACATTTCCAGATCGACGTGGACCCAGATGTGGCTAACCGACCGTATGTGCCGGATCGGCTTTTAATAGGTGACTGCAGTCTTGCTTTAAATGGCCTCGCAGACCGGCTGGACGGACGGTTGTCCCCAGATCCCGAGTTTATAAAGGATCTTAAATCTGCAAAAGCGGCCGCTATCAGAGATCTCCGGGAGGGGATTGCTCCCTATGAGCCGCTTCTCGATGCCGTGTCTGAGCAAGGCGGATCAGAACTGATCTGGGTGCGAGATGTAACCATTTCCAATAGCACCTGGGGCAATCGGGCTGTGGCTTTGAGTGGGCCCATGGATGGTGTGCACGCGCTCGGCGGAGGCATCGGTCAGGGTATGCAAATGGCGATCGGCGCAGCTATTGCTGCGCCTGACCGGCGGGTCATTTGTCTCGTGGGGGACGGTGGGCTCCAGGTTAATATCGGAGAATTAACCACCGCAGTTCAGGAAAACGTGAATTTGGTCGTGATACTAATGAACAGCCGCGACTATGAGGTTATTAAGAACATTCAGGATGCGACGTATGGCGGCCGACGGCATTATTCTGATATCTATGCACCGGATTTCGAGGCCATAGCATCTGGCGCAGGGTGGTCCTATCAAAAATTGTCCGATCTAGGACGGGCCAGCACGGTGTTGGGGAGTGCTGTCCAAACCCAAGGTCCAACTATGATAGAGGTTGATATGGCGGCCATTGGCTCCTACGCCAGGGCGTTCGGTGGGCCGCCGGTAAGGACGGCAGAAATGGCTAGGGGCCGATGACATGAAGGCGGGTGGCATGCGAGAGACGGTTCTGATGATAGGTTTTGGTGCCATTGGGCTGGAGGTGGCGAAACGGCTATCCGGAGACTCGGATGCGAGACTCATTCAAATCATGGTCCGACCCGGTCGGGAAGAGGGTGTCCGGGGCCAGGTCAATGGGACCATTCAGGTCATTTCCTCATTGGAAGATGTCGACCCCCTGCCGGATTTTGTTCTGGAATGCGCCAGCCACCAAGCCGTCGCTGAATACGGGCCATACTTTCTCGAAAAAGGTATCGACTTTGGGGTGGTTTCGATCGGTGCGTTTTCTGATCCAGATGTGTATGACCGCTTGGCGAAATCGAGTCGGAGCGGCGGTGCCCAGCTATGTATACTGCCGGGAGCGGTTGGGGGGATGGACGCCCTTTCGGCGGCACGGACGGAAGGACTGGACGATGTGACCTATATATCGCGGAAACCACCACTAAGCTGGACTGGCACGCATGCAGAAAGGTCTTTTGATTTGGAGAGTATAACACAAGCAGTTGTCATATATGAGGGAACAGCTCGGGAGGCCGCGAAGCTATTCCCAAAAAATGCCAATGTCGCCGCAACTATTGCTCTCGCTGGTCTGGGATTTGACAACACCAATGTTACACTCATTGCTGATCCTAATGCCACAGGGAACATTCACCAGATTGAGGCAAAGGGGGCGTTTGGGGAAATGAGCGTCCGTATTGTCGGCAAGCCCCTGCCTGACAACCCGAAAACGTCTGCTTTAACGGCGCTCTCTGCGATTCGCGCCGTGAAGAACCGAGCACGTCATGTGAGAATGTAAGGAAAATAGAATGGCAGATCCTATAAAGTTCAAAGGCATCGACCGGATTGTCTACGGCGTTGGTGATATGGCCTCTGGCATTAGATTCTTTAATGATTGGGGATTGAAGAGAGGAGCATCCCAAAATCCGTCCGTTATGTTTCAAACGTTAGATGGCACTGAAGCAGAGTTAAGGCCGATTGATGACCCGCACCTGCCGCCCCCGATTGAAGAAGGGTCAACCTTGCGCGAGGTAATTTGGGGGGTAGAAACAGAGGCGGACCTGATTACCGTTGAGAACGCTCTCGCTAACGAGCCAAGTTATGTTAATCGGGATGGACGTCCCGCGTGTGTCGATCCTAATGGTCTCGCCATATCTTTCCGAGTGACGCAAAGACGAGAGGTAATGGTCGAAGGCGCCGCTATTAATACTTTTGCGCACCCCAATGCCCGCGTAAACCAGCAAAGCACGTTTTATAACCGGGCTGAGCCCATTGAGATTGGACATGTGGTGCTGTTTGCCAATGACGTGCCTGCGATTCAAGAATTTTACGTGGAAAAACTCGGTTTTTGCCTGTCTGATAGTTATCCCGGTTCAGGTGCTTTTCTTCGCTGCCGTGCGCAAGGCGGCCACCACAACATCTTCGTCCTGGATGCTCCCGATAGGGGACCAGGCCTTAATCATGTAGCCTTTACCGTCCGTGATATTCATGAAGTATTTGGCGGTGGCCTTCACGTTGATCGCTGTGGCTGGACCACTCAAATTGGCCCTGGACGCCATCCTGTATCATCGGCTTATTTCTGGTACGTGGAAAACCCGTGTGGTGGATTGGCCGAGTATTTTGCTGATGAGGATTATCTGACGGAAGCTTGGAAACCGCGGGAGATTGACCGCACCAATGAGAATTATGCGGAATGGGGCATTGGTGGCGGGATTGACGGCCACACGCGGCGCCAACATCTACCCACATAATGCACCGCTCTTGCTATTTTTTTTGATGAAAGTGCTCAGAATTGTTTGAGAGGCTGTTTATTGATGCGTCTAAGTTGTTCAGACTTGATATGGCGATCCGTGAAACTATCAGTCCCCCATGGGACGGCTTTACTTCAGTAGGGTCATCTAACGGTCCGGCTTCTCTGCAACCCTGCTCAATTCGCGGACATTGTCTGCCAGAATTTTGATAAGCCCCCGGGTAAAAGGATCTAGCCCTGAGAGTTTCTTCTGGAAAATTTCGTGGCTAACTATGAGCAGTGTTGCGGCGCCATCATCTGTAACCCGAGCGGTAGCCATCCTCGGCTCGTTATCAATTAGAGCCATTTCACCAAACATGGCGCCTTTTTCCAGCACGGCAATGGGCTCCAGGCCTTGTTCTGTTGTTTTTAGAATCTCCACCTTCCCATCCATGATGATAAATGCTTGATCACCAGTTTCCCTCTCCCGGAATATAAATTGCTTTGCCTTGTAATCACGACGCTTGGCATCAGCGAGCCGGTTCTCGGAGCTCCGCCGATCCTGGGCATTTTGATCCGTCATCGTATTCTCCTAACCCCCACTAGAATAGAGTTCTTTCGCCAATTTTGTCTATGATTTGCTTTCAAATTCGGGAAAGAAAGCAATAATTAGGCTGGTATTACAACCAGCGAGGGTCGCAAACAATGATCAATGCAGCCATTGTGGGAATCGGAAATTGGGGGCAGTTGCTCGTCTCGTCTGTCCAGAATAACAGCTCAGTGACATTCACCAAAGGCGTGACGCGTACTAAATCTAAAGCGGTTGAATTCTGCGCAACAAATAACATCGAGATTGTAGACGATTATGACACCTTGTTAGCAGACCCCTCAATCGACGCGATTGTGCTGGCTACGCCACACACGCAACATGCTGGTCAGATTGTTGCTGCGGCGGAAGCTGGCAAACATGTTTTTGCGGAAAAACCTTATACCCTCAGCAAGTCCGACACGGAAGTCGCCCTGGCCGCCGTGAAAAAGGCAGGTGTTAAAACGGCTGTAGGGCTGAACCGTCGATTTGCCCCCAATTTTCAGAAGCTTAAAACCATGATCCATGACGGTACCCTCGGGGAAGCGATTCAGATAGAGGGCCACTTTTCGGCTAACCTGGCTTTAAAAGACGCCTGGCGCTCAGATCCATCGGAGAGCCCCGCCGGCGGTATGACTTCATTGGGCATTCATATCGTGGATGCATTTATCAGCATGTTTGGACCGATTTCAGAAGTGCGGGCTTATTCCAAACGCCTCGTGACATCCTATGATATCGATGACACTACTCGGATCTTGTTCGAGTTTGAGAACGGGCGCACTGGTTATTTTGGTTCGGTCACCGGAACAAGCACGTTGACCTATTTGCGTGCCTTTGGCACCGGGGGCTGGGCGTCAGTCAACAATGCCAATGAGTTGACTTTTGCGCCTCTAGGAGGCCAGCCGGAAACTGAATATTGGGATGGCTATGCGCATCCGGCACTGAAAACCATTGGCGCGGGTTTAGAAGCCTTTGCGGCTGACATAAAAGGGGGTTCGTCGTTTCCGGTCAGTCCCAATCAAATTCTCCATGGTGTTGCCGTTCTGGATGCCATTTTTCGGTCCATTAACAGCGGAAAAGTTGAGGTACCATAATCGTAGCCGTTATCGGGAAAACCTTGGCTTGTCTTAAAAGTATCAGATCTAAATGCACTGGCACCGTAAAGCACGAAATGCGAGTGGATACCCTCACCGATTATTTGGCCGGCGGTGCCTGTAAGAACCGAATCACCCTGGTCCATCATTAGCTAAGATGTGTGATTGGATAAGCCATGTTTAGATGCCGTTTTTTTTATACATGACAACTTAGCTGTGAGTTGCAAAATGTTAAACAGCATTAAATCTGCCAGGTAATGCCAGAGGCCTCGTTATGCGCCTGCTTCCCGCGCCTCTGCGGCTGCTAGTTTATAAACGATACGGCGCATCCTGACGGCGCCTTCGTCCGATGGAACGTGGTTTTCACGGAAGCCTGGGCGGTCATCTCGGGCCCATTGATCCTCGATCCACTCTATTGCGTCTTTATCTTCTTCAAATACGGATCGGGTGGCGCGTGAGTAGATTTGATCAAGTTTTTTGTTATCGGGTGAAAAATCGCGAGCGAAGATCCACCAATATAGAGATGTGTACTGGGTCTCGGGCGTTATGAAATGCAGAATTTGAGGCCGGTACTCGGTCCGACCATTGTTGGTGCCGAGTGGGTCCTCGAATAGCGCTTTGGCGTCATGAAAACCAGGAGTTATGAAGGTCGAATTTGCATGTCGAATAATTTCTGCGTCGCCTAATCCAGAGGCCTTTTTATGCAACTCGGGTACACCTTCGCCCCTGTTTATCCGATAATTGTTCACCGTGTTGCCGTCTACCGTGACCTCGACTTTGGACTCTGCGTGTTTCGGGGTGCCGAGAGCGGCTCCATGCAAATACTGAAAATGAGTGATGTCCATGAGATTTTCATGGATTTGTAGATAGTTGCCTTTGACATGGTAGAATCCGTCACCATATCCCCAGTCTCCGTCCATAAGCCAATTATAGTCTGGTACCATTGCTGGATCGGCTATTTCGGGGTCGCCTGCCCAAATCCAGATCATGGGTCCTTTTTCTACCACTGGGTAACTTTGTATTTTTACATAGGACGGGTCCAGGTCCATGGCCGATGGGATCTTCACACAGGTTCCGTCTATACCATAGGTGAGTCCATGATAGCCGCACTGGATAGTGTCATCTTCCTTATGGAGCTTGCTGCGGTGTAAAGGAAAGCAGCGGTGGCCGCATCGGTTCTGGAGAACGGTGACATGCCCCGCCTTGTTACGGAAATAGACCAAGTCCTGGTTCAGAACCATACGGTTCTTGAGTTTCCGTTTTACATCTGCCGCCCAGTCAAGCACGTACCAGCAGTTTCTTATCAAAGGTGTTTGCCGGTCAGCAAGGCCGGATGCCGGTTGGACTGTAGGTATTGTCTTTTTTTTTGTTGTCCCTCGGGCTGAAGTTTTCTTGGCTGGTGCGTGCCGGCCTCGGGATTTCTTGTGGGTCGAGAGTGTGGCCATTATCGATCCTCTTTGTAAAACAGTAATCCTGGGATTTTGCCATTCCAGTGGGGCTTTGCGCGGTTTTCAATCCGCGGAAAGTCGGTTTTACCCGAACAATATTTTTCTTTCACCAACGCCCTAAAGTGTGCCTTAAACATTCGTTTAGGGCGCCTCTATACCGTTTAAACCACACGCGGCAGTTACCGTATTTTTGAGTAGGCAAGCGATTGTCATGGGACCAACCCCGCCCGGAACAGGTGTTACAGCCCCAGCCGTTTTTTTGACGTCATCGTAATCTACATCTCCTGTCAGTTTCGAATTTCCGTCAGCATCTTCGGTCAGTCGGTTCATGCCCACATCGATAACAAGGGCGCCCTTCTTGACCCAATTTTCTTTAACCATCTTAGCGCGCCCAACTGCTGCAACCAGTATTTCTGCCCGGGCACATTCTTCGGCTAGCCCCTGGGTGCGTGAATGGGCAATAGTAACCGTGCAGTTTTCGCGGAGCAACATTGCTGCCATGGGTTTTCCGACAATATTAGAGCGGCCGATCACGATCGCCCGCTTCCCCGACAGATCGCCGCCCAGCTGTTCTTTGATGAGCAAAAGACACCCTAGGGGCGTGCAGGGCACAAGCCCGTCCGCGCCCGTCGCCAACTTACCCGCGTTAACAACATGAAAGCCGTCGACATCCTTGGCAGGATCGATGGCGGCCAGAACCGCCTGTTCATCTATATGATCCGGCAGCGGAAGCTGAACCAGAATGCCATGGACGTCCGGATCTGAGTTCAGCCCCTCGATCAGGGTAAGCAGCTCTTTTTGGGTCGTTTCCGCCGGAAGCTTATGTTCAAAACTTTTCATGCCGGCGTGGGTAGTCATTTTATGCTTGTTGCGCACATAAATCTCGCTAGCGGGGTCATTACCCACTAATACGACCGCCAATCCAGGGGTCAGGCCGTGAAGATCCTTCAAAGCTCGGACTTGCTCTGCGACTTTGTCACGAAGTCGTTCTGCGAGCATTTTACCGTCAATCCGCTTTGCTTCCGCCATTCCTACCCCCTTAGAACAAGCATCAAAACCAGCTCGAGCCCCTCATTGGGTTTACCGTTATCGATGCATTATTCAATAACGGCACCATATTCGTAATAACTGAGATAACAAATGTTTTCCAACCACCTCAAATGAGTGAGTTGCTACGTGTTTTAGAGTGCGAACCGATATTCCTGAATAAGAAGCTGGATAAGCCAGATCAATAGTATCAGCGCAATGGGAGAAACGTCGATTCCGCCAATGTTGGGAATCCAGCGCCGGAAAATGCGAAGTGCAGGCTCTGTGATCCGGTAGACAAAATCCCCTACCATGTAGACAAACCGGTTTTGTGTGTTAATGACATTTCCATATGTCAGCCAACTCAGGACAACGGCTACAATAATGCACCACTTGTACATTTCGAGGACGGCTACGATCAAAGTCAAAATGGATTGCATGGGTGGCTCGCAGAGAAAATAATTCTGTTATGTTAAAGCCTAAACATCGGATAAAAATATGGCAAGACGGATGAAGACGTCGTTTTCACCCAACCAAAGTTGGGCAAGAACGGCTTGACAGGAAAGGAGCTGAGACACATTATCTGCGCTCTCCATTTCATTAAAACTCACGGTTTAGCTCGTGACCAAGAGACTTGTATCTTGAGGTCAGCAGAGGGTTGGCGAGGAAAAAAAGGGGGCCGTAGCTCAGTTGGGAGAGCGTAGCGTTCGCAACGCTAAGGTCGTCGGTTCGATCCCGATCGGCTCCACCATTTCATGCTCGCAAAATTACCCACCCTATCGTCTATTTTTTCCAGGGAAGTTGGATGTTTAGTGCTGGCGACCCACTGATTTGTTCGTGATTTAGGGTATGTCTGTTTCGGACACGAACAAAGAGGCAAGTGTGCCTAGCGCAACGATTTGGACAAGACCGCCTCCAGCAACAGGATCCCTTACAGGCAGCACCCAATGAGGCACCTTTTCGACAAGTTGGTTGCACCCAAATTTCGTTACATCGGGGCATAGGCCGCGATTACATGGGGTGTAATAATCGTCCATCAGGATATTTTTGCAGCCCCTCAAGCGGTCAAAATCATTCTCGACGGTCTCGACGGAATGTCCGCCATCAATAAATACCAGATCGGCCTCGGTGAGCTGAACACAGTTTCCTGTGTTTGGATGAGACCAAACTGGCAGGTCTGGGTGGTGGAGTGTAAGGCGGGAGTCACCCTTGATCAGATCAAAAGAGAATCCGGGGTGTTGCTCCCTGAATATTTTCAGCTTCGCTCGGACATCCTTAAGCGGTGTGTGCGGCTTCACGTTGAGTTCTCTCTGATCGTGATTATCAGCCACGTGTTCAAAGACATCAAATCCCCAGTAATGAACATAGGTGTGGTGCTTGAGGGCGGCCTGAGCGATGTCAATAGCGCGATCACCATTCCAAGTTCCAATCTCCACGATTGAGGCGGGCTTTAGATAATCAATGATCAAATCTATCTGTTTATAGCGATCCGGCATTTTTAATACCCGTTCCTCACCTTACAATGTTGGCACGTTTCCGGCGAATAGCCATCTTCAGTCACCTTTCCCGATCCGTTTTAGTTTAACGGGATGATGCTGGTGTTGGAAAGAGCAGGCCAAGGGTCGACGAACGGTGTCGGTTGCTGAACCGATTTCTTTATCTGGCAATTTGCTTCTCACGGCCTAAACTCTCGGCATGCGCATATTGCACACCGAGTCCAGCGTCAACTGGGGTGGCCAGGAGTACCGCGCGTTGGAGCAGATGGAGTGGCTCCAGGCCCACGGTCACGAACCAGCCCTTGCAGTTCGCCCCGGCAGCGATATTGGCCGCCGAGCTCGGGCCAAAGGCCTCCCCGTCTTCGACATAGCCTATACGGGGCATTACGATCCACGGGCTATTAAAGCGGCCAGGAACTTAATCAAACGACAGGGCATTGAGATTGCCGATTGTCACGGTAGCCGGGACGTTATGACCCTTGCCTTTGCGCGTAGCTTGATCCCGGTGATCCGCACTCGGCACGTTTCTCAACCGCTCAAAAATAAATTACACCGCAGGCTCCAGTGGCGTTATGGCAGTGACCATGTGATCGCGACCGCATCCTGTATCCGGGACGAAGTGTTGTCCAAGGGGCTAGCCCCTGCCAGTAAAATTAGTGTGGTTGGCGAATGGGCGGGGGATGCTTTTTTTGATCTCAGCCGCAAGGAAGATTACCAGCGTGACGTCCGTCGCGAGTTTGCCGTGCCGGCCGACCAGCCATTGGTTTGCGCGGTGGGTATGCTCAGGGGGGATAAGGCACAGGAATTCCTCATTGACGCGGTTGCGGAATTAAAGCACCGGGGGCGGAATGTGGTGGCGCTCATTGTCGGGTCGGTTACAAACTCCCAAAGCAGCTATGATCAAAAACTGATGTCACGGGCGAACCAGTTGGGCGTCACGCAGGCGATCCGGTTCACCGGCTATAGGGAGGATATTCCCCGGCTTACACAAGCTTGTGATGCACAGGTCATTACTTCAATTTCCGTGGAAGCTCAGTCCCGCACTGTCCCGCAGGCATTTGCCTCAATGACGCCTGTTGTGGCGAGCAGGGTTGGTGGCATAGAGGAGTTGGTGGTAGACCAAAAGACCGGCATACTGGTCGGGATCGGGGATGTTCTCGCTTATGCGAGTGCGTTAACGGATGTTCTGGACAAACGGAATAAGACGGACCAAATGGTTGCATCGGCCCGCACCTTTGCGGAGCACAATTTACGCCTAGACAGTAAGATGGCGGAGACCGTAGCGATCTATGAGGATCTCACTCGACAGCGGCGTTGACTTATACAATCAAATCATTGTGCACTGGATTAAAGTCTGGTTCGCCAATTGGTCCGTGCCTGCCGCTTCGCGGCCAACTGCTGCTATTTTCCAGCATCAACAGATTAATATTGGCCGTTGAGCCGCGTTTACATTCACTCATGCTTTCACAAGTATTCAACGAGAGCGAGCGTCGGCCTGTCTGCGACCGCCCAGTTGCCTTATCTTATTTCAAAAGGCCTCGGCACGCCTTTCTGCGCTCTAAGATTTAAGGCGCGCCGTGCTCTAATTCCCGGATTCGGCTTTCAGCAGCTTGGGCGTTCTTTGTATCCCCAAGAACCTGGTAGGCGCGGGCGAGCCGTTTCCAGCCCGCTAAGTCACCCGGATTGTCTCGCAGTCGTTGCGCAAGGCCATCAACCATGGAGCGGATAAACGCAATCCGTTCCTCCGAACTCAATTGCTTTGCCGCTTTGATATCTTCCTGGGTAGGGCCTGTTTTTGGCGGGTGGGCATGGGGGGATGGCCCAACTGGGGAAACTGCTGGTTTGAACGTTTCTATTTCAATGCCGATGGCCTCAGCAGATTTCTTCATTCGACGGGTCAGAGTGGGAAGCCAGGGCGCATCAGGTTGAGAAATTTCCCTAAGATCGGTCCAAACTTGCAAGGCGGCCTCGTGCTGATTATCCATCGCCTGCGCGAGACCCCAATAAAAAAGGGATTTGGCGTCTCGTGGGTTGGCCTTAAGAGTTGCTTGCAGAAGTGCCTTCGATCGGGAATTAAAAGATCGGTTGTTGGCCATGTAAAGGGCTTCCACGTAAGACGCAGCGACGTTTTGTCCACCCGGAGACAGTGTGTGCGCGTGAGCATAGGCCTCGGCTGCATCTTGCCAGCGGGCAAGTGTCATATAAGTGCGTCCGAGAAGCATCCATCCACCTACTTTGTGGGGCTGCACCACCAGTGTTTCGGACAGTTTATCAGCAAGTCGATTAAGATCAGACGACTGATAGGTCTTGGCAGCTCGGTCTGCGGCCGGCTCCACCTGAGGCGCGGCCGACCGAGCAGAGAGGGGTAGGTCTCGCTTGTCCGGGGACCCTAGATTAGCGTAAACCCCGAACGATCCGATCAACAGAATTGTGCATACAACTCCAACTGCAGCGCGGTTGCCTCTTGGGGTAACTGTCTCATCAGCGCCCGTATTATGGGTCTCCTGGCCGTGGCGGAAGCGCTCCATGCGGCGGGTAATTTCCGCCCGAAGGTTGCTGGCGTCTTGTTCTGAGAGTAGGCCACGTTCAACATCCCGTTCGGTCTCCTCCAACTGATCAGCATAGACCAACAACTCTGGATCTTCCGTGTTGGTTTGATGCCGGACCATCAAAGGCCAAACGAGGGCTGTCAACGTGCCAGCTATCAAAACACTTGAGGCAAGCCAGAGTGTCACTAAGGGGTGTCTCCACGTTTCATCAGTGCCTTCTGCCGCCGAAAATATAGGACAAGCCCCAGCATTCCGAGGAGTGCGAAGACGACCGGTCCAAACCATAAAAAAAGTGTTGCCCCTTTAACCGGGGGGGTAAGTAGAACGAAGTCACCATACCGGGAGACCAGATAACTGATCACTTCTTGGTCTGTGTCCCCCTCAACCAGCCGTTTGCGGATCAAAACCCGGAGATCGCTCGCTAACGGTGCATCCGAATCGTCGATGGATTGATTTTGGCAGACGACGCAGCGGATGTCCTTGCTGATATGACGCGCCCTTCTCTCCAGAAGGTCATTGCCGAGCATCTCCCTTGGATTAACGGCATGCGCGGGCTGAAGTTCGGCGAAGATCATGAAAATAGCGGCCAAATATCCAGTCAAGTGGGGGATGCGTTTCACTATTTTCTGAGCTCCGATATTATGGGTGAGAATTTTTTGGTCCAAATCTCATGGGTTATAGGACCAGTATGCTTGAATCGGATCACACCATCCTTGTCTATTAAGAAGCTCTCCGGGGCTCCCGTGACGCCAAATGCGATGGCTCCCAGACTTTTCGGATCATCTCCAACAAGGGTATAGGGATTACCGTAGCGTTTCAGCCATGCGGGCCCAGCCTTGCGGTCGGCCTCCCGCCAATCGATGCCATAAACAGGTATGATATTTTGTCGAGATAGTTTCATCAGAAACCCATGTTCCTCTTGACAGGCAGCGCACCAGGAGCCGAAGACATTAACCAACGAAACCCGGCCTTTCAGATCGGAATTAGAAAATCCTTTGATCTCTCCTTGAATGGCTGGAAGGTCAAATGCTGCAACCGGCGTATTGATCAGGGCAGACGGTAGGATATAAGGATCGCGGCCTAGACCGAGCAGAAAATAGACGGCCAGCACAGCCAGGACTCCAAGCGGCATAGAGTATCCCAGTCTTTTCATCGCCGGTCCCAACTAAGCTCTCATCCGGGCCGCGTCTGAGCCAGGTGACCGTCGCCGTAAGGGCGCTCCAACCCTATGGCGCCGGTCACTCAGGCTAATAATGGCGCCAAGAACCATGATCATCGCGCCTGCCCACATCCATGGCACGAGCGGGTTAAAGTAGAGCCGGGTGATGAAGCCGCCTTTGCCATCAGGATCTCCCACTACGGCATACAGATCGCCGAAAAATGTGGGATGTATTGCGGCTTCCGTCGTTTGTTGCCTACTCACAGTGAACAAACGTTTTTCCGGCTCCAGGCTGAGTTTAAAATTTGGTCCTCTGGTGACGTTGAAGGTAGCTCGCTGTGCTTGATAATTTGGACCTTTTATTTGGCGGACTTGCTGTAAGGTAAATTCGTAGCCGCTGACGGTAACCTTCTCTCCCGGCTTCATGGCCTGGATAGACTCAACAGTCCAAGCACTGGAGGCCGTCATGCCGGCGACAGCGATAGCAAGACCACCATGAGCCAGTGTCATTCCCCAAGTTGCTCGGGGTTGGCGCAGGAACCGACGCCAGGATTCTTCAAGGGGGGCTCGGAACAGGTGAATGCGTTCTGCCAGCTCGGTGAGTGTAGAGAGCAGCAGCCAGATGGCAAGGCCAATTCCAAATGTCGCGAAGACAGTCGCCCGGTCAATAATCGCAAAGGTCACGGCTGCGCCGGCGACGGTGACGATGGCTGCGATCTTTAGTTTAGGGAATACAAGTGCGGCATCTCCCCGTTTCCAGTGCAGGAATGGCGCAACACCCATCACCAGAATCATCGGTGTCATCAACGGCACGAAGACACTATTGAAGTAGGGCGCACCGACGGAGACTTTGCCAAGATCTAAAACATCCAGAAACAATGGATAGAGGGTCCCCAGCAAAATGGAAGCGGCCGCAACGGTCAGGAGAAAATTGTTAAGAAGAAGTCCGCCCTCGCGAGAGATTGGCTGGAAAAACCCCGATCCTTTGAGGGTCGGCCCTCGCCACGCAAACAACACCAACGCCGTGCCAGTTGTGACGACGAGCAACAATAAGATGAACACACCGCGGGAAGGGTCGGAAGCAAAGGCATGCACGGAGGTAAGTACTCCTGAGCGGACCAGAAAGGTACCAAGCAGGCTCATGGCAAAGGCAATGATGGCGAGGAAAATGGTCCAGCTTTTTAACGTATCCCTTTTCTCCGACACGATGGCCGAATGGAGTAATGCCGTGCCCACAAGCCAAGGCATAAAAGATGCATTCTCCACCGGATCCCAAAACCACCAGCCGCCCCAGCCGAGTTCGTAATAGGCCCACCAGGAGCCGAGCACAATTCCAGTAGTTAGAAACGCCCATGCGGCAAGCGCCCAAGGACGAACCCATCGCGCCCAGGCAGGATCCACCCTGCCTTCGATTAGTGCAGCAACGGCAAAGGAAAAGGTTGTGGAGAAACCCACATAGCCGAGATACAAAAGTGGTGGATGAAATGCGAGGCCTGGGTCCTGGAGCAGGGGATTCAGACCGCGACCGTCAAGGGGTGCAGGAAATAGCCGGTCAAAAGGATTAGATGTGAGTAGTATAAATAGGATAAAGCCGACCGCCACCAGTCCTTGAACGGCTAGGATTCGGACTTTCAGGGTTTGGCGCAGATTGGTGCCCCAGACGGCAATGGCCGCCCCATACAGCGCAAGGAT
Organism: Rhodospirillaceae bacterium; assembly: GCA_002723345.1. GTDB lineage: Bacteria > Pseudomonadota > Alphaproteobacteria > Rhodospirillales > UBA2165 > TMED167. The sequence continues at coordinate 21,866 of PBNV01000023.1, forward strand.
AAGCACCCACATTAACATGGAGCCCTCGTGATTACCCCACACGCCACTAATTTTGTATAACAAGGGTTTAAGGGAATGGGAGTTGCTTGCCACGATGAGCAAGGAAAAATCGGAGGTGATGAAGGCATGGCTCAGGGCGGCAAATGACAGCCCAAGTAGAAAAAACTGGGTCAGCGCTGCCGGGACAGAGAGCGCCATCCAAGCAACCCTTCCTGTATGAGCGCCAACAAGAGGAATCGTGCCCTGCAGAACCGCTACGAAAAGGGCAAGCACCAACGCGAAATGACCAATCTCAATAATCATCGTTAAAAAATTCGTTCTCCATTTACAAGGGCCACGTTATAGAGGCCGGGCACCCCCACGCGGGGTTATTAGTCTGACGGTTTGGTGCTCGCTTCAACTTTCCATTTTCCCGACTTTTTTAGCGCGTCCGCCACTTCTTTTGGCATGTATGTCTCATCGTGTTTGGCGAGAACTTCCTTTGCCTCAAAAACACCATTTCGATAATGGCCCTCCGCAACCACACCCTGGCCCTCCCGGAAGAGGTCTGGCAGGATACCTTTGAAATTTACCGTAAGCGAAGTAGTCAGATCTGTTACCCGAAACGACGTAATGGCGTTTTGACCGCTTTGTTTGACTGTTCCTTCCTCAACCAAACCACCTACGCGAAGACGTTGTTCGGGCCGGATATTTTTTTTAACGATCTCCGTCGGAGAGTGAAAAAACACAATGTTATCTTCGAAGGCGGCCAGAATGAGACCGGCCGCCGCAGCCAGGGCTAGGAGCGTCAAAAAGACAAACGAAAGGCGCTTATTCTTTCGCTTCATTGCTGGCGCGCTCAACTTTCGTTGTTTCCGGGGAGGCATGTAACGCTTCTAGTTCGGCATCGGTCCGAGCCTGGAATCGTAGGCTCTGGACTGCGAGCCCTATCAGGACGAAGGCTGTCAGTCCGTACGCAGCCCAGATAAACTGACCGTAGCCGTCCAGATCGAGAAAATTTAAGAGTCGTTCCATGGGACGTCCGATGCGGTTACCCTTCGGATTTGCAAAGCGCGGATCTTGCTCGTGTTGATTTCCGCTCTGACCCGAATGGCAAGGATCCAAATGTAAAACGACGTGTAGGCGATGGCCATGAGCAGCAGCGGCGTCAGCATACTCATGTGAATGGCGGGCCCATCAAGTTTCACCACGCTTGCAGGTTGATGAAGGGTATTCCACCAATCCACGGAGAATTTGATAATTGGAATATTAATGGCACCAACCACCGCGAGGATTGAGGCGGCACGGGCCCCCCGGGAGGCGTCATCGAAGGCGCCATTTAAGACAATGTATCCCAAATACAGGAAAAAGAGAATCAGTACGGACGTTAACCTAGCGTCCCAGACCCACCAGGTTCCCCACATGGGTTTGCCCCACAGCGACCCTGTAGCAAGCGCCAGGAGGGTGAATGCTGCCCCTATTGGCGCTGTCGCTCTAGCCACCATGTCTGCCACGAGATGCCGCCAGATTAGTGCTGATGCGCTTGCTGCTGCCAGCGCAGCATAGCAAAACATGGCCATCCAGGCTGCTGGAACATGGACATACATAATTCGTACCGTCTCTCTCTGCTGATAATCTGGCGGTGATGCGAAGAGAGCAAAATACAGACCGGCGGCAAACGTCAGGAGGCAAACCCCAGTAGCCCAGGGCTTAATGGCGCTAACCAGCCTCAAAAATCGTGTAGGGTTTGCAAACCTATGCATCTTGGCGGACCCTTTTACTTGCATCGCATGGGGTTTTATCGCCTGTGACAGCAAAACTCCAGGCTCCTCAGGTGATCATAACACAGAGGCCAGCTTCTACTGGCGTCCCCTTCGTTGGTATATGCCTTAAAATCGTTGTAGTTGACATATGCCGTTGCGAGGGTTTTTCAATTCCCCGGACTATTTTTCAGCCCATCTGTGGATTTCTTCTCTAGGTCATTCCAAAGCTTGCCGAAGCGCGGCAGCTACAGCATAGGGCACGAGCGCCAGTGCAACGAGCAGCATGGCACCTAAAATAAGGAACTCTGACCGTGATGGAAGATCCGCCAAGCCTGTCTCCACGGCGCTCACTCCAAAGACAAGAACCGGAATGAGGAGCGGAAGAATGAGCAGGGAAATTAGGACCCCGCCGCGCCGCGCCCCCAAGCTGAGAGCGGCGCCAATTGAACCGACCAAACTCAATATTGGCGTGCCAAGGGCAAGTGAGAGTATAACGGTACCGTACCCAGCTGAACTCACATTCATAAGAACACCGAGGAGAGGCGAGGCAATTATGAGTGGAAGGCCCGTTGAAATCCAATGAGCAAGTGTTTTCGCGAGGACGAGCAGCTCTAATGCCATGGGCGACAAGACTAATAAATCCAGACTGCCATCTTCATAATCCTGTTGGAACAAACGATCCATCGAGAGCATGGAGGACAGAAGGGCGGCCACCCATATCATTCCGGAGCCTATTCGCCCGAGTATGGCCTGTTCTGGACCAACGGCCAGGGGAAACAGAGTCACCACGAGCACGAAGAACGCAACTACCATGAAACTGTCCAAGCCATGACGGGCGGCGAGTTTCAAATCGCGTTTCAAAAGGGCGAGAAAGGGGGCCATAGTGATCTCAGCCAGTTGCCCTGGTCTTGCCGAAGGTCGACATATTCAACACTTTTGCATCTGCTTCCACCGGGGTATGAGTAGCCATCACAACCATGCCCCCCGCCTCTGAGTGGCCATTTATAGCTGATTGGAGGGCGCCCTCGCTGGCAGTGTCCAAAGACGTCGCCGGCTCATCCAAAATCCACAGGGGGGCCGGGACAACAAGCAGCCGCGCCAGGGTCAACCTCCGGGCCTGACCTGCTGATAAGAACTGAGCCGGCAGGTTAGCCAGCTTTTCAAGTCCAAAAGTCTGCAAAGCGCAGGCAAGAGCTTTTTGATCTCCCCTGTCACCATTTATTTGAAGCCAGAATGACAGGTTCTCCAATACTGACAGAGCACCCTTCACGGCATTCTGATGGCCAATATACTGGATTTTTTCATGAATTGGCTCGCTCGCTCCGTCCCAGGATAATTTGCCGGCTGAGGGCCGCAAGAACCCCGCCAATATCCTCAGGAGACTGGATTTGCCACTGCCGTTAGGGCCGGTTAAGTGGAGCACGTCACCGCTCTCAATGTGAAAAGATAAGTCCTCAAAAACGATTCTGTTGGAACGGATGCATTGCAAGCGGGTGCCGAAGATGTTGTTCATGCATCCAATTAACGTCCTGTTGAACGAAATTCCAACGTTTTTGCGAAACTTTTTTTCAAAGACAAAAAAAGGCCAATAAAGCGGCGCCTTTGTCTTTATATTGATTTGGTTCATTTCCCACCAACGAAGGAAAGAGCGCAAGAGAGTCTTCTAAATCTCTGATGTTTATGTCCCACAAGGTAATGCGTAAATAATTGTAAATCGCTATCTGGCTCGAGACATTTTTTCCGAATACCTAGAAATTTTAAATCGTTAGTTAAATAAAAATAAAAATCTTTATTTAAAAAAATTTTTTTAAATAAATAAGATAAAAAAATTTATTATTTTTCAAATTAATATACAAATTTATTACAATATCTAAAATGACCTTGCATGTATTCGTGACCTCATCTATTGAAGGGTCTTGTTGTGTCTATCGAAAGCTGGGACAACTCCTTTTCTCCGAGTTCAAAATTATTTATCTTTATGGGTTTTACTTGTTATGGGCTTGTATGCGGATTACCTACTGGAAAACGAGAGACGAGAAATTGATGGATTAAGTCCTAAGCCCATTGAAGACGGGCAACTTATCAATGAGATAATTTTACGGATCCTCGATACTGAGAGCGATCACCGTGGCCCTTGTCTTAATTTTTTAGTTTTTAATACTCTACCTGGAACAACCGCCGCTGCAGGCGTTAAGGCCAAATTCCTCAAAGATATAATCACAGGCAAAGAGTCTGTTGAGGAAATAACAGCAGAGTATGCTTTTGAACTTTTATCACACATGCGAGGAGGGCCATCAGTTGAGGTTTTGTTGGATCTGGCTCTTGGGGACAATGAGCCAGTGGCCAAGCAAGCCGCTGATATCCTAAAAACGCAGGTCTTTCTGTACGACGCTGATACTAGCCGACTAGAGGATTCTTATCGCGCGGGTAGCAAGATTGCTCTTGAAATTCTTGAGAGTTATTCGAGGGCTGAGTTTTTCACCAACCTCCCGCAAATAGAAAAAGAAATCAAAGTGGTTACTTATATTGCTGCTGAGGGAGATATCTCCACAGACCTGCTATCTCCGGGTAATCAAGCGCACTCTCGAGCTGACCGTGAACTTCATGGAAAATGTTTTATTTCTGACGACGCGCAGAGAGAAATCCGTGAGCTACAGGGTCAGCATCCAGACAAGCAGGTTATGATTATTGCAGAAAAAGGTACCATGGGAGTTGGTTCTTCTCGGATGTCCGGAGTTAACAACGTAGCTCTGTGGACGGGAAGACAAGCAAGTCCATATGTCCCATTTGTGAATTGTGCGCCTATCGTCGCGGGGACAAATGGCATTTCTCCGATCTTTATGACGACTGTGGACGTGACCGGAGGTATTGGAATTGACCTGAAAAACTGGGTGAAAAAATTAGGCGCTGATAACAAACCAATTCTAAATAACGATGGTAACCCGGTTCTTGAGGAAAAGTATTCTGTAGCAACGGGAACCGTGCTTACGATTAATACAGAAAGTCAAAAGTTATTTGCTGAAGATGGTCAGGAAGAGCTGACAGACTTATCTGTCTCTTTTACTCCGCAAAGGTTAGAGTTTATTAGAGCGGGTGGTTCTTACGCTATAGAATTTGGCAAAAAACTGCAGGCTTTTGCTGCTGCAACGCTCAATTTTGAACTATTATCCCCTTTTGCTCCAGCCCGAGAGCTTCACTACAAAGGGCAAGGGCTTACGGCTGTCGAAAAAATCTTTAACAATAATGCTGTCGGTCTGACAGAAAACGCGGTTCTGCATGCGGGGTCAGACGTCAGGGTAAAAGTTAATATCGTCGGTTCTCAAGACACAACTGGCCCCATGACGGTTCAAGAATTGGAGGCTATGGCGGCTAAAGTAATCTCGCCGACGGTCGATGGGGCTTACCAGTCTGGATGTCATACGGCATCTGTTTGGGATGCAAAGGCCCAAGCAAACACGCCCAAACTTATGAAATACATGCACGAGTTTGGGCTCATTACCGCGAGACACCCGGAAGACTCTTACCATCCCATGACTGATGTGATCCACAAAGTCTTGAATGACATCACAGTAGATGATTCGTCGATAATTATTGGTGGGGACTCTCATACGAGAATGTCTAAAGGCGTCGCTTTTGGGGCCGACTCGGGAACAGTCGCCCTAGCACTTGCCACTGGACAAGCCACCATGCCGATCCCAGAGACTGTCAAAGTTACGTTTATTGGAGAAATGGGCAAACATATGGATTTTCGGGATGTCGTCCATGCAACCCAGGCACAAATGTTGGAACAATTTGGTGATAACGTTTTTCAAGGAAGGGTCATTGAAGTTCACATTGGCTCCCTGCTTGCAGACCAAGCATTCACCTTTACTGATTGGACAGCCGAAATGAAGGCAAAGGCCTCAATTTGCATATCCGGGGATGCAACCCTCGCGGAGTCACTCAGAATTTCAAAAAACCGTATTCAGGCCATGATTGACAAAGGGATGGATAATAAATCCATGATGCTGGCGTCACTTATTGAGAGGGCTGAGAGACGAATAGAGGAACTACGTTCTGGAGAGCGTCCAGCGTTGGTTCCTGATGCGAATGCAAAATACGTTGCTGAAGTTACGGTCAACCTCGACGAAATTGATGAACCCATGGTAGCTGATCCAGATGTAGAAAATATGGATCCATCAAAACGATATACCCATGATACGATCAGGCCGATATCTTTCTATAAAGCAGAGAAAAAGGTTGATTTGGGTTTCGTAGGATCCTGCATGGTTCACAAAGGAGATTTGAATATCGTCGCGCAAATGTTCAAAAACCTTGAAAAGAAACACGGTCGCATTGAATTTAAAGCACCCTTGGTCGTTGCACCGCCTACTTATAATATCGTTGATGAATTAAAGGCGGACGGCGATTGGGGCATATTACAAAAATACGCCGGTTTTGAATTTGATGATCAAAATCCAAAGAATGCGGCGAGAGTGAAATACGATAACACACTCTATCTCGAACGTCCGGGATGTAATCTGTGTATGGGTAATCAGGAGAAAGCTGAGAAGGGCGATACTGTATTGGCAACCTCCACCCGCCTCTTTAGGGGCAGGGTTGTTGAGGACTCTGATGAAAAAAAGGGGGAGTCGCTCTTAGCCTCAACTCCTGTCGTTGTTTTGTCCACTATCCTGGGTCGAACCCCCAGCATTCAGGAGTATAAATCTGCGGTAGAGGGAATTGACCTCACTAGTTTCTCTCCAAAAACATAACCACCTGTGATAGGGCTTTACTGTAGTTTTAGCCTGACCAGACTCAGTGGCACTTTATGAAGAAATTACGTAGCCTCGAAGATTTGGGCGTGGCAGGAAAACGGGTCCTGGTCCGAGTTGATTTCAATGTACCCGTTCAGAATGGCAGGGTCATTAGTGACACACGGGTACGCCAAGCAGTGCCCACGCTGACGGAACTTGTTGCCAAAGGCGCTAAGGTGATTGTTGCTAGTCATATGGGCAGACCTAAGGGCGAGATCGTGCCTGAGCTCTCCTTGGAACCGGTAACACAGAGTCTTAAGACCCATATGCCAGAGACCGATATCAGTTTTGTTACGGGCACCATAGGCCAAGCGGCCAAGACAGCGTCTTATGCCCTCTTGCCGGGTCAAATCCTTGTTCTCGAGAATCTGAGATTTTTGCCGGGCGAAGAGTGCAATGATTATGATGTTATTAGAGGTTTGGCACAGTTGGCAGATCTTTACGTGGATGATGCGTTCTCCTGTGCGCATCGGGCCCATGCATCTATTGAGGGTATTGCAAAGTACTTGCCATCGGCGGCTGGTCGTTTGATGGCGCGTGAAATTGATTCCCTTTCACGCGCTCTAGAGAACCCCGCGCGGCCCCTTACGGCGGTTATTGGTGGTAGCAAAATTTCGACCAAATTGGGTATACTCGAAAATCTCGTTACAAACGTTCAGAACCTGGTGATCGGTGGCGCCATGGCAAACACCTTTCTCCTTGCCGATGGTCTGGGTATCGGGACCTCCTTATGTGAGCCTGATATGGTGGGTACGGTAAAACGTATCAAAGTTAAGGCGGAGGAGGAGGGCTGTGAACTCATCTTACCGTCAGATGCTGTCACCGCGCCTGCACTGGAAGCTGGTATTGACACAAGGACTGTGGGCATCGACGAGGTGCCTGCTGATCAGATGATCCTGGACTTGGGCCCCAAAAGCGTTGCCCGCCTGACCAATGTTTTTGCGGACAGTAAAACTGTCATCTGGAATGGTCCTCTCGGTGCGTTTGAGGTACCGCCATTTAACGATGGCACGAAGGCTGCCGCTCGGCAGGTAGCCGTTTTAACCGCCAGTGGAGAACTTATAAGCATCGCGGGGGGTGGTGACACGGTGGCCGCACTTGAAGCCGCGGGCTCAGCGGATGACTTTAGCTATGTCTCCATGGCGGGCGGGGCTTTCTTAGAGTGGCTTGAGGGCCGGGCCCTGCCCGGAGTGGCGGTTTTACTCGATGGATAAGCAGGTTACGAAGAGCGTGCCCCGGCTTGTTCGTCTGATTTGATCCGTTTCAGGAGATCATCGAGCATGCCGCGGAGATCTTCGGATTGACGCAACAGCTCCGTGGCTGCATCCAACGCATCATTTTTAGCATCGGCAGCGAATTCGACGGCAACCCTGTTAACCTCTTCGATTATTTTCCCTATTTGCTGTATTGCTTGGATGGCTCGTTTGGTGCCATTTTGTACTGTTTCGATACGGTCATTGACCGGTGGACTATCGGGGAGTTCTCCGTTTTGGTCAATGCGTGTGCCCGAGAGGATTTCGAGGTTTTTAGGGTCGCCAGGTGGCAGATCGCTAAACAGCGCCATTTGGACGGCTAGCAGGCTCATCTGGTCACTGATTGAGGCCATGAGGTTTTCAATATCATCTATTTTTTTGAGGGACTCTGTGAGTCCGCTGACCATAAAGTCACATTGTTCCGCGTCCTTCGCCGCACTTGACGCATCCTGACTTGTCTGCGCAACTTTTTGAGTGAATTTTGAGAGGGGTGTCTCAAGAGGGTCTCGCAAGTCAGCCGAGATGTCTGCTGGGATATCGGCACTGGAAAAAGCATCTGAAGTGCTGGACTGTGCTGGCTGGGCGTGTGGCGCGGGCGTTTGCAAAATTTCTTTGGACGGAAGCTGGGGTGCTGTTCTTTCCAGCGCACTAGGAATTGAGTACTTTGGCGTTTTTGGCGCTGCAGCTTCACGGCCCCGTGCTTCGGCCGACTGCTCCGCATTTTTCAGGTGACCTTCCAATTCTTGGCGCAGCCGGTCTGCCTGCACCATATTTTCCCGGAAATACAGAAGTGCGTTAGCGACATCACCCGTTTCGTCGTAATTGGCCAGTGCTGGAATGTTTACTGATCGGTTGCCTCGGGCAAGCTGGATGGCGACCGTGGCCAGGTCTGTAATGGGATGCGCAATGCTTCGGATTAAAACCGCGCCAACAAGGGTCAGAGCGAGCAGGACTATTAGGGCCCCGCTGAGGATAATTCGGCGAACTTCCATTCGAGTTACCACGGCATCCGACTTGGCGGCTTCGCCGAGGCTGACCGAAAATTTAACGAGGGCTGCCAGATTGGGGTTGATATAGGTTGCCACTTCGTCCAGGCGCGATATTTCATTGCTTTGAAGGAGGCGGGTTTGGGCAAGCTGACCCATGTGCGCGGCATATGACTGAAGCCGTTGTGCAACATTTTTTTTGGTTTCCGTTGACAGCGTAGAAGCGGTTACCGATTGCTTCAGGTTATTGAGTGCATCGCTTACAGACTCTGAGTACTCTCTGGAAATACTGGACCGCAACCCCCATTCCAATTTGCGAAGCCCCGCCAATTCCGATACGAGGCGTGGGGCTGGGACATTCTGTATCAAATCTTCGACCGCCGCGCCCGAGACCGCTGCTTTACCCGTCAGACCCTCGTTTCCATCGCTGCCTAAGGTTGACTGAAGGCGGATAATATTCTGAACATGGGTGGCATGCTGGGTGATGCCGTCTGTAAGCGTGATGATCAGTTTTTGCGCATCCAGAGCCGCAGGTATGCTTCGTAAACGCGACAATACTGACACTGTGTGACTCGAATCGCGAGCATATGACTCGGCAAATTTGGTGTGCTGGTTGAGCCCGAAATTATTGCTGATGGTTGTCAGTTTTGTGACCCGGGTCTCGACCGTGCTCACCAATTTGAGGACACTGCTGCTGGACACTAGATTATCGATGGAGCGGGACAGGCGCTGCTCCGCAAGAAAAAGAACTGCGCCCATGGTGACGATCGAGACTAGTCCAAAAAAAACAAACATTGAAATGCGTGCGTTCAACGTCATGCCGCCAAGTAACGTGCGCTCGTTCCGTGCTTGGCGCGGCATGGAATAGGTTTCTTCCACCAGCTCTTTTGCCGCCATTAATCTTTTCCTCAGGTGCGTTCTTACGGGTCTAAACTCCGCCGGGCAGTGAATTTACAATTATCTTATATCCTATTGCTGTAAAACAGCAATTCTCATTGAGGGTGGGATACATTGGCCCGCTTTTTAAGGCCTGGCTGTCATGAAGCTTATTTTACCGCAGTTCGCAGCCATATTTCAGCCGTGATTTGTTGGTGCCAGGATCGCCCCACCGCTTTTCAGGCAACAGTCGCAATGGTTGCTATTGCAGGCTCAGGGGCCAATGAGCAGAAGTCACTATAAATTTTCGCTGGCTAACGCGCTTGGGTGGCCTACCCATGTATCTCCGGTAAATTAAGCGACCGCGCCTTACTGTCTGTTAACCCTTTAGATCTATCGTTTTAATTATGATTCATGGTTTGCCCCTCTCCAATAACTTAACCCAAGCAGAGATCAGCGCCGCCAGGGGACCTATTCGCCAGCAGGCGATGACGGGCTACGAGGCGTCGCGCGAAATCGAGAATCGTGCGCGTGTGACCCTACCCATGAATGATTCTGAGTTTAAAAATGCGGTGACGCGCTTGAACCGTGATCTTGACGCCGATGCGCCGCTTCGGCACGACGTCCCGAGAGGCTATTACTTAAACGTAAGGGTTTGACCTCCACCATTACGCTTGGATCGTTCATTATCACGTCCTAAGGACCAACTACCCCACAATTCTACTAATTGGCCTCTATGCCTAGCAAAGAGTTGGCAAACTCTCGGGCATCGAAGCTTTGTAGATCCTCAGATTGTTCTCCGACGCCAATGGCGTAAACAGGCAGACTAAACTTATCGGCCAATGCCACGAGTACACCGCCTTTGGCTGATCCGTCAAGTTTGGTCAGCACTAAGCCGTCAACGTTGATTAAATTGGAAAAAATTTCGACCTGTGAATGGGCATTTTGGCCCACAGTAGCGTCAAGAACCTGCAGACATGTATGGGGGGCCGTCTCATCAATTTTTTGCATAACCCGGATGGTTTTCTGCAACTCCGCCATCAGTTCGCCACGGTTTTGGAGGCGTCCCGCAGTGTCGATGAGTAGGACATCCGCTGATTGCTTTTGCGCAAGGGTGAGGGCGTCGAAGACTAGACTTGCCGGGTCGGTGCCGGGATCTTTTGCAAACACCTGGGAGCCCGTTCGTTCACCCCAGATTTGAAGCTGCTCCGCGGCTGCGGCCCGGAATGTATCCCCTGCTGCCAGGACAACGGTTTTCCCGTCACGGGTCAGGGCGTGGGCTAGTTTTCCAATGGTTGTTGTTTTACCGCTGCCATTAACACCGCAAAACAAAACAACGTGTGGCTTTAGTGTAGGATTGGGGACAAATGGTTTAGCGACCGGACCTAGAATCTCAGCAATTGCATCCGCTAGGGCCTCTTTCACCTCACCGGTGCTGATTGCTCCGTTAAGGTGGGTGCGGGCCAGTTTTGTAGTCAACTTTGTCGCCGTGCTTAGACCCAGGTCGGCGGCGATTAAAATATCTTCCAGTTCCTCCAGTAACTTTTCGTCTAATCTACGCTTATTGAGGAGGCCGTCTAGGTTGTAATTGAGGTTTTGTGACGTGCGACTGAGCCCTGATTTTAGTCGCGACACCCAGCCTGCCTTGGCGTCTTTGTCAGGATAGCTCATGACCATCGCTCCGCTGATAAGGCTTGATCGGCGTGGCCCGTGATACGAACATCAAAGACCTGACCGGGTTCTAGGTCGCTAGAGAGCTTAACCGGAGCAAAATGTTCGGTGTATCCGCGTCCACTTGTTTCACTGAGAACGCTTGCCTTGGTCCCTATGAGTGAGTCGAAGAACGTGGTTTTGGTAGCGCCTCCTTTTTCGCGTAGCAATGCAGAGCGTTGCTTCCGCAAAGCTCTCGGCAACTGTGGCATACGGGCCGCTGGAGTACCCTCCCGGACGGAATAGGGAAAGACGTGGAGATAAGTCAGCCCAGCCTCGTCCACTAGGTCGAGGGTTGCTTGGAAATCGTCTGCGGTCTCGGTTGGAAAGCCGACAATGATGTCTGCGCCGAACACAACGTCGGGCCGTATCTCTCGGATACGGCGGCAAAGGTCAATTATGTCCTGGCGTGTGTGCCGCCGTTTCATTCGTTTTAAAACAAGATCGCTCCCTGCTTGAACACTCAGATGCAGATGGGGCATCAGACGGCGTTCGTGTTCGATCAGGCGGATGAGATGCTTGTCAATCACTGCAGGATCGAGAGAGCTAAGCCGAAGCCGATCCAGTTCAGGGACGTGAGCCAACAATCGGCCACACATGTTCCCCAGGGTCGATGATCCAGGCAAGTCTCGGCCGTAGGAGCTTATATCGACACCGGTCAGAACAACCTCTCGGTGACCGGCGGCGACAAGCCCCCGAATTTGCTCTGCTAAAAATCCGAGCGGAACGCTGCGACTGTTCCCCCGGCCGTATGGGATTATGCAGAATGTACAACGGTGATCGCAGCCTTGTTGAATTTGCACGAAGGCGCGAGTGCGGGACTCGAAACCGCTGACAAGATGCCCCGCAATCTCCCTTACCTGCATGATATCTGAAACCTGCACGGCGGCTTGCTTGGCAGGAGAAAGATACGCATCTGCTCTAAGCTTTTCCTCATTGCCCAATACTCGGTCCACCTCCGGCATGTCGGCGAATGAGTCGGGGTTAATTTGGGCGGCGCAGCCGGAAACGATGATCGTCCCCTGGGGATGATCCCTCCGGAGTTTGCGGATGGCCTGACGCGCCTGACGCCCTGCTTCTGCGGTGACGGCGCAAGTGTTCACGATGTGAGTGTTCTTCAATCCTGCTGATGTAGCATGGGCGAGCATAACCTCTGACTCAAAGGCGTTCAGCCGGCAGCCAAACGTCGTTATGTCGGTTTTTGTCATCGGGCATGCCATAGCTAATCCGTCCAATTACCGGTAAAGCTGGTGGCGACAGGTCCCGCCATCAACACATGGTTGTCCTTGCGCCAGTCAATGGAGAGAACACCCCCATCTAATTCGACTTTGGCAGATCGTCCCGTAAAACCGCGCCGATGGGCAGCCACCAGGGCTGCGCACGCTCCTGTACCGCAAGCCTGAGTAATTCCGACCCCGCGTTCCCAGACCCGTACCCGTAAATTGTTCCGAGACCTGACCTCCACGGCCTCTACGTTGGTTCGCTCTGGATAGAGGTCATGATTCTCCAGTTTACTGCCCAAACCATCGGCCAATGGTACGGCTTGGGCGTCTTTGACAAAAAAGACCATGTGAGGATTGCCAATGCCGACCGCGGACGGGTCCGATAGAGGTCCCTCTTTGATGGGAAGATGAAGTGTATCGGTGGGCGAGGCCAGGGGAATATCGCTCCACTGGTCCTGAGCCGGACCCATATCAACGGTGATACCGTTATCGCTCCTGTGCGCTGTCAGGAGTCCCGCGCCGGTTTGGAATTTAATCACGGTTTCGCCGGTTTCTTTCATGATGCGGTCTGCCACACATCGGGCCGCGTTACCGCATGCATCGACCTCGCTGCCATCGGCATTTCGAATGCGCATGAAAAAAGCAGCCTCGATCATGCGGGCAGGTTCCATGACAATTAGTTGGTCGCAGCCAATGCCCGTCTTTCGATCCGCAACCGCTCGAACTGTGGCGTTATCCAGATCACCACCGCCGGTTCTCGCGTCAATAATAACAAAATCGTTGCCAAGCCCATGCATTTTTATGAAATCAAACTGGGTCATAATCGGGTCCTATAGTGTCGAATATTGGCGAAGTCCACAGTAAAGCGAAACATCTTGGGAGTTCTGATTTTGCTGGCCAATTATTTTTGACCCTGGACCCGGCCGTAGGTATCCAGAAAACCCTGCATGTGATGAAGTGCCTGAGCCGGCTCATAAACATAACCTTTTCCAACGGGGCACGCGCGGCGGGCGCGGCAGCCGCTACTAAGACAATCAGCCCCTTCCGCCGTACTAATAAAGCTAGAGCATGCCGCGACATCAAAGATGTCTCCGTTCACCGCTTTTACCGGACAGGCCCGCATACATGGCTGATCGACACAGGTGTCGCAGGGTGACCTGCCTTGGGCGCCTGGAGTCCGTGATGGGGCCTCCGGCAGGGCGATTTTCTGTTGGAACAGCAGCATGCCCCGATAGGCATGCCATAATCCATAGACTGGATGAATCAGGGGCCCGATTGGCGACTCGGTCACCGGTTCCGATCGTTTTGCCCATTCTAAAAAAGGCAGAAAAGGGGGACCTGTAGACGCCAGCAGGACTTTGGCGCCAAGTTCAGCCGCAATTTCTTCTAAGACCCTTTTCGTCCATGCCTCGATCGGATCTGCACCCTCGGGACGTTCGGAACTAAAGGAGCGCCAGAATTGAGCCCCCGCATTTCCGACCATGATACAAGTTTTGACATCACCAGGAATGAGGTCGGCATCCGTTGGATGGAAACCGCCCCGGCAGATCAGCCCCTTTGCGCCCAAAACCTTTGATATCTGTGCATATGTCACAAGTCGAGGCATGCGGCCTTATAACCCCGTCTGAGCCCTGACGACCAGCAATTTCGCACGATGCCTCTAACCGGGTGGAATTTTACGCGATCGCATGCAATTCCGTTATACCGCCAAACAGAACCTGGCACCGCTAGGCGTCGCGCTTGCTGTTCCAAGTTACAGCTCGATTAATTCACGACTACTAAAGTGCGCTCAACCCCATTGACACCAGAGTTCGCCGGTTCTATGACCATCACGGTATTTGATGTCACCCAAAAAAATGGGAGGCACAGCCAGTCCGCGAGTGTCGCGCACTGGCGTTTTTTGTTTGAGATAATGGCACCATGTTTGACGACTTGAGTTCCAAATTTGGAGATATTTTCGACCGCTTGCGCGGGAGAGGCGCGTTGTCTGAAAAGGATGTTGCTGCCGCGTTGCGGGAGATACGTGTTGCTCTTCTTGAGGCGGATGTCTCTTTGTCGGTGGTCAAGCAATTTATCGATGTCGTCAGGGAAGAAGCCGTCGGACAGGCTGTGCTGAGAAGCGTCACACCGGGCCAAATGGTGGTCAAAATTGTTCATGATCAACTGGTAAAGATGCTGGGTCCAGAGGACGCTAAAATTAATTTAAACGCATCTCCGCCAGTTCCCATTATGTTAGTGGGCTTACAGGGTGCCGGCAAAACGACTACAGCGGGCAAACTTGCCTCTCATCTTCGGAACAAGGAGAACAAAAGAGTGCTGCTGGCTGGTTTGGATGTCGCCCGTCCCGCTGCCCAAGAACAATTGTTGGTTCTGGGAGAGGAAGTCGGCGTCGATTCCTTGCAACCCGTGTTCGGCGAGCAGCCGGTCGGGATCGCAAAACGAGCCATGGAAACTGCAAAGCGAGAGGGCTTCGACGCTGTTATTCTGGACACAGCAGGCCGGTTAGCCATTGACCATGAACTCATGATGGAAGTGGCATTGGTGCGTGATACGGTCGAGCCAGCGGAGACACTGCTGGTGGCTGACGCGTTGAGCGGCCAGGATGCCGTCACCACGGCCCAGGCGTTCAATGATAAGGTCGGCATTACCGGCATCGTGCTCACACGGATCGATGGGGACTCCCGAGGCGGAGCTGCGCTCTCCATGCGGGCGGCCACCGGCTGTCCCATCAAGCTCATGGGGGTTGGCGAAAAACTCGATGCACTTGAGACTTTCCAAGCGGATCGTATCGCAGGTCGTATTTTGGGTATGGGCGACGTGGTAGGGCTGGTTGAAAAGGCGGCTGAAACTATTGATCGGGAAGAAGCCGAAAAAACCGCGCGTCGGGCGCTCAAAGGCCAGTTCACTCTGGAGGACCTGGCGGAGCAATTGGCGCAAATAAAAAAGATGGGCGATATGCAAGGCTTGCTTAGCATGCTGCCAGGCGTCGGGAAAATGAAAAAGCAAATCGCAGATGCGAATATTGGTGACAAAACAATCACGCATCAGGAGGCGATCATTATGTCGATGACGCCTAAGGAGCGCCGGAATCCAAAAATTCTTAATGCTAAACGACGTCAGCGAATTGCTAACGGGTCGGGAACGTCCGTTCAGGATGTCAACCGGCTACTAAAACAGCATAAACAAATGGCCCAAATGATGAAGAAGATGGGCAAGATGGGTAAAAAGGGGCTGATGGGAGCAATGCCGCCGATGGCCGGAATGCCGGGCATTGCGGGCGGCATGCCACCTATAAAGCATCAACCTCAATAAATTATGTTAACCAATATAACCTGCCAGGAGGATTTAAAAATCTATGGCTCTTAAAATTAGACTCTCTCGCGGTGGCGCGAAGAAACGCCCGTTTTACCGCATTGTTGTAGCAGACGCGCGCAGTCCCCGCGACGGCCGTTTTATCGAACGGGTTGGAACCTACAACCCTATGGTCGCGAAAGACAGCGACGATAGGGTGATCCTGAAGGAGGAGCGAATTAAATATTGGCTCTCCCAGGGTGCCAAGCCATCCGACCGCGTGGCTCGGTTTTTGGGGCAGGCTGAGATCATCCAGTTGCCGGGGCGCTCCGATCAGACCAAACAGCATTTACCCCGGGTGAAGACCCTGGAGCGGATGAAGGAGAAAGAAGAGGCTGCTGCAGCTGCAGCGGAAGCGGCCACAGCAGATGCGGGAGCACCCGCCGAAGCGCCGGTTGAAGAGGCGCCAGCCGAGGAAGTCCCAGCCGAGGAA
>PBNV01000024.1 GCA_002723345.1 Rhodospirillaceae bacterium
AGCCGCATTAGAAATGTCTCCGCCTGGTCCTCCAGAGTATGTGCCACCAGCAAAGCGTCCGCGCTATTACTCCGACACCAATCCGTCAGCAACTCATAGCGTGCTTGACGAGCCGCATCCTGGATCCCGGCCGCAGGCCTCTCACCATTCCATCGGAGAATGTGATGTGGCAAGCCCCATTCTGCCATCCATGCCGCGACCCGACGGGCCTCTTGGTCAGAGCCCGATCTCAACCCATGGTCTACAGTGAGGGCAGTTAGATGACATCCGCTTTCTCTTTGCCAGGCCTTGGCAATCCAGGCCAGGGCCATGCTATCCACACCACCGGAAACAGCGATGGCAAGAGATTTATACTCTTCCCGCAGCAAAGGCCCGAAGAGATTGCTAACGCGCGAATTTAGAGGAGCGCGCCCGCCGATGGGTTCGATCAAACTGAGGCTTGGATCAGCCACACCCGGTTCTGGTTTTCTGTTGAGCCAGCCTTTTCTGTATGACGGTTGGAGCCTTTGGAAAATCCTGCTGTAGTTTAGCGTATGTCGCGCAGGCCTCTTTATTTTTGTTCAAACCAGCCAGAGACATTCCAAGATTGAGCAAATTATCAGCTGCCTTGGCGCCTCTCGGGTCACCCTGATAACTGGCGAGGAACACCTCCGCTGCTCGCCGATAGTCTTTGCGCACATAATGTGTCCGTCCAAGCCAATATTTGGCATTTAACGTTAAAGGCTCATCTGGATGGGTCTTGATAAACTCGGTGAGAGCCATTAACGCTCTCTCGTACTCGGTCTTACGCACTAGACCAAAGGCATATTTGTACTGTTCTTGAACACTTCCTGGCGGCAACAGCGATGGGGCAATAGCCGTCTGTTTTTTAGGATCCGCCGCCTGAATTACGTCGCCGGTCAGTGCCGTTGACGCCTCGCCCCCGACAGCTTTTAGATCTCTTTGACTGATGGTCCCCAGTACTCCTGGTTCGCCTGTTAATGCAGAACCGCCTGTCACCGCTCCAGATTGTACTCCGGCTGCGGGAGGAACAGCTGCCAACCTGGGAGGCGCGAGTGCTTTGGAGGCGTCGGGTCGGGCGGCGACTTGCCCCAATAATTTTGGGTTTCTGCCAATAACATTGAGGCGATTTTCTATGGTTTGGAGACGAAAATTGATATCATTAGAAAAGGTATCCAGCCGCGCGGATATTTTGCTGAGTGCATGAGTAATACTCTCGACATTACCTGTATTGGAGCGGGTTTCCCCCTCCAGTTGCGACAGTCGGTCTTCGACCCGGATGATGTAAGCATTGCCAGCGGACGCCGGAGCGTCTTGGCGGATCGTGGGCGGCTCGATGGAGGGGCTAGCCACGCCATTTCTAAAAACCTGCCGACTTAAAACTTGAACATCCCGCTGAAGCCGATCCAACTGGTTTGCCAGAGCATCCGAATTTTGAGCGAATAGAGGTTCAGGGGCCAGAGACAGAACCCCTAGCCCCGTAATTAAACGGCATGCAACAGGGAAAACGTTTAAGATTATGCGCATTCCGATATCCTTCAATGTTCAACCAGCCCGACGGCGTGCTATATCCATGCCCGGTATCCACCTATCCCTAATTACGCCGGAGAGGGGTAAGCTCATGCATTTTATACCATTACCGACCCGGTTGTGAGCTATACCTACTAAACAATGTTGTCAAAAAGAAGGCGCCCGACGCTGGGTATTCCCGGCGCGGGCGCAAATACTGGATGAGCGATAGATTTCGCTCAAGGGGTTTGTGGTTAGCTGCCAGAAGCCCCGGCAACAATCGTCACAGCTCGCCGGTTTTGGCGCCAAGCCGCTTCATTCTGCCCCAAGGCTGCGGGACGTTCTTTTCCGTATGAAATGACTCTGATCCGGTTTGGTGCAATACCGAGAGCGACCAGAAAGTCTTTCGCGGAATTGGCCCGTCTTTCGCCGAGAGCCAAATTGTACTCGCGAGTTCCACGTTCGTCAGCATGTCCCTCAAGTGTCAAACTTACGCTGCCAAATTTTTTCAGCCACGCTGCCTGCTTTTCGAGCTGGCTTCGGGCATCTGAACTTAGGCTCGATTTGTCAAATTCGAAAAAAACCCTATCACCGACGTTGATAACAAAGTCGCGACCAGTTCCAGGCTTGACGCTAGATGCTGCCTGCTGATTGCCTCCGCTGCCTCGGCCGGCACCTCCGTCTTGCATTGTTTCAGCACATGCTGTTGCGAGGAACAGAGCAGCCACTAAATAACTTAAGCTTTTTATACGCATGTAATAATCCCCCAGATCGGAAGGTATGAGTGACGACTAGTTTAAAGCCCGCACGCTCTCCATATTAGCTCGAGCCCCTGAAGAACGGCGAATGATTTCGAATATTTCTTTGACCAATGACAGTTAAATCACTGGAACCACCAGAATATATAGGCCGACGCTCAGGGAATCAAGGGGGACCATGCTGGATCTGACGCGTCCATTGGCGTCACAATCTCCCTCTCATTTTGTCCGGTCAAGTCAATGGAAAACAGTTTAGAGTCTTTTTCTCCCCCTGTTCCCCGCGGAGACTCACGGAAAAACATCAAAACACGGCCATTGGGGGCCCAGGTGGGCGCCTCGACAAGAAATCCCTCAGTCAGCAGCCGTTCCCCTTTGCCATTCACCCCCATAACGCCAATATAAAACCGCCCTCCCGTGAACTTTGTAAAGGCGATCAGGTCACCCCGTGGTGACCAGACAGGCGTCGCATACCGTCCTTTCCCAAAACTGATACGCTTAACACCGGAACCGTTGGCATTCATGATATAAAGCTGCTGAGTTCCGCTGCGGTCAGAATTAAAGACAACCCTCTTACCCCCCGGAGAAAAATATGGAGACGTATCGATGGCTGAATGGCGCGTGAGCTGACGGACTTTCCGAGTTCGAAGGTCCATGGTGTAAATTTCTGTATTACCGGACTCTGCCATGCTCATAATGACCGAGTCGCCATCCGGTGAAAACCTCGGGGCAAAGGTCATGCCTGGAAAATCACCCAACACTTCTTGGCGGCCGGTATCAATGTTAAATATGTACACACGTGGCACATTGCCATGATAGGACATATAAGTGATTTCTTGTCGGCTGGGAGAAAAACGAGGTGTCAGAACAAGGGAACTGCCATCGGTTAGAAAGTGGTGGTTCTCGCCATCTTGGTCCATAATGGCAAGACGCTTGATCCGCCTGATTTGTGATCCCGTCTCCGCTATATAGACAATGCGGGTATCAAAATACCCCTCCTCGCCAGTGACCCTTTTATATATGGCATCCGAGACGATGTGAGCAATACGGCGCCAGTTTGAAGTCACCGTGGTATAGACCTGGCCCACCATTTGTTGCTGAGCGAAGACATCCCATAGCCGGAATTGAACCTTCATCCGACCATCGCTCAGAACCGCAACCCGACCCTGAACCATGGCTTGAGCATTGAGAATACGCCAGTTCTGGAA
The DNA here is from genome assembly GCA_002723345.1 of Rhodospirillaceae bacterium. GTDB lineage: Bacteria > Pseudomonadota > Alphaproteobacteria > Rhodospirillales > UBA2165 > TMED167. The sequence continues at coordinate 3,473 of PBNV01000024.1, forward strand.
CCGAGGCACGGTTTCTAATGAGCGTTCAACTTCAATGAAGGCTTTTTCGTCGATGGGGTCAAAGAGGCCAGAGCGTGCGAGATCCGCCCGAATAACGTGAGAAATTCTCCGACCCAGTTGGATTTCTTGGGGACCATTGCCAATGAATTTCGTTACCGCGATTGGCAAAGGTTTGACCGTTCCCCGGGTCACATCCACTTTTAGTTCCGCTTGGGCTGTGCCCGCGAGCCCCAGAACCCCGGCGATAAATCCTACCGAAAGTACCAGAAAGATTTTTGAATTTAGACGCACAGCAAACATCCCTTCATCTCCCAAACATTTCGTTCGGATTAAAACTTAAAGTGACATCCTTCCAGACATCGTACTTTCTCGGATCTAGTTTAAATGGCTGGCAGGCTTGATTAAGGACGGCCCGTTGAGCCGTCTCGGCCGCCGCCAACTTAAAAGGGTCGTTTTGGAAAGCGGATCGATTGGTCACCCAGGCCCGACGAATTCGCCCGTCCGGCGATAATGTGGCACGGACCACCACGACAATATCCTGAGCGCCCTTGGCACCGGGTTGAATATTCCAGCATGGCTGAATAGCAGTCCGAATTGTATTTATCATCGCGTGCCGCTCGGTCATCGTAATTCGGTTGCTGGCAGCGTCGCTTACGCGGGGACGGGTTAGCACTTTGGCGATCTGTTGCTCAAAACTATGTCTCGCCGGCTCAGCCTTTTTGTTCTTCTCGGAACTTTGCGTAGGATGGGGTTTTGTGAATTCTTTGGCAAGATTTTTCAGAACCGCTGCAAATTCGTCCGGCGGCTTGGGCTTTCGTGTCGGCTTTGCCTTTGCAAACCTTTTCGGTGCTTTTGGTTTGACTTTGGGTTTTAGCACCGGTTTTGGTTCAGTTTTTAGCTTAGACTTTACCTTCAAAGCTGGCTGGGGCGGCGGGTTGCCTGCAGCCTCCGGGTCCGGTAGTGGCACCGGGGGCACAACCTCGTTTGCCGGTGTCGGCGGCGGGACCGGTTTGGACGCATTTTTTTTTGGTTTGGGCTGGATCTCGGGCTCGCTCTTGTGCTTGGGATCGTGCACAGGCTGCGATGGGAGATTGGTCTCGTTGGAAATGGTGACCAACTCCACCACCATGGGAACGTCTTCGATCCGCAAATCCCGCTGGATGTGCGGTAATCCAAACACACTCACCAAGACAACAGCTCCGTGCAACGTAACCGACATAATAATACTTGATCGCATGCTTTTAGTTTAGTGACTCATTTACGTTTTTTTTGTGGCACGGATGCAATCCCGGGTAATTCCGTGATCAGTGCCACCTTGCGAAAACCCGCCGCATTAATCGTGCCCATTACCTGCATCACCCGACCATAATCAATCGTCTTGTCTCCACGGACAAAAATCCGGATATCAGGATTTGCCCCCGTAACCGCGATCAGTCGAGCCGATAATTTATTTAACGGGATTTTCGTGTCCTGCAAAAATACCCGCCCGTCGGAGTCTATGGTCACAGACAGGGGTTCATCTGTTTCGGTGATCACCGAAGTTTGGGCCTTTGGCAGATCCACTTGCACGCCTGCGGTGAGCAGCGGTGCCGTCACCATAAAAATAACCAACAGGACCAGCATGACATCGACAAACGGGGTGACATTGATATCCGACATGGGACGGTTCCGGGTCCGCCGCCGGCCGCCGCGGCCACTTCCCTGGCTGACTGACGCGCCCATCCCTAGCTGTGCCCCTCAAGCTGGCGAGAAATAATAGCAGAGAACTCACTGGAAAAATCGTCCAGCCGCGCCGCATAGCGGTCCATGTCCTTGGATATCTTGTTATACGCTATTACGGCCGGGATTGCCGCCAGCAACCCAAGTGCCGTGGCAAACAAAGCTTCTGCAATGCCCGGTGCCACGACGGCGAGGCTTGTATTTTTTGAAATGGCAATAGACTGAAAGCTGTTCATGATCCCCCAGACCGTGCCAAAAAGTCCGATAAAGGGCGCTGTCGAACCGGTGGAGGCCAGAATCGTCAACTGCCGTTCAATTCGCTCTACCTCTCGGTTGACGGTAACAACCATCACCCGGTCTATCCGCTCAGTGAGGCTGGAGCCCCGGTCGGCGCCGGCCACACCGGAGTCTGTCGAGCGCCGCCACTCCCGCATGGCGGCCGAGAAGACCGCTGACATGGGATCCTGGGGTTGCGCGCCGATACGGTCATAGAGGGTCTCCAACGAGCCACCAGACCAGAAAGACTCCTCGAAATCCGCCGCATCTCGGTTCAATCTCTTCAACCTTATGGATTTTTCGATGATGATCGACCAGCACCATATCGATGCGACCACAAGCATTATCATAACGGTTTTCACAATGATGTCCGCCTTCCAGAAGAGTGCCCAGACGGAAAAATCCGCGGCGCCTGCCGCTGCCGCCATTACTGTAGTATCAACCTGTGCAAGTTCCATAGTTAGACGTCGCTCCCCTCTTCTGTGAGTTGTTCAAATGCGGCCCTGACATCTGAAGGCATCCGGGCTGCCCGACCGGTTTTCTGATCTCGCGCCGCAATCTTTACCTGCATCACGACAAGCTCCCGACCCTCACGTCCAACAGCCTGGCGCAGTGTTATCGACGCACCCTTCGCTTCGGAGCGCGTCGTCCGGACAACCAAAGCGTCATCCAGAAAAGCGGGTTGGAGATAGTTCGCCGCAAAATTTTTCACGACGAATTCAATGCCATGGTGCGCCTTAATATGTTCATGCGCCGCACCAATATCCCGGAGAAGCTCCGTCCGGGCCCGTTCCGCAAAGCGCAGATAATTGGCATAATATACAATTCCTGCCGCGTCAGTGTCTTCGTAATATACACGGACTGGATAAACATGAACGCCGTCCTGAAGCGCGCCTGACATCGGCAGGACATTACTCACCTTGCTCTCCGGTCTGAGCTAAAAGCTCCAGCTGCTTCAGGTTTTTGGGCGCGCTAATACCGAGATGCCTGTAAGCACCCTCCGCCAGGACCCGGCCGCGCGGCGTGCGCATCAAAAGACCTTGCTGAATGAGATAAGGTTCAACCACCTCCTCAATCGTGTCGCGCTCCTCCGAGAGCGCTGCAGACAGGGTCTCAGCGCCGACCGGACCACCGCCATAATTGTCAGCGATGCACTGGAGATAGCGCCGGTCCAAGGCATCAAGCCCCATGACGTCAACCTCGAGCCGGTTGAGTGCCACGTCCGCCGCCTGCGCATCCACAACACCACCTCCATCCACGGCCGCAAAATCGCGAACCCGCCGCAGGAGCCGACCGGCCACCCTGGGTGTTCCACGTGCACGCTGGGCGATTTCCCGGGCCCCCTCGTCAGACACATCAAACCCCAATATACCGGCGCCGCGCCGGATGATTGCCTTTAAGTCCTCCACCCCATAAAACTGCATGTGCAGAAGAATACCAAACCGGTCGCGAAGCGGGGTCGTAATGAGCCCGGATCGGGTCGTTGCACCAACCAGCGTAAACGGCTGCAGATCGATGCGAACGGAACGGGCCGCCGGGCCCTCACCAATGATGAGATCGAGCTGAAAATCTTCTACCGCCGGATAGAGAATTTCCTCTACTGTGGGGCTGAGCCGGTGGATTTCATCAATAAACAGAACGTCCCGCGGTTGCAAGTTGGTAAGGATCGCAGCAAGATCCCCTGCCTTGGCTATTACGGGACCAGAGGTTGCCCGAAATCCAACACCCAGTTCACGAGACACAATTTGGGCCAATGTAGTTTTGCCAAGACCCGGTGGTCCGTAAAGTAGAACATGATCCATGGCCTCGGCGCGTGATTTAGCAGCATCTATAAATACCCTCAAATTTTCACGGACCTGTCTCTGTCCAATGAAACTATCAAGTTCCCGAGGGCGGATGCTTTGGTCGGACGCATCTTCTACCTGCTCGGTATTTGTGATGAGGCGGTCGTCGTCCAACAGCTAGGCCCTCGCTTCAAGGGCTGACAATTTGACAAGCCCATCCTTGACCAAAGCTTCCACGCCAGCGTCCGGACCTAGCCTTTGAACTGCTTGAGCAACCGCCCCGAAGGCATCGCTCCGGCCATACCCCAGATTTACCAGTACCGAGACGGCATCGGCGGCTGCGATATTCGTTTCGTCACCGCCACCGGTGGCCCCATCGGGGGACATGATAGGCGCAAGAGAGGCTCCGTCACCCAGAGCGATGCTGCCCATTTTATCTTTCAATTCGGTCATGATTCGGGTCGCCAGTTTGGGACCGACCCCCGGCGCCTGCGTGATCACCGTCTTGTCCTGAGCGGCAATAGCCTGAGCGAGCGCATCCGGGGCGATCACGGACAGCATAGCCAAGGCTACCTTCGCGCCGACACCCTGCACGGTTGTCAGCAGCTTAAACCAGGCCTGTTCGTGCTGATCCGAAAAACCAAAGAGATGGATATGATCTTCCCGTACATGGGTCTCAATATAGAGGCTAACCGTGCCTCCTGCCGTTGTCATGGCATTCCGCGTGCGCCCGGAACAGAACACATGGTATCCCACCCCCCCCACGTCGATTATAAGCGAGTCCTCGGATGTAGAATCGATTGTGCCAGAAAGCTTCGCAATCACGCGCCCGCCCCCGTAAGTTGCGCCGCCAATCCAGAAGATTCGCGCTGGTGAGCATGACAGATGGCCACGGCCAGGGCATCAGCGGCATCGGGCGAATCGATCAGGCAGCCCGGCAGCAGGGTTTTGACCATCATCTGCACCTGCTCCTTGGTAGCGTGCCCTGCCCCAACAACCGATTTTTTTATCATATTTGGGGCGTATTCAGCCACCGGAAGGCCGCGGCGCGCTGGCACCAGCAACGTCACGCCTCGAGCTTGTCCCAGCTTGAGCGTCGAGGTAGCGTTCACATTGACGAATGTCTCCTCGACTGCCACTTCATCGGGTTTAAGGCCAGTGATAATTTTATCCAATCCGTCAAACAATTGAACAAGGCGTTCAGCTAAAGTGTCTTTATTGCGGCTCACGACGCGGCCATCTGCAACATGTTTTAGATGATTATTTTCGACCTCAATTAATCCCCAGCCTGTATTCCTTAACCCAGGGTCAATACCAAGAAGCCTCATATTTTTGTCCAGCTTTCCGTCAGTCGCCCAGCTGGGCCATGACGTCCTCAGAGATATCGAAATTCGCAGCAACACGCTGCACATCGTCATTGTCATCCAGGGCATCGATCATTTTCAGAAGTGTCTCCGCCTCGCTCTCTGCCACCTCGATAGTATTTTGAGGGCGCCAATCCAAGTGAGCAGCCTCCGGATCACCCAACGCTTCCTCGAGCGCATCTCGGACCACACTGAAATCATCCGGGGCGCAATAAACATCATGGCCGCCGTCGCCTGAGACCACATCCTCCGCGCCAGCCTCCAACGCCGCTTCAAAAATCGCGTCGCTGTCGCCTTTGTCCGGCGGATAGTGGATGAGGCCGATACGGTCGAACATAAAACTGACCGCACCCGTTTCACCAAGGTTGCCACCATGTTTGGAAAACGCGGCCCGCACCTCTGACGCCGTGCGGTTCCGGTTATCGGTCAACGCTTCAACAATGACCGCCACCCCGCCAGGGCCGTATCCTTCATACCTTATCTCTTCAAAATTATTGCCGTCGTCCCCGCCGGCCGCTTTTTTGATCGCGCGCTCAATATTGTCCTTGGGCATGTTTGCCGCCCGGCACGCGGAGACCGCCGCGCGAAGACGTGGATTACCGTTCGGGTCCGGAAGGCCCGTCTTGGATGCCACCGTGACCTCGCGGATGAGCTTGGAAAATAGTTTGGCCCGCTTGGCGTCCTGCGCGCCCTTGCGATACATTATGTTCTTAAACTGTGAATGACCTGCCATGGAATTTGACTTGTTTAGTGGGTTAATGAAAGGTGGGTGAGTAACACGATTCGCTGAACAACGCACCCCCTTGGACACCTATTTTTAATTGTCGCAATCAGGCAGACGATGCCTAGCTATTGCGGCCAGAATGGGGCAAATATCAGGTCCCGGGCTTTTGCGGTAAAAGATGCCCGAGACACATCGCCGGGAAAGGAGATTTGATATGCCACAAGCCATCTGGCATAACGCCGTTATCGCCGAAAGCGACGATATTGAAATGGTAGAAGGAAACGCCTACTTCCCAATCGCGTCAGTGAAGATGGAGCATCTCCACGAGAGCACCGCGACCGTGCCGACATATTGCCACTGGAAAGGTATAGACTATTACTACGACGTCTCAGTTGATGGAGACGTTAATGCCGGTGCTGCCTGGACCTACCGCACACCCTACACAGTTTCACGTGTGATAACAGACCATATTGCCTTTTGGAATGGTGTTGAGGTGCTTGGCGCGCCTGCAGGAACCGGTTTGGTTGAACCCCTGCCGAGCCTGCGGGACGGGCGAATCGGATGGGAGGCGCTATGCTGGCTGATCCGGCACGGTGACCAGGACGCCTACGCTGAGGAAGAGATCACAGCCACCACGGACCTCGCGCCTGCAGAGCTGCCGGTGGCCTGGGCCCACAACGACGTGCAGCGCTATGCCACACGATATGAATGGGCGCTGGAAGGCAGCGATGGCGTTCCGCTGCTGATTGTGAGTACGGGGCCCGACCCCACTAAGCAAAGCTAACAGGCCGCCAGCATCTACGAACATGGCCTTGGTGGCGTCTCCATGGCTGTATTGACAGGCGGAAAAGGGAGTCTAATTGATTGACATTTGGCGATAGCCCGACGGACAGGATATTACTTGTTCCGTGTTTCCTGCCGGTGTGCATGATATGTGCCGGCCTAAACAACCACGGCCCCGCCTATGTCCAGATATCCGTGACTGAGCAAATAGAAAAGCCGCGTCTCAAGAGAGAGCGGCTTTTCCGTGAGCAGACGTGCCGTCAGCTCAACTTTTTAGCACCTATCACCCAATGGATCGAGATTGCCCAATCCCTGGGGATACTCTTGCTTGTGTCGACGACACGACATTTAACTCACGAGACATTGGACCACCTCCTTTCTGTTGTTAATGATGGCACAAACAAAATCCGATTCTCCGTACCCGATCAAGAGTCAATTTTTACGCAAACACTACCAAAGCACTCTCAGGTTGCGCAGCGCACTTGCGACTGCATCCGCTCCTCCGCCGGTGGGCATAAATTTTTTACGCGTTTTTAAGGCGGTTCATGGAAAAATATTCAGTGTTTGGCTGCATGCCGAGACCATGAGTCATTCGGTTGGTGTAGTTGAAGTAAGCGACCACGTCGGTGATGTCGAAAATCTCCTCTGCCGAAAAGCCAGCGTCACGCAAGGCCTGACGATCCGCCTCCCCTGTTTCGGCCGGTTTGGCCGTCATCTTCCAGGCATAATCCAACATGGTCCGATGACGATCCGTCAACTCGGCCTCTCGATAGTTAGTCACCAGAATGTCTCCCAGCACGGGATCATCGGAAAACTCGCGCACAGCCTGAGAGTGCGACGTGATGCAATAAACGCAGTGGTTATGGGAGGACACCACTACGGCGATCATCTCGCGCTCCAATCGCGTTAGCGGGGAACCATCACTCAGCATCAGCTCATTGTATTTTGCAATGAAGGTCCGAAGTTTCTCGGGCCGAAGAGAGAGAGCCTTTATGACATTTGGCACCATGCCGAGTTTGTCCAGACAGACGGCCATGTATTTTTGCAAATCTTCGGGCAGTGTGTCGGGATCAGGTATGGGCAATCCCGAAATACGCTGAAGCTGAGCCGGTGTTTCTTTTGGCATAACTGAATTCTCCTATCAGTGATAATCGCATATCATAGGCCATTGCCGCGGCTTTCTACAGCCCACTCGGCCCGGCGATGGTTGCCAATTCCCGACGGATATCACTCGTCAAACTCGAGCTGGCCAATGTAGCGGGAGGGAAAGTACCGTTTACCAGGTGCCCGATAACATCGCTCTTTGTCCGGTTTGATCTCAACAAAGCCATCGTGAGCAATGACATCGTAGACCCGCGTGCACCCGAGAAACCGGACAGACAGTTTATCGCCTCCAGCGTCAAAGGGGCCAATGTATTGCAGATCGACACGCAGGTCTTCGTGCCCTGGCGCAGAAAATGTCCTGCCCGGCCTCCCGGGCAGCGGATTTCCCTGCTGCTGCTGACTTTGAAATGGTCGATAACGCCCGCTACCAACAAAAATCCGTTTTGTTGCAATCAGGCGAATAGCCCAGCGAGTGTCGCTGACTAGACGGTTTCGCGCAATCGACCGCCTACACGGACCGGCTCGATTTTTTTGGCCAATCCTGTTCTATCATCTGTCTCCAGCAAGACAGCGCACGTTGTTGCCTCTTCTTCAGCTGGCTCTAGGCGTGCCCCCGGCATCTTCCGCGTGAATTTATTAATCGCGGCCTCCTTTTTCATCCCGATCACCGAATTATAATCGCCGCACATCCCCACATCTGTCTGATAGGCGGTGCCGCCCGGCAACACCTGCGCATCGGCGGTCGGGATGTGGGAGTGAGTCCCCGCAACCAGAGAGACCCGCCCATCCAACAAATGTGCAATAGCCATTTTCTCGCTCGTTGCCTCCGCGTGAACGTCAATCGCAATACAATCGGCTGTCTCCCCCAAGGTAATCATCGAAAAACAATTTTCTACTGCCTCAAAAGGATCTCCCAACGGTTCCATAAACAGCCTGCCCATGACCTGAGCGACGCAGACGCGGGCACCATTCCGCGCCTCAAATAACCCGACCCCCGCTCCTGGTGTGGTCTCAGGGTAATTCAATGGCCGGATCAAACGGGATTCTTCCTGAATGTAAGTCATGATCTCCCGCTGATCCCAGGCGTGATTGCCCAGCGTGATCACGTCGATACCCGCTTCAAAAAAAGAAGCGCAGATTTTTGCCGTAATGCCAAAGCCGTGAGCAGCGTTTTCACCGTTTGCCATTACGAAATCCGGCGCGTATTTTTCGGTCAGCAAAGGCAAATTGGTCAGCATAGATCGTCGCCCTGCTCTCCCTACGATATCGCCAAAATACAGAAGCTTCATAAGTCCCCTATCGTCTTATCCGGATGAAAACCAAACGACGGACCGATCCGTTACCAGCGCATCCATTTTTTGATCGTTATTATCATGCGGGACACATTCCACTTCCTGGTCTTGATATGCGGCCCCGATTGCCAGAACCTGACCTTTTTCACGAAGCGCGCTTAGCGTTCTATCGTAGTACCCCCCACCGTATCCCAGTCGCATGCCGTGATGGTCAAACGCCAAAAGCGGTAAAATCAAGACATCGGGTGTGGCAGACGGATGAAACTTGGAAGGTTCTAGTACGCCAAAACGTGAGGATTCTAATTCATCTTCTGGCTTCCACTGATAAAACTGAAGGGGTTCTCTCCGCCCCATCATTACGGGCAGCAGGCAGTTACAGCCCATGGCCTCCAATGCGGCAAATAGGGGCCGAACATCAATTTCATCCCGAAACGGCCAATAAGCCGCCACGGACTGGTTTGCCTGAACATCAAATGCAGAGAAGAAGTTGTCCTTCAACCGCAGAGCAGCAGCCGAGCCATCGCGAGACGCAGCAATCTTACTGCGCGCTTCCAACGCCTTTTGCCGTGACGTTCTTTTCATTTGCATGCGTGTCATTGTTGTTGCCAAGTTCATGCCGATGAATTTTCCAGAATGGGCGGTTTAATCCTCCGTGGCATACTGACCATTGCGAGGTGGGGACGCCGCGTGGGTCGTTCAGCACCAAAATCTTCCTAGGCCGACAGGTCTAGGTGGGCGCCATATACCTGGCCCAAGAGCCCGGCAGGGACAGCTCCCGATTGGTAGTTATTGGCCCTGGAGATAATACGCGTCGCGGGCCCCGCAGCGCCTTCCCATCCCCAGTTTAGGCTTGTTCCAACGTCTCGGCAATCTTTTCGACGCGCTCAGCCAGCCTGTTTAGATCGTCGGGACTCACAAGACCTGATCCTGATTGCCCGATAGCATTGGGTCGGCGGTTGTTTCTTAGGCTGTCCAGTTCCGTGTATACTTCAGACAACTCGTCGGCAACGAGTAAACTAGCCATTACCAGGAGCCGGGCGTCTCCAACCTGACCAACGGCGGCGATCAGTTCATCTACACGGCGGTCAATGTATTGGGCGAGGCGGGTAAGGTGCGCTTCCTGGCCATCGTCGCACGCTATGTCGTACTTACGACCATTCACCACTACCGTAATCTGAGACATATCTTACGGATCACCCAACAAAGTTCTCATACGTTCGATGGCACTATCCAAACGTCGCGCAATCGTGTCATTTTTGTCCTGTAAAACCGAAATCTTTTTGTTGGCATCAGCCAGAGAGTCTTCAAGGTTTTGGGCAGCCGCCACCTTAGGGCCTTTCTCATCCAAAGCCGATTCCAGGCGGGTGAGTGCTTCCTCAAGCCGTTTTTTTGCCAAAGTCGAGGATGAGCCCTGCAAAGAAGCGCTTTGAGCAGAATTAGTTGCCAAGATTTCTTCAACCCAGTGTTTAAAAGAGAACAATAAGCGTTCCGGGCAGATATCGTCAACCGCACAAAACGAATACTGCCCGCAAAAAATTCTCGGTTGACGCGCCGCAGAATCATGACAATTCTGCTCGGACATGAGGTGCAATTGAAGCTTCGGCCCACTTGTCGAAATTGTCGGTTGCAAGGATGGGTTCATCAACGGACTCGAGTATAGGACACAACGGAGGAATGTATGGCGTTGAAAGTCGCAATCAACGGATTCGGCCGGATTGGCCGACTGGTTTATAGGGCAATTCTTGAGTCGGGAACGAGCGAGGTCAAAGTCGCCTGCATTAATGATCTCGGTCCAACTGAAGCAAACGCACACCTCCTAAAGTATGACACAGTGCACGGCATTTTGCCAACGAACGTGGCTATCCACGGCGACACCATCGACGCAGGTCAAGGACCCGTAAGAGTAACAGCAGAGCAAGATCCTGCGAAACTTCCTTGGAAAGAACTGGATATTGATGTCGCGCTCGAATGTACAGGTTTTTTCGCGAACAAGGAGGCGGCCTCAGCCCACTTGAAGGCGGGCGCCAAGAGGGTGCTCATTTCGGCCCCAGCAAAAGATGCAGATATCACAGTGGTGTACGGCGTAAACAGTAACGAGCTTAGCGCAGATCACACGATAGTATCGAATGCCTCTTGCACGACGAACTGTCTCGCTCCAGTGGCTCATGTCATGCACAGAGAGTTTGGCATTGAGCGTGGGTTTATGACAACCATTCATTCCTTTACTGGCGACCAGCGGACAGTCGATACTCTGCACAGTGATCTACATCGCGCACGTGCCGCAAGTGTTTCTATGATCCCCACATCCACGGGCGCAGCGCGCGCCGTCGGACTGGTGTTACCCGAACTTAACGGCAAACTAGATGGCACATCGATTAGGGTTCCTACGCCCAACGTGTCCGTGATTGACTTCAAGTTCGTGCCAGGAAAGGCGGCCTCAGTAGAAAGCGTTAATGGGGCCATCTCAGCAGCTGCCGCCGGAGACCTCAGAGGCGTCCTTAGCACCAACGACGTGCATTTGGTCTCTTCGGATTTCAACCATAACCCTCACAGCTCCATCTTTGACTTGCCCGAAACCCAGGTCATCGATGGCCAGTTCGTTAGGGTCTTGAGCTGGTACGATAATGAATGGGGTTTCTCAAACCGTATGGTCGATACCGCTCGAGCGATCGGGGCGCTTTTGTGACGCCTCTGTGGCCTGGAGACCAAAAATAAAGGCTGCCCAGAGCACCCCTATCAGACGTCATTAAGCCGCCGGGTCATAAAATACCAAACCGGGGATTTTGCTCTCATCTTCCAGACGAGCCCGCAACTCAATGACATTGCGATCGGGATCTCGAATAAATACGGACACGTGCCCGTCATTGCCGAATGTTACCGGGCCCTGGGACGGGGTAATGTTATTCTCCTTAAGGGTCTTGAGCGTCTCAATTATGGAGTCGACCCTCAGCGCCAAATGGGTATAGCCTGGATGCTTCTCGGGGACGTCCATAAGTATGTTTTTGCCGCTTGTAAGATCGGCTCCGTTCACGATGAAATTGATCTCTACGTCGTGGGGATTTTTAACGATTACGACGGAATCAAATTCAACTTCTTTGTGTAGCTCAAAACCTAGAATTTTGTAGAAGCTTAGCGCACGCTGCGCATCGGTGACGCGGATGCCCACGTGATCGACATTTTCGATGTTAATCATAATGGCTCCTGATGGTTAAACTCCCCTTACGTCCAGCCAGCTTGAACCTCTCTCCAACAAAATGCAATGGATACACTCGGTAAAAACGAGCGTGCTCCTCCCTAGCGTCAAGATAGGTTCCGTTGGGGACGGTTTATCAAAAATAAAAAAATTCGCGCTCGCCTGTTTATACTTCTGAATTTATTGCACAATTAGTAAACACGGGTATACTGGTTTTTCTATTTGGTGAGAAACTCTAATTCATGATGCCGGCCTCTCGACTCCCCCCCCTGAATGCATTGCGCGCATTTGAAGCGGCGGCCCGGCACCTCAGTTTCGCCAAAGCCTCCGAGGAACTAAACGTCACACCAGCAGCAATTAGTCAGCAGATTAAAAAGCTCGAAGAGCACCTTCAGGTCCAGCTATTCGGGCGTAAAAACCGCGGCCTGACGCTCTCTGAAGAGGCCCTGCTTATTCTCCCTGGAATAAAGGACGGCTTCGACAAAATGACCTCTTCGGTCCAGTCTCTGCAAAGGCGTAAGGAGCGTGGATTTATTACCGTAAGCGCAACGCCCTCGTTCGCGTCCAAGTGGCTCGTCCCGAGACTCGATCGATGGGTCGCCGAGCATCCCGAGACTGATGTTCGCATCTCGGCGAGTCTAGACCTAGTCGATTTCGAAAAAACCGCGATCGACCTTGCCATCCGATTTGGCGCAGGGGCCTATGCTGGATTGACGAGCACCTTCCTAATGAAGGAGAGTTTCGTTGTAGTGTGCAGCCCGATGTTGGTCCGAGGAAATAACGCTATTGAGATTCCAGCTGATCTAAAAAATCACACTCTTTTGCACGTTTTAGGTCCCAATCCGCAATATGGCGAAGATTGGCGAAACTGGCTGCAAGCCGCTGGAGTCGAGGATATCGACTCAGAACGTGGCCTTTATTTCGACGATACGGCGGCGGGTGTTGCGTCCGCTATCGGCGGCCAAGGCGTGCTATTGGCCAGACGCGCAATAGTCGAGGAGGATGTTCTCAGAGGCCTTCTAGTGATGCCGTTCGATCTAGATATACCAGTAGAATTTTCGTGGTACCTAGTATCACCAAAGACGGGCCAGCACAGTCCATCGGTTAATGCTTTTAAACAATGGCTTTTGATGGAGGCTGGGCAGTCAGATAGAAGATTATAAGAACTAAGCAAATACCATACGTCAAATTTACGAAATAATGCTTTTTGATACTAGGTTGATACGCGAAGTAGACCTCATGGAGAATAATTGCCGCCTTTATCTGATCACTCCAGAATCTCTGGACCCTGTTGGGTTTGCTGCTCACCTCTCGCAAGCACTGGATGCAGGAGATGTTGGATGTGTGCAGCTTCGGCTCAAAGGGAAAACCCAGGAGCAGATTATGCGCGCCATTGATATCTTGCGGCCGATCGCGCAGGCACGCGACGTGGCCTTCCTTGTTAATGATGATCCTGAACTGGCCGCACAGACTGGGTGCGATGGCGTGCATGTGGGGCAGGATGACGCCAAGTGCACCGAAGCCCGCCAAATCGTTGGCGATGACGCCATCGTTGGAGTAACCTGCCTGGATTCGCGCCACTTGGCTATGACCGCTGCGGATCAAGGTGCCGACTATGTGGCGTTTGGCGCATTTTATCCGACGGCCACCAAAGCCTCACGGGGGCATCCGTCCCCACAAATTCTTGGTAACTGGAGCCTGTTCACTACGGTTCCCTGTGTCGCCATTGGTGGCATCACGCCCAGCAACTGTGCACCCCTTGTCCGGTCCGGCGCTGATTTTTTAGCGGTGGTAGCCGCCGTCTGGGATCATCCGGCAGGACCCGGGGTAGCGGTCAAGGCGTTTAACCAGGCAATTGAGCGGGCCCACGGGTAAATTTTTTGGACCGTCTCAAGTTTATAGTGAACTCTTCCTTCACCATTGCTCCTCTAAAGCCAACCTGTTAGTTTCCGCGATCCGAATCTGTCGGCAACATATTCGAGAGTTTTGCGATGAAAATTAACGGTAATGCAATCCGTCCCGGAATGGTCATTGAACATAACGACCGGTTGTGGCGGGCGGTAAAAATCGCCCACACACAGCCGGGCAAAGGTGGCGCTTATCTTCAAGTTGAATTAAAGGATATTCGGAGCGGCACGAAACTGAATGAGCGCTTTCGCGCATCAGAGACCGTCGAACGCGCGCGTCTTGAGCAAACCGAATATCAGTTTCTATTCGCGGACGAAGACATGTATACGTTCATGCATAATGAGACTTATGAACAAGTCGCAATGAGTTCTGATTTGGTCGGTGAGGAACTGTTGCCATATCTGCAAGACGGCATGCAGGTGATGATAGAGACCTTTGAAGACGACCCCATCGGCGTTCAACTACCACCACAAGCGACATTCGAAGTTGTCGAGGCCGATGCTGTCGTCAAGGGACAGACCGCTGCCTCATCCTATAAACCCGCTTTGCTGGACAACGGCATGCGCACCATGGTGCCGCCGCATATTGAAACTGGCACGCGAATCGTTGTCTCTACTGAAGATGGCTCCTACGTTGAACGGGCAAAAAACTAAAGTCCGCCCGTACTCTTCCGCCGCTTGAAAAAAGAGAACAATAATATGCCCCGACAGTCCGCCCTCATCACGGTCATGATGAATGCTGCCCGCAAGGCTTCGATCCGTCTGAAACGGGACTACGGCGAGGTTGATCAGCTGCAGGTATCCAAAAAAGGTCCCGCTGATTTCGTGACCGCGGCAGATATTCGTACGGAAAAACTTCTTCGCGAAGAGTTGTCGCGTGCCCGGCCAAGCTTCGGATTTCTCATGGAAGAAGCAGGAGAACAGCTCGGAGCAGATACGCACCGAAGGTGGATTATTGACCCGATTGATGGCACTACAAACTTTGTCCACGGCATTGCCCAATTTGCCATTAGCATCGCGGCGGAGGAAAACGGGGAGATCACAGCAGGCCTGATTTTCGACCCAATCAGCGAGGAGTTGTTTTGGGCAGAAAAAGGCCGGGGAGCTTATCTCAATGACCGCCGCATTCGGGTCTCATCCAGGGCAAAGATATCGCAATCCCTTTTCGCGACGGGCATTCCATTCATGGGCAGAGGCACGGAGGAAGATCATGATAAATTTTTGTCGGAGATGAAAGCCGTTATGTCGGTCTCAGCCGGCCTCCGACGGTTCGGCAGTGCCGCCTTGGATCTTGCTTACGTCGCCGCTGGCCGATTTGACGGTTTTTGGGAGAGCGGGTTGCAACCCTGGGACGTGGCCGCCGGTATTCTCATCGTCCGGGAGGCCGGTGGATTGGTTAGTGATTTATCCGGCCGGGATCGCATGTTTGAGTCTGGCTCAATTGTCGCGGCAAACCCGCACCTGCAACAGGACCTGCGCACCCTCATCACTGGAGCCAGAACCTCGGATTAATTCACCGGTATTCTCCATCCATGCCTCTGGTTCACGAAATCTGAGACAACCCTGGTCGTTTCGTTGGGTATCACACTGGTCTAAAAGACCTCTAATTATCTCGAGATATGGCCAGAGCGTGGTCTACCCATCTGGTGGAAAGTCATTCAAGTTGTCCAAATCGCTTACCTGTTGTCTGGAGAGCGCCTCTTGGTTATCCTAGGACGATAGGAGTATAACAGGTTGTTAGCCAATTGACCGAGACGATGGCTAAAATTTGGCCAAATTGGTCACCCGTCAGACGGAAATAAGTCGAGGGTTAAAATATCAAGGGGGCGAACCGCCATGACCCGACGAGCATGTTTTAAGGCGTATTCGATTAAGAGCAAAGTTGTTGCAGCGGTAACTGGAATTATGGGCCTAATCGCCGCCCAGTTTGTGTGCTATCCATCCGCAGCACAACTTAAGCCTTGGGGTCATTCGAATGACGTGCTGGTAGATCTGAGTATCTTAGGTAATCACGGCACAGGCTTTAACATTGAAACGGGTTCTCGTCTTTCCATTCCTATTTTGGGTGCGCGACTGTTGGAACCTCCTCGACGCATGCCGGTCAGCAGACTATTGTCCCCCGGCACACCCATGAAGAGAGCGCGCCTTGAGAATGAGGCTTCAACGATAAAACTCGTGCCGCCAAGCAAACTTCGCAAACGGAGTGCTGTGGCGAAGCGGAAAACAACGATTAAAGCACCCCGTAAGGCCGCACGTAAGCTGAGACGCAATCTAAAACCCTCAACCCGTGCACCAAAAAACATGGCAAAAAACGCCACGGCGCCGGTGCCACCGGCGAAACCCAAGCCGAAGGTAATCACGGGCAACCTTCCACTGATGAAATCTTCACAGCCGCCGCCAGCGCCGTCATTAGCAAAGGCTGCGCCGCCCAAGCGGCTCGCACCGACCCCGGGGAAGGTTACGGGCACTGTCAATCGAGCGACGATGCCTAATCCAGTGCAACAGGCATCCAAGCCGCCAGAAACCCCAGAACCGCAGACTGCTTATGTACCCTTCGCCGCTGGAGCATCGGCTTTAACGCCGATCGCGCAGAAAAACCTAGCAACTATTGTAGCCCGGATGAAATCAAATGCAGCGATGAGATTGCAACTGATGGCCTATGCCGGAGAAGCGAAATTGTCGCCCAGCAAAGCCAGGCGATTGTCGCTCGCCCGTGCGCTGGCGGTGCGTTCTTTTTTGATCAAACAGGGTATACGCAGCACCAGAATTGATGTTCGCGCGCTTGGCAATAAAGTACCTCCCGGGGGACCAAGTCGGGTGGATTTGCGAGTGTTTGAAAACTGAGAAAAGTTTGCCGGCCGACGCGCGACCCCCGGGCGAGCATAGGGTCACTGCGCAGAGCATGGGGAATAAAGGAGACTAACAGGTGACGTCGCCCCAACGCTTCCTAGTAAGGATGGCCTTGTTTGTCATTGCGGTTGGCCTATTGAGTTTTTTCCTTGTACTCCCGTTGCGCCGGGCTTTCGAGGCCAACGTCTTTTTAAACGGCCTTATCGTTGGCGTCCTAGTCTTAGGAGTCTTTTATAATTTCCGCCAAGTCTTTGTACTATTCCCAGAAGTCGCTTGGATTGAGCGGTTTCGTAAAAATAGCCCGAACCCCTCACACAGCAAACCGCCCAAACTACTCTCATCCATGGCCACAATGCTGGGAGAACGTCAAGATGCTCTAAGTCTCTCTACCCTCTCTATGCGCTCACTGTTAGACGGCATTGCCTCGCGGTTAGATGAGGCTCGGGACCTATCCCGCTACACAATTGGGCTGCTCATTTTTTTGGGTCTGCTTGGAACATTTTGGGGGCTCCTGGAAACCGTAGGGTCCATTCGCCAAGTCATCGGGAGTCTCAGTGTCAGCGGGGGGGATTTCACTGTGGTCTTCAGTAACCTGAAAGCTGGCTTGGCGGCACCGTTGGATGGCATGGGCACGGCGTTCTCCTCCTCGTTATTCGGCCTCGCTGGTTCCCTGATCCTCGGGTTCCTGGATTTACAATCGGGCCAGGCACAAAACCGGTTTTATAATGATCTAGAGGAATGGCTCTCGAGCCTAACACGGCTATCGTCGGGCACAATCGCCGCTGATGGTGATCAGTCCGTTCCGGCGTATGTTCAGGCCCTCCTGGAACAAACAGCCGAAAGTCTTGAAAACCTTCAGAGGACCTTGGCGCGGGGAGAAGAGAGTAACATTGCCAGCAATGCCAGCCTTGTTAGATTAACCGATAGTCTGGGAACACTGGGGGACCAAATGAAGGCCGAACAACACACACTGGTCAAGCTAACGGAAAACCAAAGCGACCTGAAAACTTTGCTGGAGCGCATTGCGACAAATCGTGCGAACGTCGACGGCGGCCTTGATGACGCCACCCAGGACCATATCCGGAATTTGGATGTCCATGTCGCCCGCTTATTGCAGGAAATATCGGCCGGTCGGGATGATATCGTTCAGCAACTTCGGAGCGAAATTAAACTGCTTGCGCGCACTATCGCCGCTAGCTCGCGCGACTAATTTTAGGAGTACGATCCGGTGGCCCCCCTCTCCCGCCGACACCAACATCGTGCCGACATTTGGCCTGGCTTTGTTGATGCCCTCGCCACGCTGTTGATGGTCATCATCTTCCTGCTAATGATATTTGTCATCGCCCAGTTCTTTCTGAATGATGCCCTTTCCGGGCGTGATCAAGCACTCGATCGGCTTCGCGGTCAAGTATCGGAGCTGGCTGATCTTTTAAACCTTGAACGTCAGGCGAATGCCGATTTACGCTTAAACATCGCGCAGCTATCAGATGAGTTGCAAGCCTCCGTTGCAACTCGCGATGACTTGGCTCTGAAAATCAGGGACACGATAATCAGAGCAGAAACCGCCGAGAAAAACGTGTTAAAAATTCAGACTGATCTTGACGCGTCCCTCGCCAACATTCAGGCCGACCGAGAGAAAATAGGCGCACAACTGGCGCAAATAACTGCGCTAACAAATGAAATAGAGGCATTAAAGGCCCTTCGAGAGCAGTTAGAAATTCGCCTCAGGAGCCTAATCAGTCAAGTCGCTGAAAAAGACGAGGAAATTATCACCGAGAAGAGGCTATCAGAGACGGCTCGGGCACGCGTCGCACTCTTGAACCAACAAATCAAGGCGCTGCGAGTACAAATTTCTAAAATCGCTCAAACCCTCGAGGTCTCTGAACGGATTGCTGAACAACAAAAAATCAAAATTGCGAATTTGGGTTCCCGCCTGAATGCTGCGTTGGCAAGCAAAGTTCAAGAACTGTCACGCTACCGATCAGAGTTCTTTGGTCGGTTGCGCGATGTGCTGGGCAACCAGCCGGGCATCCAGATCGTGGGGGACCGGTTTGTCTTTCAGTCAGAGGTTTTATTTTCAAAGGGGTCTGACCGACTTGGCACAGCAGGCCGTATCCAAATCGAGCAGCTCGCAGGAACGCTTAGAGCTATAACATCAAAAATTCCCGAAAATATTGATTGGATCCTTCGCGTGGACGGCCATACTGATCAGGTTCCAATAAGGACCTCCCGCTTTCCCTCAAATTGGGAGCTCTCCACAGCGAGAGCAATCTCCGTCGTAAAATCGCTCGTCGAGCAGGGCATTCGGTCGGAGAACCTGGCGGCAACAGGATTTGGTGAATACCAACCGATAGATCTCGGAGATACCGAAAAAGCTTATCGCCGAAACCGCCGAATTGAGTTGAAGCTCACCCAACGCTAAAAAACCCCATACAATCGCAAACGCAGACCATTCTAATTAATGTTCATTCTCTTTTTGATCGTCTTCATAAATCTCGTTGGCTTTGGAATTATCATCCCGCTCTTACCATTTTACGGAGAGCATTACGGCGCCAGTCCGGATCAGGTCACTCTGCTGATGGCCATCTATTCACTCGCACAGTTCATCACGGCACCTGTCTGGGGACGGATCAGCGATAAATATGGCCGTCGGCCCGTTCTTTTGTTCAGTTTAGCAGGAACCGCTGTTGCCTACGTCTGGCTCGCACTCGCGTCAGATTTGACGTCTCTTTATCTGGTGCGCGCCTGGGGTGGCCTTATGGCCGGCAGCATCGCCGCTGCCTTCGCTTACATGGCAGATATCACATCAGAAACAAACCGAGCAAAAGGTATGGGACTTTTGGGCGCTGCCTTCGGGCTTGGGTTCATTGCCGGGCCAGCAATTGGCGGCTTACTGGCAGGATCAGATCCTTCTGTTACTAACTTCGCAATACCCTCCTATGTGGCTGCCACTTTTTCTGGGATAGCTCTCCTGCTGGCTGGGTTTATACTCCGGGAGTCTCTTGCACCTGACATCCGCGCCACCATCGTTGCGAAATCAAGAAAAGAGCGCTGGCTCCAATTTACCCATACTATGTCACGGAGTGATATTCGAACCACAATAATCCTAACCTTCATGTCCGTCCTTGTGTTTGCCGGCCTGGAGTCCACTTTCGCCCTCTGGAGTGGACGCACGTTTGGGTGGGGGGTCGCTCAAAACGGCTATGTTTTTGCCTATACAGGTATCATCAGTGCCCTCGTTCAAGGTGCACTGGTGGGTCCAATGTCCAGGAAATGGGGAGAAACTTATCTCGTTAAACATGGGTTTGTCGCTTTGGGCATTGGGCTGTTGATTATTCCGTTCTCCAACAATTTGGCCATGCTGCTGATTGCCATGGCTGTTGTGGCTTACGGATTTAGTCTGAGTTCCCCGGCCCTTGCCAGCCAACTCTCCCTTCAAGTTTCAGAACGAGAGCAAGGTGCGATCCAAGGAATTGGGCGTTCAGCATCCACCTTGGGCCGAGTTCTGGGCCCCGCTGGCGCAGGCTATATTTTTGCCTTTGCGGGCAAAGACTGGCCGTTTTACGCGGGTGCTGCCCTTATGGCCCTCATTCTCCTTTTTAGTTTAGCCGTTGGAGATAAGGCACCTAAAGTATCGAAATCCCCATAAACCGTCGTAAAACTGCACTCTTGCGCCTGAATGCGGGCTTCTGTATAAAGCGCGATCGCTTCCGGAGGAGATTAGTTATGAAAAAAGAAATACACCCAGATTACCACGAGATAACGGTCGTGATGACAGATGGAAGTGAGTTCCAAACACGTTCCACCTGGGGGAAACCTGGCGACATTATGAAGCTCGATATCGACTCCAAATCCCACCCTGTTTGGACTGGTGAGCACCGTCTCGTAGATAGTGGCGGCCAGGTAGCCAAGTTTAACAAACGTTTCCAGAATTTAGGCCTAGAAAAATAGAAACTGTGGTTTAGACGAAGTTGAGTAGAGATGAGGGTCTTTTAAAATTTTTATTATCATAAAATTACATTTATTGGATCAGAAAATAAGCAGTTTATTTGGAGCGTAAATTTAGATAAGACTGTCAGAAATCTCTTACGAAAATGTTTTTGTAATACAAAAACTCGTTATTTGTTGTTGGGGGCGGTAACACGGCGAATTAATGGCGGTGTATCATTGGAGATAGATTCGTGGCCCGTTCTAGTTCAGGCAAATACGACTCTCTTTCAAAACTTGTCACCCAAACGCTAATGCTGGCGATTGTTAGTTGCATCATTGCCGGACTTGTAACCTATGTAGTTTCACTGGGGTTGAACCACTCTGGCGCCATTAACAACGTCACAGTTAAACAAAATCAATTACAAATCCTGTTTATCGTTTATGTAATCACATTTATTTTTGCGATGATTGTGTTTACATTCTTAAACTCAGGCAAAGATAGTGATTGGGAAGAATTTAACGCTGCAGAGGAACTTTCCACCCAAACACCAACATCAAAACAGGGGTTGAATAGGCAAGACGCTCGCTGGGCGGCCGAAGAGGAAGCAGCGCTGGCCAATGACAATCTTGAGGATGTAATAGCAGCAATGGATCCTCAGGACTCTCTAGCAGTGGGCGAGGGAGACCAGGATGGAGATGTGCCGCTCTCCCAGATGGCTATGGCGGTAAAAAATAATATCTTAACATTCATTAACCAGGCATTAGAGTTCCTCAAAAAATCCCGCCCAAAACTGGACTCATTTAATAAATTTGGAATAAACCTTTACGTTGCTGGGGTCTGTGACTCGATGGCGACGAACAAGGACTTGGAAAGCGAAGAAACCAGGCAAATTACAATTGACATTCTGAGTATCTTAGGCACTAAACCGAACCAAGCACGTAAATTTGTAGACACATTCCAAGACTACCTTTCTAACCCTAAATATTTGAACATCATCGAGTCGGGTCGAGAGGACGTTCTAGCTCACATTGCAGGTGCACCGGATGCTGGGCAAAGGTTAGGGTCGGCACTGGATCGATGGAATGCAAAATCAGTTGCTTCTCATTCTAATGCCAACGCAGCCGGAGGGACTATCGCGGTGATGTTTACAGATATTGTTGGATCTACAGCAATGACCCAAAACCATGGGGATGAGGCAGCCCAACAAGTTGTGAGAACCCACGACCGTATCGTTCGTGCCGCACTTAACACCTACCATGGGCAGGAGATAAAGCATACCGGCGACGGTATCATGGCTTCTTTCGCCAACACCGCAAACTCTGTAAACGCGGCGATATACATTCAAAGAAAAACTGACGAGAGCAATAAAGCAAATCCGACAGTACCATTAGGCATAAAAATTGGCATAAATGCTGGCGAACCGATTGTTGAAAACAATGATCTTTACGGCACTGCCGTTCAGCTTTCAGCCCGGATAGCGGATAAGGCCAGTAACCACGAAATTTTTGTATCTGAGGTCGTGAGAGGTATTTGTGCGGGAAAGAAGTACAAATTTAAGAACCGGGGCGGGAGGGATATGAAAGGCTTCGACGAACCTATAACCTTATACGAAGTTGAATGGCAAACTTAAACCAACTTACCCAGCACCAGTCTAACCACACCCCTCCGGATCACAGTCCGGACAAAAAAAAGGGGCGCCTTTGAAGGCAAACCCCCCGCGATTTTTCCCTGTTAAACTTGCCTGACAAACTGCAAGCGACGAAACTTTAGCGAACAGCCGGCAAGCGGGTCAACCTATTTATCTGATATTCAACAAATTAGTTGTGCGCGTCTCTCCTCCAACATTCAAGACCTATGGAACATCGACTTAAAAAACGCACACTTTACAGGTTTAAGTAGGCAAAAACCGCTGAATGTCTCATTAGTCTCAACGATGAGCTTGATTTGCAGGATAAGAGAAGAATGAAGAAAGGAAGGCGAATATCGTGTTTAGCTGACAAACATCACTTTTGCCCCAAACTCTGTCGTTATAGAAGTTGCTGTCAGATTCAATCGACTTGTTCTGGAATCAAAAGGCAACGCTCTATTAGGAAATGGTAGAAGTTACAAGGGAGGTGGCAAGGCAGCTCCTACTTTCTAAAAACTTCTTCAGCACCTTGTCGGGCGATTTCCTTTGCAGCGATCTCCGACCTTGCCCGAGAAATTTCCGCTTCTAGATCTGCAATATAAGCGCGGAGCGCATCTAACGACATAATCTCGAGATTCATAGGCGTTGATTTCCTTTTCAGGGGCTCTAGATCGTCTATATCCATCTTCTCCGTCCTTGCAGTTCGTGTAACCACTACTATACCAAAATTTTTTCAGTTAGTTCAAAGATCGTGGATGGGTTCTTCTCCATCGTTTGACGGCTTGCGACCCCGGCGTTATAACATTTTAGGTGTTCGGGCTCTTTCAGTTGAGCAGAATCCATTTCATGTAAGGATTAAGAAG